>WTGA01000135.1 GCA_011523765.1 Gammaproteobacteria bacterium
CTAGAAGATTTGTCCGACCGCCCTGTCGAGATTGTCGGCACTGCGCTGGATATCCGTGAGCTTGTCGAGACCGAACAGTCCGATTCGGAATGTTCGGAAGCCCTCGGGTTCGTCGCACATCAGGGGCACCCCGGCAGCAATCTGCAGGCCCTGGGCGGAAAATTTGCTGCCGTTGTGGATATCCGGGTCGTCCGTGTAACTGACGACGACACCCGGAGCCTGGTATCCCGGCGCCGCCACGCTGTGGATTCCCCTGGCCGTCAACAACTGCCGGACCCGGCTTCCGAGCTCTGCCTGGGCCTGTTTCCCGTTTTCAAACCCGAACTCCCGCATTTCATTCATGGCGTTCCTCAGGCCGACTAGGGCATCGGTCGGCATGGTGGCATGGTAGGCATGCCCGCCATGTTCGTATGCCTGCATGATCTGGTGCCATTTCTTCAGGTCGCAGGAAAAGCTGGAACTGGTGGTGGACTCCATGATTTTCACGGCATTTTCATTGAGCATGACCAGTCCGCTGCTTGGAGAGGCGCTCCAGCCTTTCTGTGGTGCGCTGATCAGGATATCGACCCCGGTTGCTTTCATGTCGACCCACATGGCCCCGGACGCGATGCAGTCCAGCACGAACAATCCCCCCACTTCGTGGACGGCGCCGGCGATACGCTGCAGGTAATCATCGGGCAGAATCATGCCTGCGGAGGTTTCCACATGGGGCGCGAACACCAGGTCCGGCCTCAGCTTCCGGATGGTCTGCACCGCGGTTTCGATGTTTGCCGGCGCGAACGGTGCCCGGGGTTCGTCGGCAATCATCCGGGCTTTTAAAACGGTGTGTTCCGCAGGGATCCGGCCCATTTCAAAAATCTGGGTCCAGCGGTAACTGAAGAACCCGTTGCGCAGGACCAGGCACTGCTTGCCGGTGGCAAACTGGCGGGCCACGGCCTCCATGGCATAGGTGCCGCCGCCGGGAACCAGCACAACGGTCTCGGCACGGTATACTTCCCGAAGGGTATCGGATACGTCTGTCATCACCTGTTGAAAACTGTCGGACATATGGTTCAGGGACCGGTCAGTGAATACAACAGAATATTCGAGCAGTCCGGAGGGATCGAGTTCGGGCAAAAGTGAGGGCATTGTGAGTTCTCTGTCAGTGGGTTAAGGATTCAAAAATCGTGTTCGGACGGGTCCGGGCCCGCTACTCCAGGATGGTCAAAAGGTCACCGGCTTCCACCTGTGCCCCCGTGGTCACAAGAAGTTCTGAAACCCTGCCGGCTTTTTCGAAATACAGGGTAGACTCCATTTTCATGGCCTCCAGGGTCATGGCAGCCTGTCCTTTCCGGACGATGTCGCCCGGAGAGACCGCGACGCTGACCACCATCCCCGGCATGGGGGCCGGCATGTGACGGCTGTTTGACGGGTCTGCCTTGCGATGTGACACCACGCTTGAAACCAGGCTCAGGTCGCTGACCAGCACTTCCCTGGGTTGCCCGTTGACCTCGAAAAATGCAGTTCGCCTTCCATCCTGATGCGGGTCGCTGACGGTCTGGAACTTGATGATCAATGCCTGGCCGAATTCATCATCGACGGTAATTTCCTCGCCGGGCTTCAGGCCGTAAAAATAAACCGGGGTCGGCAGGTGGCTGGTATCATCGTATTCCAGCTGATGCTGCAGGAGACCCTCGAATACACCGGGATAAAGCACCCAGGAAAGAATATCCTTCATTTCAGGATTTTCCAGCCCCTTTTCCTCCAGCGTGCCTCTGGCTCCTGAAAAATCCGCCGGGGGCAGACTTTTCCCCGGCCGCGTCGACAGTGGTTTCTCCCCTCGCAACACCCGGTCCCGTATGCGTTTGGGGAAACCCTGGTGGGGCTTGCCCATGCGGCCGCTCATCAGGTCCACAACCGATTGCGGGAAGGCCAGCTCGCGGTCTCCGTTGCGGACGTCGTCTGCGGTCAAATTGTTGGAGACCATGAACAGGGCCATGTCCCCCACCACCTTGGAGGTGGGGGTGACCTTGATGATATCGCCAAACAACTGGTTCACCGACGCATAGGTTTCGCAGACTTCGACCCAGCGGTCCGCCAGGCCCAGTCCCCGGGCCTGCTCGTACAGGTTGGTGTATTGGCCGCCCGGCATTTCGTGCTGGTAGAGGTCCGCAGAGGCCGGCAGTGTCTCGCACTCGAACGGCACATAATACTCGCGTACAGAGCGCCAGTAGTCGGCCAGCTGGTCGAGGTTTCCGGTATCCAGCCGGGTTGCACGCTGGCTGAACTGCAATGCGGCAACCACCGTGTTCAGGTTGGGTTGCGAGGTGCCTCCGGACAGGGGCGCCATGGCCGCATCGGCGATATCGAGACCAACTGCTGCAGCATTGAAGATGGAGGCCGCCTGCAATCCGGAGGTATCGTGGGTGTGGAAGTGGACCGGAACCTTCACCTCCTGCTTGATCGACCGGATCAGCAGCGTGGCGGCATCGGGTTTCAGCAGTCCCGCCATGTCCTTGATGCAGAGAATATGCGCGCCCATGTCCTCCAGTTCCCGCGCTTTTTGCAGGTAGTATTCCAGGGTGTATTTCTTGCGACCGGGGTCCAGGATATCGCCGCTGTAGCAAATCGTTGCTTCACAGATTCCCCCGTATTTGAGCACGCTGTCCATGGCGACGGCCATGTTGGGGATCCAGTTCAGGGCATCAAACACCCGGAACAGATCCATCCCGGCATCCACGGACTCCCGGATGAATTCCCGGACCACATTGTCCGGGTAATTGATATACCCCACCACACTGGAGGATCTCAACAGCATCTGGAACAGAATGTTGGGAACCAGTTCGCGCATCTCGCTCAGCCGTTTCCAGGGGTCTTCCTTGAGAAAGCGCATGGAAGTGTCGAAGGTGGCCCCCCCCCACATTTCCAGCGAAAACAGGTCGGGTGCCAGCCTGGAGTAGCTTTGGGCAATGTTGAGCATGTCGATCGTCCGCAATCTCGTTGCGAACAGCGATTGATGGGCATCGCGAAAAGTCGTGTCCGTAATCAGCAGCTTTGTCTGGTGATGGATCCACTGCTGCAGCCCCGCGGCTCCCTGGTCCAGAAAAATGTCCCGTGTGCCCTTCGGGACCGACAGGGAATCGGATTTAGGGATCGCCACCGGCGACCGTCTGGTTGCAACGGGGCGTTCCTTCACCTCGTCATTCCCGTTCACAATGGTATTCGAAATATAGGAAAGCAGTTTGGAAGTGCGGCTTGGAGGCACCTTGAAATCCAGCAGGCCGGGAGTGTTGTCGACAAACGTGGTGGTGCACCGGCCGCCCTGAAACGTCGGATGGTCAATCAGTCGCAAAAGAAAGGGGATATTGGTCAGGACGCCCCGGACCCGGAACTCATTGAGCGCACGGTTCATGCGCTTGATGGCCGCATCATAGGTCCGGGCTCTGGCCGTAACCTTTACAAGAAGGGAATCGAAGTAAGGCACTACGATGGCTCCGGCAAAGGCGCTGCCCGCGTCCAGGCGAATGCCGAAACCACTGGAGGACCGGTATTGTGTCAGCCGTCCGTAGTCCGGCATGAAATTGTTGGTCGGGTCTTCGGTCGTAACCCGGCACTGCATGGCAAACCCATGGGTCTTGACCACGTCCTGGCTGGGCAGGTCGATCTCATCGCTGCCAAGGGAATAGCCCTGTGCAACCAGGATCTGGGAACGGACAATGTCAATTCCGGTCACTTCTTCGGTGACGGTGTGTTCCACCTGGATTCTTGGGTTGACCTCGATAAAGTAGAACCTGCCGGTGTCTTCGTCGAGCAGGAACTCGACCGTGCCCGCATTCTGGTAGTTGGCGGACCGGGCAACCTTGCACGCTGCCTCACAGATTTCCTTCCGCAGTCCAGGATCAAGCGTTGGGGCGGGGGCAATTTCCACGACTTTCTGGTAACGACGCTGGACGGAACAATCCCTTTCGTATAAATGGACCAGGTTTCCGTGCTGGTCGCCCAGTATCTGAACTTCGATATGCCGGGCATTGGTGATCAATTTTTCAATGAAAATGTCGGTACTGCCGAACGCCGAAAGAGATTCGCGCTGGGAGGCGAGAAATGCCGCTTCAAAGGAAGACTTGTCCCGGACCTTTCGCATCCCTCTGCCGCCGCCGCCGTGGGCGGCTTTGAGCATGATGGGGTATCCGGTTTTCGATGCCAGGGCATGGCCATCTTCCAGATTTCGGATGGCACGGTTTGTGCCGCCGAGGATGGGAATGCCGACCCCTTCGGCAATCGTCCTTGCAGAGGTTTTGTCTCCCAGCGCTTTCAAGGTGTCGGTGGACGGCCCGACAAAAAGAATGCCTTCCCGGCGGCAATGACTGGCAAATTCCGGATTTTCAGCCAGAAATCCATAGCCCGGGTGGATGGCATCAATCTCCTTTTCCTTCGCCAGCCGGATAATCTTGTGGATGCTCAGGTAATTCTTGATCGGCTCCCCCGCTTCGCCCACCTGGTACGCTTCATCCGCCTGAAACCGATGCAAGGCATAGCGGTCCTCGAAACTGTAAATCGCCACGGGAGTAATACCCAGTTCCCGGGCACTGCGGAATACCCGGATAGCAATTTCCCCCCGGTTGACGACCAGCAGTCGTTGAATGGGCGAAATCAATTTTCGGTCCAGGCGCGGGAGCGTGCTATTGCACGCTGCCGAACCCGTAGTCCACGGACCCGGCAGGAGGTTGGATGCCTGCAAACCGGCAACCCTGGGCCACGGGTCCGCCGGGCAGAAGCCGGTACAGGTATTTCATGCCCCCCCTGTGATGAAACTTTTCGTCGAGGGCATCGAGCAGTTCCCGGACATTGATATCATGACAGTCGTGGTTTGCGACATAAAGCTGGACTGCCCGGATAATTTCCAGATGATCTTCCGTCAGTTCGATCCCTTCACTGCGTGCAATGCTTTCGGCCGTCTCAACGGACCAGTCCAGCGGAGCATTGGGAAATCGATCATCGGCAATATTCATGTGATTTTCCTGGTATATTTCCAGCAGGGTTGGGGCAAAGGGTAAAACACCGCATTTTATCACCCCGGCCCGGGCCAGTGCATGCCTGCATGCTGACCCGTTACGGTAGAATAATGCGGGGGTGTCGGCAATTCCCATATCCCGTAATGCATATCTCCACAAGCATACCGGATGAGTATTGTTTATCACGCGCCAATCCGGTACAACTTGAATGAAAAAACCATGCATCATTGATCTGGAGTATCCCTTATTGACCATGTATTACGAAACGATTGACCAGCTGGAAAAGATGGGCGCAGACCGGGAGTACATCCAGGGCTGGATTGGCGGTTACCTCGGCAATCCGCTGCGGGAAGAACAGCGTTTGACGGATGCCTACCAGGCGGGGTATGAGGACGGCGGCAACCGGGACACGGCCCAGGTCCGGGAGTTCCGGGCAGACAGTGTGGCTCCGGCCTGATCCCCGGCCAGTCCGGCCCGGAGCTGCCGGTGTCCGTTGCGGGAGCAGGGTTGATGGAGTGCCGGTCAGGTCCCGGGGTTTGCCAGTTTCCGGAGTGTTGTGTTCGACGACAAAGCGGTGGAACCGGCTGTGGATGCAGCCTGACGGGCAGTCGCCCCATGCTTCACGGAACGTGACGAACCAGCGATTGTCCCGGCGTGTAACGTAGACATCGGGGCCGTCTCCCGGCAGGAGGTCTGGAGCGGCATGCTGTACCGTGTCCAGGGCCGTGTAGGCGCGGATGGCAGCTTCAATGTCCAGGTCACCCGAAAAGTGCTGCAACAGGTGGCCGGGGTATGCAAGCGGCACGATCCTGTCGAGTTCCAGGCGGGTGTTCAGCGCGTCGAAGCCAGCGTTGCCGGTGCGGGGCGGCTGGGTATCCGGCTGGAGTGATGGCGCATCCGGGCACGGATCGCGCCCATCGCAGGGTGCCGGGCACGGATTTTCTTCAGGACATCCCGGACCCTCGTGGCGAGCCGGTCGCGTTCCCCAGGGTCCAGGACGGGGGAGGGACGCTTTCTTCCGCCAGCATCCGGTTGGCCATCTCACGGGTGTCCCAGCGTGCGGATTTACCCGGTGGGAGGGTTGCGTGGACGGATGCGACCGCGAAGGCGAGCAGAAGGCAGAGGACCGCATGCCGGGTCGTTTTCATGATGGGCCGCAGCCCGCCTCTTCGATCGTGGATCATGGAACCTTCAAGCCGGCCGTTCGGATGGGGCCAGCAGTTTCCGGGCGCTTTTGAACAGGAGCTCGGCCGCTTCGGGTGCATCGATATCAATCACCTGTTGCACGATCCATTTGTTTTTCTGGGAATTTCCCATTATTTCCTGGATGGTGTTCCCCAAAAACCGCCTGGCCGAGTAGCCGGGCAACCCATTTTCGAACGTTCCCTTTGAGTACCCCTCAAACCGTCTGTTCGCGAGTTCGATGAACTCCGCCTGGTAATTGCCCGGTCCCAGTACCTCTTCCGTATTCCGCTGGTGGTGGCGGGCAACCTGGTGCACCAGGGGCGGCAGAATTTTCTGGCGCTGGTCTTCACAAAGCAGGTCATAGGCCAGTCGGTCCGTGGCATGGCAAAGGTAGATCAGATATTCCCGGATGACCCGCACCCGCTGTTCGTCCGAGTCATAGTCAAACTCCTGCTGGTGCAGGTTTTTGCAATAGGTCAGCCCGATCTGCCAAATGATATAGGCGACCGCCGAGGCCTTGTCATCCGCCGAGCGTGGTGTGTCCGTCCGCCATTTATCGCGAATCCGCATGCCGGAAAATCATGGTTTCCCTGATTTCACGGATCTGGATGCCGCCGGGTGGAGGTTAACGGCTGGAGCCCTTGTCTTCATGGGCCAGTTCGACCAGGCGATTCGCCTTTTCCGTGTAAATTTTCCGGTAGTTGTACAACGGATGGCCTTCGTTGTCGAGCCAGTACTCTTCCTGGTCCAGTCCATGCTCGCGCTCGTGTTCGATAAACTTGCGCTGCATTTCCAGCATTTCGGCAATCAGTATTTGTTTTTCACCCATGGGAAATTCCCTGTTGCATCAATCATGGAAAATTCTAGCACTCCTGTCCCGCATTCCCGATATCTCGATAGGGGTATCAGCGATTCCCGCCAGGAAATTTCTCACCCAAACATCGGATCGATGGTCGATTTTTTGGACGGAAGGTTTTCGGGGCGGTGCGGGAGCGTCTTTGCTGCCTCGTCTCGAATGTTTCGGCCGTCAGTTTGGGGTCGGCCGGACCGACCACTTCAGCATTCCCACGTCCCGGACAATTGTGCCGGTCGGATTCCGGCGCCGGTCAGCGGTGAGCACGAACTTGCCGGGGACACCGGTCGCGGACCGATACCCAATTGTTTCAGTGGCTGTTCCACGAGGCAGGGGGTGCGGTTGTCAAGGTGTTTCCGGCAGTTAGATGTTCCTGACTGCCTGCTTGTCCTGATCAATACGCTCTTGACAGCAGGCCTGCGGAGGGGCATTTCTGAAAACCGGTGTGGGCTGCAGTGCTGACCCCAGGGGGTCGGTTTGACCCAATCTAATGAGTTGTGTTGTTTAGTGCCGGGTTGCGCAAGTGGGGTTGAACCCGGCCTTTCTCCGGTGTCCACCCGCAACCAGCCCACCCAACCCCTCCGTGTAACGGGATCCGTCCCGCTTCACATGCTCTCCGGACCATGGATGAGAGTGGCTGTTGGCGGTTTGGCAACTCTATTTCTTGCCCGCTGCACCAGCATACAGTACTATCCACCTGTTATTGTTTTAATCAATAATTCTTAATAACAGGAAACGATGCGTTGTCCTGCCATTCAATATTCAGTTGTCGAAAAAATGTAGAGGAGAATCTCCATGTCAGAACCAAACTCCAGGCGTAAATTTTTAAAAGGGTCCGCAGTGGCAGCCACCGCGACAGCAGCGGGCACCCTTGTAGCACCAGCGATTGTCAAAGCGGAACCCGTTACCCTGAAAATGCAGGCTGCCTGGGGAGGGGGTATTTTTCTTGAAAACGCGAAATCTTATGTGGACCGTGTCAATGCCATGGCAGGCGATGCACTGCAGATTGAACTGCTTCCCGTAAACTCTGTGGTCAAAACCAGCCAGATGCAGGATGCGGTGCATCGAGGCGTTCTGGACGCCGCGCATTACGTTCCGGCGTACTGGTATTCCAAGTCGCCGGTCGCGTCGCTGTTTGGTACCGGGCCGTGTTTCGGCTGGTCGAGCCAGGAAGTGCTCGGATGGGTACACTATGGCGGTGGACAGGAACTGTTCGACGAGTTGATGGGCACGCTTGGCCTGAATCTGGTCAGTTTCTTCAACAGCCCCATGCCGGCGCAACCGCTTGGCTGGTTTAAAGAGGAGATCAAGGATGCCAGCCAGATGGCCGGGCTGAAGTATCGTACCGTTGGGCTTGCGGCAGATGTCCTGCTCGAAATGGGCATGTCCGTGGTACAGCTTCCCGGGGGTGAAATCCAGCCGGCCATGAAATCCGGTCTGATTGATGCGGCCGAATTCAACAACCCAACATCGGATCGTGATTTCGGTATGCAGGATGTCTCCAAGCATTATCATCTTGCCAGTTTTCACCAGTCCCAGGAATTCTTTGAAGTGACCTTCAACAAGCAGAAATACGACGGGCTTGCCGATGAGCTGAAAGCGATTTTGAAATATGCTTCCGAAGCGGAAAATTCCAATTTCTACTGGCACAACACGCAGCGGTATGCGGATGATCTGGTTACCCTGGCCACTGAGCAGGGGGTCAACGTTTACCGTACACCGGACTCGGTCATGGCTGAGCAGCTCAAGGCCTGGGATATCGTCATTAACCGCATGTCTGAAGGAGATGAGTTTTTTGCCAGGGTCATTGAGTCCCAAAAATCCTATGCGAAAACCGTCATGAACTATCTGAATCTGAATCAGCCCGATTACAAGCTGGCGTACAGCCATCATTTTGGTTGATTCCTTCATCGGATAGCCGTTTATCATTTGTGGTTGCGGGGGGCCGTTTCGGCCCCCGCTTTGTTACTTCCGGCAACCTGCGGAAGCCACCATGACCAAGCTCATTTATATCATCGAAAGTCTGAGCATCTGGGTGGGCCGCGCTTTTGGCTGGTGTATCCTGATCCTGACTTTCTCTGTTTCCTATGAGGTGTTTGTTCGATATGTTCTGAACGCACCTACTGTCTGGGCGTTCGATATGATGGTGCAGATGTACGGCGGCCTGTTTCTGATGGCGGGTCCCTACGCATTGGCCCAGGACACCCATGTCCGGGGGGATGTCCTGTATCGCCTGTTTCCGGTCAGGGTGCAGGCATCGATTGATTTTGTGCTGTATCTGCTCTTCTTTTTCCCCGGAATGCTGGCATTATTCTGGTTTGGTGCTGAAATTGCAGCGGATTCCTGGCGTTACCAGGAAGTGAGCTGGAACAGCCCGGCACGAATACAGGTTTATTTTTTCAAGACGCTGATTCCCTTTGCGGGGGGTCTGCTGATCATCCAGGGGTTCGCGGAACTCCTCAGGTCCTGGCTGGCCATGCGGTCCGGCCAGTGGCTGGAGAGGCTGGAGGATGTGAAGGAGACCGAACAGGCCCTGATGGCCGGGGCGGCCGGTCCAACCATAAGGTAACCGCCGCTTTGCGTTTCCCCTGTCGCCTGCATACCCTGCCCCCCTCCAAACCATGACCAATCCGGAAATTGCAATCCTGATGCTTGGACTGTTTATCGTCCTGGTTTTGCTCGGCTTTCCCATTGCATTTACGCTGATCGCAATGGGGGTTGGTTTCGGATACTACGCCTATCACCAGGCCGGGTCCATTGAAGTCATTGCCGATGCCTTCAACAACCAGATCTTCTACCTCTTGAACCAGAATACCTATTCGGTGATGGAGAATGATACGCTGGTGGCGATTCCCCTGTTTCTGTTCATGGGCTACGTGGTGGAGCGGGCCAATATCGTCAATCGCCTGTTCTCTTCGCTGCAGCTGGCGGCCAGAAATCTGCCGGGTTCCATGGCCATTGCCGCCCTGATTACGTGTGCGGTGTTTTCAACGGCCAGCGGGATTGTCGGAGCCGTGGTGACCCTGATGGGATTGCTGGCGTTTCCGGCGATGGCCAAGGCCCACTACCGAAAGGATTTCAGTGCGGGTGTGATCTGTGCGGGCGGGACCCTTGGGATTCTCATTCCGCCCTCCATCATGTTGATTGTCTATGCGGCCATTGCCGAGCTGTCTCCCCTGCGGTTGTATGCCGCCGCGGTGTTTCCGGGATTTTTGCTGGCATCCATGTATATCATCTATGTGATCGGCCGGGTCATGCTCAATCCGGGGATAGCCCCCAAGCCTGTGATGGATGACCGAATCCGGCCCAGCGAGATTTATCTGCAGTTGCTGACGTCATTCGTACCCCTGACCATACTGATCATGCTGGTGCTCGGCTCGATCCTGGGTGGGCTTGCAACCCCTGCGGAGGCTGCCGCAATGGGGGCCCTGGGCGGGCTGGTTCTGGCTGTGCTCTACCGGTCCCTGACCTGGATCAAGATCAAGGAGTCGGTCTTTCTGACCGCGAAAGCGACCGCTATGGTATGCTGGATGTTCGTGGGCTCCTGGACCTTCGCTTCGGTCTTCTCCTACCTGGGGGGCCATGATGTCATTGAGCATTGGGTGCTCGCCCTGGAACTGGAACCGTGGCAGTTTCTGGTCATGGTGCAGGCCATCATCTTCCTGCTGGGATGGCCGTTGGAGTGGTCGGAAATCCTGATCATCTTTGTGCCCATTTTCCTGCCCATGCTGGATACATTCGGGGTCAATCCCTATTTCTTTGCCATGCTGGTGGCACTGAATCTGCAAACCTCTTTCCTGACCCCTCCGATGGCGATGTCGGCCTACTACCTCAAGGGAGTGCTGAAGAACCAGATCGAACTGATGCAGATCTTCAGGGGTATCATGCCCTACCTGTCCATTGTGATCTTCTGCATGTTTCTGATGTACATGTTTCCTGAAATTGCCCTGTGGTTTCCGGATTACCTGTTTGGGCCGTACATCCCCTGACCCGGCTGGTGTCCGATGGGTGAGGCAGCGGAAAACGGACCCGATAGCGTTCGGCAGTGTGTGCGGGCAATCCACGAGGGTTCCCTGCGTTCGGAGGCACTGGTTCAGAACTGCCTCGACAGGATCGATGCGACGGAACCTGAAATCGGGGCCTGGGCACATCTGGACCGGGAGTCCGCGCTGGAACAGGCAAGGGCCCTGGACGATATCCGCCGTCGGGGCAAACCTCTCGGCAAACTTCACGGGATTCCCGTCGGCATCAAGGATATCTTCGATACGGTCATTTATCCGACTGAATGCGGGTCACCGGTGTATCACGGCAGACAGCCCGATGCGGATTGCGCGGTGGTTGAAAAGCTGAGGGAAGCCGGCGCAGTGATTCTCGGCAAGACCGTGACCACCGAGTTCGCCTACATGCAGGAGGCGGCCACACGGAATCCCCATCACCGTCAATTCAGCCCGGGCGGATCTTCCAGCGGGTCTGCCGCCGCAGTCGCCGCAGGCCATGTTCCCCTGGCCATAGGCAGCCAGACCAACGGTTCCGTTATCCGCCCCGCGTCGTATTGCGGCGTTTACGGGTTCAAACCCAGTCGCGGGATTCTTTCCAGACGGGGGGTGTTTCAGACCTCTCCCACCCTGGACCAGCTGGGCCTGTTTGCCCGGAATCCGGATGATGCCGCATTCCTGTGCGATGTGCTCGGAGGATATGATGCGAATGATGACGCGACCTACCTCGCTCCCCGTCCCGGGAACCTCCAAGGCTATTTGTCCGAGGTCCCCATCGAGCCCAACTTTGTATGGATTGACCTGCCTTATGCCGACCGATACTCCGAGAGTTGTGCAGCCGGTTGCAAGGAAGCCATCCAGGAGCTGGGCGGGCAGATTGAAGCCATTCCGGCCCCCCGGTCGTTTTCGGTGTTGATCGAATGCCACCGGGTCATCTATGGTTATGAAATGTATCGCTGCCTGCACGATGAAAGAGTCCATCATGACGACCGGGTCAGTGACACCTTTCGGGCATCCATGAAAATCGCAGGCACGATTTCTGCTGACCGGTATCATGAGGCCATGGAAACACGGGAGGCGGCCATCCGGTGGTTCCGGCAGTTTTTTAATGA
>WTGA01000077.1 GCA_011523765.1 Gammaproteobacteria bacterium
AATTAAATCAATCCGTTATATTTTTTTTGGTGCCGAGTTGCGGAAGTCGGGCTAGAAAAGGCGGGGCCGGACCGCCCCGGCCCCGCGGACCCACCCGTCAAATGCGGTGTTGACAAAAACCGGAAACAACGAATCGGGATGGATGGTCATGGGGTTGAGGAAGACATGTCATTCTCCGGGGTGAAGTGATCGCCCGGGTGATCGGGCCCGGCCGGCCGGGGCAGCGCGACCAGATTTTCAAGAACGGCGCCTGCGGACCCGTCTGCCAGGCTTGAAAGCGGCAAATGGTGACTGAAGCCGCAACGGGCCAGGCTGTCCAGCTGGTCCGGAAGAAATTCTCCGGCCGCAATCAGGCGACCGCTGAAACTCGCGATCCGGATTTGTCGTCCGAGGCTGAAGACCCTGCCATCATCAAAGCGCTCGGTATAAACGAGGACACAATGATCTGGGGTCAGGGCATCAATCCAGGAACGGGTTTCGATATGGGACGGGACAACCACCAGGTCCGGGGGAGGCCCGCCTGGAGAGGATGGGGTGAATGGCATCTGCGCGGGGTCGGGCAGAGCAGGGTCGGTACCGCTATTGCCCATAAACCACCTCCTTGAAGGGAGTGAGACCCACGCGCTCGAAGGTGTCCGGAAAGGTTTCATCAGGTCCTGACCTCAGTTTCAGGTATTGCCGAATGACCGATTCGACACACCCGGAGATGTGATCCCGGCTCACTGCAGGACCCAGGCGTGTGCCCAGTTTCAGGTTCTGGTCAGCACGGCCTCCGAGTGTGATCTGAAACCATTGCTCGCCTTTCTTGTCCACCCCCAGTATTCCGATATGCCCAATGTGGTGATGACCGCAGGCGTTCATGCACCCGGAAATCTTGATCTGGATGTCACCCAGGGATTTCAGCTCGAGCGGGTCCGTAAACCGGTTCTGGATCTCAATTGCGATGGGAATGGAGGTGGTGTTCGCCAGGCTGCAAAATTCCAGGCCCGGGCAGCAGATGATATCCTGAACAGTCTGTATATTCGTATTCGACTGGCCGGATTTTTGAAGATCCTTCCAGAGCGGATACAGATGGTCTGCATGGACCAGGGGCAATAGCAGGTTCTGTCGGTGGGTGGTGCGGACAAGGCCGCCGGAGTAGCGGTCAGCCAGGCCGGCCAGCACATCCATTTCCTCGGCGCTGATATCCCCAGGGGCCACATTTTCTTTTTTCAGCGAAATGAAAACAGAGTGGAATGACGCATACTTGGAACGCAGAGTGTTTTGTGCTTTCCAGTTTTCAAAGGCATCCCGGTCCGGTACAGTGCGGCCAGCCCCGGCAGGGTTGCAGTGTATACGGGCAGGAAGCGACACATTCATGACCGGCCTTGCAAATCGGGATTTTATTTGTTCAATCCGGTCATCGGTGAGGGTGAGTTTCCCGTCCCGGATCTCCTGGAACCGGTCATTCACCGCCTGCCCAAATGCCTGGATTCCCATGCTGTTGACCAGAATTTTGATTCGTGCCTTGTATTTGTTGTCACGCCGGCCGTGCAGGTTGTATACGCGCAGGATGGCCTCAAGATAGGACAACAGATGGTGTTTCGGCAGGAACTCATGAAGCAGTTTTCCGACCACCGGGGTGCGGCCCAGGCCGCCGCCCACAAATACCTGAAAACCGGTTTCCTGTCCCGGATTCCGCACAAGCCTTAATCCGATATCGTGTGCCAAGATCGCGGCCCGGTCATTTTCAGACCCGGTGACTGCAATCTTGAATTTACGGGGAAGATAAAGAAATTCCGGATGCAAGGTGGCCCACTGCCGGATGATTTCACACCACGGGCGTGGATCTTCTATTTCCGCCGCATCAATCCCCGCGAGGTGGTCAGAGGTAATATTCCGAATGCAGTTGCCACTGGTCTGTATGGCATGCATTTGCACCAAAGACAGGTCGGCAAGCAGGTCCGGTACCTGTTCCAGCTTTAACCAGTTGAATTGTATGTTTTGCCGGGTCGTAATGTGCCCGTAACCCCGGTCGTATTGCCGTGCTATCCGGGCAAGCATTCGCAGCTGCCTCGAATTCAGCTCTCCGTAGGGAATGGCAATGCGCAACATCGGCGCATACCGTTGGATGTAGAGACCATTCATCAGCCGCAGGGGCCGGAACTGGTCTTCTGACAAATCGCCGTTCAGATAACGGTCGGTCTGGTTTCGAAATTGAACAACACGTTGATCCACCAAGTGCTGATCGGTCTGGGAATATTGATACATCCTGCAACGCTCCAATAGTGAAATAGAAACCCCAAGGGACTGGGACCTGGGTCGGGTTTCGGGGAGCGTCGGATGTGAATTCGGGGATTAGAAACCTAGTGTATACGCAAAATTGGACAAGCCGGCGCTCCCCGTTGTACAGCAACAACAGGCTCGCATAGGCTCGGTAGAGACGATCAGATTGACTGCAATCAAGTTCATGGGCCGAGTGTATCCCTCTGAATCTCTTTCGGCAAGCACTATTTTTGTTCTTTCCATACCGGGGCGGGCAAAACCGGGCCCCTGTATTCAGTGCGCAATGGTTGCTGACAACCGCACGCCATGTGGCAGGGAGCCATCAGCACAGGTTGCCAGGGGGGCTGGTCTTGCCATGCTCCTTTCTGATGGCATGGATCACGGGCTGGCTGTCCGGGCGTTGCCGATGCCAGACATAAAATGATTCCGCGGCCTGTTCCACCAGCATCCCAAGGCCGTCGTGGGCGTGCGCAGCACCATTTGACAGCCCCCACTTCATGAATACGGTCGGCTGGTCTGCATACATCATGTCGTAGACCGCGGTATCCGCACCGAGGCATTTCTTGTCAATCCCCGGCAGTGTGCCCCCAAGGCTGGCGGCAGTCCCATTGATCACCAGGTCAAATTCATCGTTGGGAACACGGTGCAGCCCCGTCCCTTCCACCCTCTGGTCAAATCGTTTGCTTAAACGAACCGCCTTATCCGCGGTACGATTGGCGATGACGATCCGTTCGGGATTGCATTCATGCAGGGAGCCCAGCACGCCTCGTACGGCCCCGCCCGCACCAATCAACAAAATGGATTTGTCCTGGATGCCGAACCCAAGATTGTTTTGCAGGTCCGCCACCAGGCCCGGTCCGTCCGTGTTGTCCCCAAAGAGGGTTCCATCGCCATTGAATTGCAGCGTATTGACGGATTCAGCCAGTTGCGCACGGGGACTGATCCTGCTTTTTTCCGTTTGGCACAGTTGCCAGGCTTCAACCTTGAATGGCACGGTAATATTCAGGCCCGCACCGCCATTGGCAGAAAAATGACTGACTGCCTGCCGGAACCCCCCGACATCGACCTGGATTCGGTCATACCGGATTTCAATACCGGTTTGCTGTGCAAACAGGTGGTGGATCAGGGGGGACTTGCTGTGTGTCACCGGGTTTCCCATCACGGCATACCCCGATGGCCGGGTCTTGAAATCAAATAAATCGCTCATCGGGCAATGTTCCGCCTGGGCAGTCGTGTTCAAAGGTCCTCAAAGAGGATAAATACGGGACCTTCGCTCATCATGCAGATGGTCCCTGTCCCGATATTACTCAGTCCCAGGGAAGAGAAAGGTTTAAATTCGGTCCTCTCGGCACAGGGGTAGCGGCATGCACCGGTCATCTGGACATGTGTGGTTTCAACCACCGCCACGCTGAAAAGGCCGTTTCTGTGGAACGCCCAGTTTCCCATGGAATACCCGGTGAGTTCCCCGTCAAAATCGATGGTGGTCGGGTTCGCCCTGGATTTAAGGAAATGATGGGCCTCACCGATATTGAACATTTCATGGTCCCTGCGGCCACCGAGGAAGCCCGTGGCAACCACCGCATCATATTCCTGGGGAATGTGTTCGAGTGCGAATGCAAGGTCGGAAAAATTCTTTTCCGGGTTCAGGAGAATATCGATTTTCCCATCAAATGAGTCGCCATCACCCACCGAGAGACCCGTTCCCTCAACCCGGGAACGGGACCCGCCATCAACATATATGACCGGTTCGGTGATCCGTCCTGGCTGTTCAGCCAGCGGCCCCACCAGCGTGACGGTCCCGGTACGGTTGAATTTTTTCAGGTATTGATGTATTTCCATGCAGCACCATTGCAGGGTTGAACCCGATAAGACCTGTACTCCTTCGACAAGAAAAAACCTGGACCACCATAACCCGATGATACCAAAGGCGAAACAAGCGCTGGTACAGGATAGTACCGTATTGTCCGGTCTCCTGAAACAGGTGTGCCGGATTCGTTCCATGGATCGGGACCTTTCGATGGCGAGCGCGGTAACAGCCGGATGAAGTGTCGCCAGGCGGCAGTCACCGTTTGCTTTGCAATCTCTTCTTGCCCACTCCAAAAAAGGAGTCCGGACAGAGGCCCTTACGGGGTGCGGATTTTCTGGGAATGAAACATTCTGCCGGGAGTGCGGCCCCTTTTTTTCTGCAGTTTTTTTGCCGCCCGGTATCCCAGCAGGATCACCAGGACGAAACCGTAGATGAAGGGTTCGGTATCGTCGACCCGGGTAATCCAAAGAAAATGAACCACACCCAAAATCCCGGCCGCGTACACGGCCTGGTGTAATCGGGTCCAGGCACGGCCCATCCGCTGCCTGATCGCCACCGTTGAGGTTGCGGCAAGGGCGAACAGGATTGCAAATCCGGCAAACCCGACCGTGATGTACGGGCGTTCGATGATATCTTCCAGCAGGTCTCCAAAATCGAACGAAAGATCAAACAGGAGATAGGTGAGAAAATGAAGCAACACATAGAAGAAGCAGTACAGGCCCACCAATCGCCGGAACTGGATCATCCAGCCGGAACGGGTCAGCCGGGCCAAAGGCGTGATCGCCAACGTCATCAGGAGTATCCGAAGCGCCCAGTCTCCGCTCGTATGCGTAATGGACTCTACCGGATTGACCCCCAGTGAGTTGGTGAAAAAGCCGGTGAGCAGGGATGCAAACGGGAGTAACAGAAGGGCATGGACTGCCGGCTTACAAGCCCATCGGATTTTTCTGGGGCCGGGGGAACGCATCAATAGTTCTTTCGCAAATCCATGTCAGCATAGAGATGGGCAACCTCTTCGTATCCATTGAACATCAACGTATCCCGTTTGAACAATTCCCCTACCCTGCGCTCCTTTTTCTGGCTCCAGCGGCGATGGGCAACCTCCGGGTTTACATTTGAGTAAAACCCGTATTCCCTGGCATTGGCCATATTCCAGCTTGTCGGTGGTTCGTATTCGGTAAATTCAATTTTGACAATGGATTTGATGCTTTTGAAACCATATTTCCAGGGCACAACCAGTCTGAGCGGTGCTCCATTCTGGTTAGGCAGCGTCTTTCCGTATAACCCCACTGCCATGAAGGTAAGGGGGTGCATGGCCTCATCCATTCTCAAACCTTCGCGGTATGGCCATTTCAGAACGGGACTGTACTGCCCGGGCAGGGGGTTCCGGGCATCATAAACGGTTTCAAACGCAACATAGCGGGCGGCACTGGTCGGTTGATACTGCTTGATCAGGTCGGCCAGCGGGAAACCCACCCAAGGGATCACCATGGACCAGGCCTCCACACAGCGCAGCCGGTAAATGCGCTCTTCCAGTCCTACGGGTTTCAGAAAATCTTCCAGGGCATAGGTCCCGGGTTTTTCACATTCGCCTTCAATGGTCACCGACCATGGGTCTGTCACCAATGCCCCGGCCTTTTCATGAGGGTCTTCCTTTCCGGTGCCAAGCTCGTAAAAATTATTGTAACGGGTGATGTCTTCAAGGGAATTCAACTCGTCGGCTTCGTCCAGCGAGCGGGTGTTCCGGGCACCGGAAATGCGCTCTGCCAGATTGCTGACGGCGGCGTGTGCCAGAACCGGGAAGTAGCTGGCCAGCGAAATGCCCACACTGGTGGCAACACCGGTCCGAATAAAATTTCGCCGTTGCCGGTAAACTTTCTCATCGGTGACCTGGTTTTCGCTGATCTCCGAGTTGCGGGTGGTTTTGATGTGAACCATGTTGAGCTCCTTTAGTGTTTCAGTAATATCGTTAGTAACCTTGAATCACGGTTAGTTCGGAAGAGTCACGACCTTTTTTGGCTGATTGAACCTGGTTGTTCTGTTGGATTGTTGACGAAGGGGTGCCCTGGCCACCTTGACGGCCGCTGGAATGTCGTTGTTTCCTGTTGATGTCTCATCTTTCCCTCACTACGCCGTCCGTCCGTAGAAGCCGAGCCTCTCTTGCTCACTGAACATTTTTCCCTGGAATTCATAGTAGGAAAACACGGCGATTATCCGGTCGCGATTTCCTTCAACAGGGGTCAGGCGATGTGCCGTGTTCCGGCCCCTGAAAATATTCAGGGTGCCGGGGTTGAGGTCCAGTATGCACTTGCCGGGATCATGGCCGGCAAGCAACCGGGCCACGCCATCGTAATTGGGGTCCTGGTCGTTGCGCAAATCCGCACGGTATTCAAACTGGCCTCCGGCCTGCGGGGACTGCAACAACAGGGTGACGGTGTACTCCGACCGGTCAAAGTGCCAGTTAAGGGCTTCGCCTTGCCGGTATGCCATGACGTTTACCCGTGCCAGGGGATCGTCCATGGTAAAAAGTTCGGATTTCCCCATAATGCCGGAAAGAAAATGAACCAGGGGCGGGTATTCATAAATCCGCGTGACCATGCAATTCCCCAGTTGGTCCGCACAGACAGTATGATTGATGGTCTCGGTTTTCTTCAGTGCGGGGTGATTGGGGTCCACTCCCGGAACATCGTCAAGAAAATAGACATTGTGTTTCCGTCGATGGGTAAAGGATTGGCTGTCCAGGATGGGAGTGATTTCCTTGACCGCTTCCCGGCAGATTTCGGGCTTCAGGAAACCATCCAGGCTGGTACTGCCTGATGTCGCCAACTCGTCCTTGCAACGCAATCGCAGGGAATGAAATGAACGGCTTTGCGGCCGGTCCAACGGGAACTTTTCCAGGTTGATCAAATGGTGCAGGCGGGTTGTGGCGGGGAACATGGGCGATAGTCTAACAGATATGGCTTGCTCCCACCGCCAGGCCGCGGATCAAGGCCTCGAAGGGTTTCTCATGGTCCATGCAGCCCGCACTCCGGACCCGACTAGATGACGGCCTTTTCCAGGAAAGGCTCGTTTTTCAAAATTCTTTCGTAGCCCAGAGGCGACAGGTCCAGTTCCCTGAATTCACCGTAGGCAACCAGTTCACTGACCCCCCGGCCCATTGCGGGCGATTGCTGAAAACCGTGACCCGAAAACCCGTTGACAAAAATAAAATTCATCGCTTCAGGATGTGCGCCGATGACGGCATTCTGGTCGAGGACATTGTAGGCATAATGCCCAATCCATGAATGGACAACTTTTACGGCTTCAAAGGCAGGGATGCGGGTCGCGATGGCAGGCCAGAATTTTTCTTCCCAGACAGAGTGATCGAACTCAAAATCATCGAATTCCACTGCCGGGTCATCGTCCGGCGGGCCGCCGCACAGATAATATGCGCCATCGTTGCGCACATGCACCCCGGTGGGGTCAATGGTCAGAGGCAAATCCCGGTCCAGGCGTGTTTGTGCATCAAAGACAAAGGTGTATCGCTTTCTCGCTTCGACGGGCAGTTCGACCCCGGCCATCCGGGCGGTAACGGCCGCACGGGGACCGGATGCGTTGATGATTTTGCCGGCAGAAATGACTTCTCCCGATTTCAGCCTGACACTGTCCACATGCTTCCCGGCCCGACCAATGCCGACCACTTCGTTCGTGATATATTCCACGCCATTTTGCCGGGCCTTCCTTTTCCACCATTCAAACATGGTGTTGCCGTCAAAATAACCCTCGTTCTCGGTATTGTGGCTGCCGAGCACGATATCGTCCAGATAGTAGAAGGGGTACGCATCGGCAATCTCTTCCGGTGTCATGATGCGGGTGTTTACACCACAGGCCTGCTGCAGCGCCTGGTTTTCCCGCAAGGTTCCCGCAACCTGAGCGTTGCCTGCCAGAAACAGGTATCCATAGCTGTCCAGGGCAATTTCCGGAATGGCCTCGTCCCCCCCGAGTTGCTCCCGAAAACTTTTGATGAATTCGACGCCGAACTGGGAAATCCGCACATTGATGGCATTGGAAAACTGTTTTCGAATGCAGCTGTTGGTGGTTGCGGTGGATGTCCACTGGTAAGTGGGGTCTCGCTCAACCACCAATACCGTCCCATCGAAATCCGGATTGGTGGACAGGAACCAGGCTGAAGCCGAACCAATGACCGCACCACCAATGATGATCACGTCATAGGACATCCGTTTCGAGGAGGTCGTGATCGTTCCCGGTTTCATGGCTTGATCGTTGGCAACGGTTCTGTTGAGTACATGGTAATGGGTTGCACTCGGCGCTTGCGATCAGGGAGCTCAGCTTCCAGGTGCAACGGTCAAGGCCGAAACCGGGTTCCGGCTATCACATCGGAGATATTCAACACAGTACTGAAATTCTCTATATTTTTGCATATACGACAAAAGGATTCAGGATTCTTTCGTTGTCGACAGAAATCACAAAGATCAAACCCTCCCAAATTGCCCAATGAAAACAAGTCACGCGTATCCGCGAGTCCAGGAAAAGATAGAACGGGATGAATGCGTCATTCTCGATGGTGCGATCGCCACGGAACTGCAACGCCATGAAGTCCAGGGTTTTAAATTAAGCGATGACAACCACTGGGGCTTTGATGCACTGCACCGGTCACCGGACACTGTGCGGGACGTGCACCGGCAATACCTGACATCCGGTGCGGATATACTCACCACCAATACCTATTCCATTCTGGATGCGCCGACGTATACCGGGCATTATGACACCCATATCGGTCCCATTCACTGGATGGAGCTTGCGCGCCTGGCCATCGAATTGCCCAGGTCCGTTGTCGGAGACGGCCGCCAGGGCCGGTCCGCCGCGGTCGCGTTCAGTATCGGAGGAGAAATTGAGACTCCTGATCACCTCACCACCATCGAACTGTTGCTGAAGATTTTCCGGGACACTCCGCCCGACCTGGTTTTGTTCGAAACCATCTCGCTGATTGAAGACAATCTCACCATGGAAGCCATTCAGACGGTTCTGGACAGCGGGGTGCCGGTATGGGTGAGTTTCAGGCGTTGCCGAAAAGGGGTCTGTGGAATCCACGGCCAGCTCTGGGGAGGGCCCGAAGGGGACCGGTTCGGACGACTTGCCCAGCATCTGGAGCGCATAGGGGTTGATGCCCTGCTGATCAACTGTCTGCCTGTCAACCGGGTGGAAGGAACGTTGCCCTGGCTGCGGGATTTCTGTAATTTGCCGCTTGGGGTCTATCCGAATATTGGCCGGTATATTGAATCAAACTGGCAGTTTGATCCTGCGATACGACCCGAAGACTATGCTCGCATGGCTCGGGAATGGAGAAATGAGGGGGCACAGATTATCGGCGGCTGTTGTGGAGTGGGGCCGGATGAAATCAAGCTGGCGGCCGAAAGCCTGAATGGAGTGCCCGCGGGCAGCACGGGAGGAAAGGCCAGGCCGAAACCAGACCGGGACATTCGTCAACCCGTTGCGCCTCGAACTGTCCAGTGGACCGACGACCGGGGGCGGGAACTGTATCCGTTGCCGTTGCCGGAAATAGTGGTGGATGAAGGCGTATTTGTGCCTACCCAGGGCAGTTACCTGATCTGGAAGTATCTGTTCAACAATGTCATTGGGGAGGCCAAATCCTGCCTGGATATCGGCTGTGGTGTCGGAATTCTGGCGATTCAGCTTGCATTGAATGGTGCCAGGGATGTGACGGCTGTCGATATTCTTCCACAGGCCGTTGACAATACCATGACGAACGCTTTCCGGAATGGAGTGGCGGACAAAATGACAGTGGTCGCGGCAGACCTGTATTCCTTTCTGCCCGAGGAGAAATACGACATCATTGTGGCAAGCCTTTACCAGATGCCGACAAATCCCAGGGGCCAATTCAGGGGCCATCGGGATATCGATTACTGGGGGCGGAACCTGTTAGATCACTTCATCAAAAACCTGGACCATTATCTGGATGAAAAGGGTACGGCCTATCTCATGCAGGTATCCATGCTCGGGAAGAAAAGAACGGAAGACCTGTTGTCGAGGTATGGTTACAGATATCGTGTTGTGGATTTCAATTTATACCAGTTCAATCCGGTATTCAGCGAAAACCTGGAACAGATAGAAACGGTAGAAAGCCTTTCTGATGCCTACCATTTCAAATACAGGCAGGACGAGCACATTATGGTCATGTATCTCCTTGAAATCAGGAAGGGGTAAGGCCTGTCGCCGGTCGATGCCGATAATGCTGTCGCAACAGGTAGGCCGCGATCGCCAGCGTGACCATATTGAAGGCAACCGCGTTCAGATAGGACAGCGTATAGGAACCGGATAGATCATACAGGGCTCCCGCCATCCACCCCCCCAGAGCCATGCCTCCCGTGGTGGCAACGGTTGCAAACCCGATCCTTCCTCCGGCTTCGTCCGGGCGAAAATATTTTCGGATGATAATCGTATAGGATGGCACGATCCCGCCCTGGGACAGGCCAAAAGCGACCGAAACCAGGTACAGCCCCGTTAAGGTATCGACGAACCAGAAAAGAAGAATGGCCAATACCTGGAGACCGGCGCCCAGCAATAGCGTTTTCAAGCCTCCTATCCGGTCCGAAATCCAGCCGGACAGGACCCGGCTCACAATGCCGAACCCGAGCATCAGCGCCAGCATGTAGGCACCGTCCTGTGCCTGGAACCCGAGATCGATGGCATAGGGAACAATGTGAACCTGTGGCATGGACATGGCGACGCAGCAACCGATTCCGCCGAAGCACAGGCATCCCTGAAGCCGGGATTTGGTCATGCCGAGTGGGTTTTTCCAGTTGTTGGGCTGGAAGCCGGTACTGCTGGTTTTATCGGATCGGTTTTTTTTCAGGTAAACCAGTGACAGCGGGACCATGGTCACCACGCAGACAATGGCGAGATTGATAAAGCTTCCACGCCACCCGCCTGAACTGGTCCAGCCCTGAATGATCGGAGGCCAGATGGCTCCCGCGATGTAGCTGCCACTGAACACAATGCCCACTGCAAGCCCACGGCGCCGGTCAAACCAGTGAGAAATATCCGCCACCAGCGGGCCGAATGCAAAAGCACCCCCCAAAAACCCGCATAAAACAGCCAGGGTGATGGAGAATGACCAGAGGTTGTTCATTTCGGTGGCAAGATACAGGCCAGCCGGAAGACATACCGAACCCACCAGGGCAAGCACGGCGATTCCACACCGGTCCAGGATCTTTCCGAGAAAAATGTTTCCCAGCCCGAAACCAATCATATACAGGGTATAAGGCAGCGCGCCCGCTCCCCGGCCAATCCCAAACTCTCGTGTGGCAGGTTCCAGCACCATGATGGACGCATACATGCCGGCCATGGCGATGGTCATGATCACCAGGGAATTGACAACCCTGAACAGCGGATAAAGAGAACCTGGAGAACCGGAAGGCATTGATTTCGGGACGGCTGTCAAGGCAGGCAGTCCCCGACCATGGTAACGGAAAATGCTGAACAGCCTAGGAGGTCGTCCGAGAACAGGGCTTCAAATCGCCCTGACCGTCCCGGTCCC
>WTGA01000108.1 GCA_011523765.1 Gammaproteobacteria bacterium
GGATGAATGACAGGCGTATCGGCAAGGATTCTGCGCTGGTGGAGTAGTTCCGGGCTCCTGCCTGGTTTCGAATGGAGAAAGAGTGCAAAAGAAATTCGCACAACACAGATTCACCATGATGTGGGCCGGGTACCTGTTGACCCTCGTTGCCTGGTATGTGTGTGTCAAATGGCTTCCCGTCCCTTCTTTCCAGCGACTGCCCGACCCGCTGACAGTGATGGTCGAGTGGCTGAACCCGGACCCCGATTACGGGTTGTCGTTTTTCACCGGGGACTATTACCTGCATATCTGGTACAGCACCTATCGCGCCACCACCTCGTTTGCGCTGGCAGTTCTTCTGGGGGTGCCATTGGGGATCCTCATGGGCTGGCGGGCGACCGTCCATGAATATGCCTCTGCCCTGCTGGGCATCCTGCGGCCCATTCCACCGCTTGCGTGGGTGCCGGTGGCGATCCTGATTTTCCCCGGGAATGAGCCGGCAGTGATCTTCGTGACTTTCCTGGTTGCTTTTTTTGCCACGACCATGAACACCCTGCTGGGGGTCCGGTCCATCGACAGTGATTACTTTCGGGCGGCCCAGTGTCTCGGCGCGAAACCAAGGGATATCCTGCTGGATGTCATCATTCCCGGTGCGTTGCCATCCATATTCACCGGGTTGCAGATCGCCATGGGAGCCGCCTGGTTTTCCCTGGTTGCCGGGGAAATGATTGCCGCCCAGTACGGCCTGGGTTTTATGATCCTGGAGTCCTACAACCTGGTTCAATATCCCACCATTGTCATCATGATGGTGACCCTGGGCATTGTCGGGTATGCCAGCAGTGCGATAATCCGTATCGTTGGCAGCCGGCTCATGCGGTGGCGTGAGCAGTCCCTCGGACTGGATACGGCGTGAGAGGTTGATTCCATGCCCGCCCCCCCCGTACCCGTGGAACAGATGGATACGACCCGGCTTGGCTACCTGTCCGTCCGCAACGTGGAAAAGGTCTATGACCCGGGCGGTGTCAATGTGCATGCGCTGGAAAAGTGTTCCCTGGAGATTCCGGCAGGCGATTTCATTGCAGTCGTGGGCCCCTCGGGGTGCGGGAAAAGTACGCTGCTGAATATCCTGGCGGGATTTGATACGCTCACCCGGGGAGAGGTGTTTCTGGACAATGAACTCCTGGCGGCCACGGACAAGTCCCCCACACCGGGGTCAGACCGGGTGGTGGTCTTCCAGAACGGCGCACTGTTTCCGTGGAAGACCGTTCTGCAGAACGTGGTCTATGGCCTGGTGGTGCAAAACCGCATGTCGGAATCCGAAGCCAATGAAAGGGGAATGGACCTGCTGGCCAGAACGGGCAATCTGGACCGGATTGCGCAGGCTTTCCCGAATCAGCTCTCATCCGGAATGCAGCGTCGCGTGGAAATTCTCCGGGCACTGATCAACAACCCCAGAATCCTGTTGCTGGATGAACCGTTTCGGGCCATGGATACGGTATCGAAAACAACCATGCACCAGCACTTGCTCGACATCTACGACCAGTACCACAAGACCGTCTTCTTCATCACCCATGACCTGGAGGAGGCGATCTTCCTCGCGGACACCGTCGTTGTGATGACCACAAGACCGGGGACGATCAAGCTCCGCCTCGAGGTGGACCTGCCGAGACCCCGCAACCGCGACACCATCACCAGCCAGCATTTTCTCGAGCTGAAACAACAGGCCGTGACCGCGGTTCACGAAGAAGCCAAAAAGGCGTTTGAACGCGGAGAACGGGAACTGGCATGAGTGGAACGGAGACACCGCGGTGAAATCGATACTGCTGAACAAGGGGATTGCCGCGCGCTGGCGGGGGCCGCTTTCGGTGATCGCTTTTTTCGGCTTGTGGCACCTGGCGGTGGTGACCGGGCTGTCGGGGTTCGCAGAACTGCCGACACCGGTGCAGACGCTGAAGACTTTCGTGGTCGAGTATGCGGGGGATTCCGTTTACTGGGATTCCTGGGTGGTGAGTTTCCAGCGGGTCCTGATTGGTTTTGCCATTGCCCAGATACTGGGTATTCCGCTGGGGCTGGTGTTTGGCACGAGCGCGCGTTTCCGGAACCTGTTTTTTCCGGTATTCGAGCTGTTGCGCCCGATTCCGCCATTGGCATGGGTCCCCATTTCAATCCTGTTCTGGCCAACCAACGAGTCCAGCATTATCTTCATCACGTTTGTCGGTGCATTTTTCGTCATCGTGATCAATGTGTACGACGGCGTGAGAAATATCAAGAATGAACACATGTGGCTGGCCCAGTCGCTGGGCGCATCCCGGATGTCCATTTTCAAGCGCATCATGCTGCCTTCCGTGATCCCGTCCATCGCCGTTGGCATGACGCTGGGGATTGCCATCACATGGAACGTGGTGATTGCCGCGGAGATGATCGCCAGCGACAGCGGCCTGGGACGCATGACCTGGGAAGGATATGTCAGTTCAACCCCGGAGGTCGTGCTCATTGGAATGATCAGCATCGGGCTGGCGGGCTATCTTTCATCGATTACCGTGGAATGGATTGAGCGCCGGATGATGCCGTGGGTGGAGCACCGCTAGGACCATGAACCCATCCAGCGGAACACTCAAAGGGCGCATCCGGATTTCAAGCCTGGCGAAGGGGTACCAGGACAAGGACGGAAACCCGGTGAAAGTGATTGAGGACTGTTCCGTCGAGTTTGAGCCCGGACTGCTGAATGTCATCATGGGACAATCCGGGTGTGGCAAGTCGACCCTGGCCTACCTGCTGGCCGGTTACCTGAATGCGGACCATGGGAATATCGAGATTGATGGCCGGCCCGTTACCGGCACAGGGGCCGACCGGATCATGGTGTTCCAGGAGACCGCGTTGTGGCCATGGATGACCGTTACCGATAACGTGATTTTTGGACCGGTGGTCGGCAGCGGTGTCGCTAAAAATGAAGCCAGGCGGCAAGCGGATGAGTTGCTTGAGCGGTTTGGGCTGATTGATTTCCGGGACAAGTATCCCAGCCAGTTGTCGGGAGGCATGAAGCGTCGTGTGGAAATTGCCCAGGCCCTGATCAACAGTCCGGATATCATGATTCTCGACGAACCTTTTCGGGGGCTGGATGTGATGACCCGGGAACTGTTGCAGGAGTATTACCTGACACTGTTCGAGGATACGCGTTTATCCACCCTCTTTATTACCTCGGAACTCGAAGAAGCCCTTTTTTTGGCGGACCGCATTTATGTGATGGGTCCTGCGCCGGACAACATTGGCCAGGTGATCGACATTGACCTGCCGAGACCCCGCACCTTTGATGTGACGGCCTCCCAGCGTTATCTTGAATTGAAGCAGCAAGCCATGGTATACCTGTATGCCGGCACGGATGATGGAGGCGGCGGGGCAACCGGCCAGTGAACTCCCAGGGCTCCTGACGGCCTGGGCGGGAAAGGCGGTTGCAAACCAGGCAGGACCCGCCGGGTGGGCCGGAACCGGGGAAGGGGCCGTTTCCCCGACCCGTTGTGTCCCTCGTGAAAACGGGGACAGGAAAATGCGGAGGGGGTGGCCCGGTTGTGGGAAATTCTCACTTTTGAGAATTTGTCCCGGGCATTGCGATCCGATTTTTCGATTGGGGTCTGGAGCAGCGGAAGGTGGTTGTATCCAAATATACAATTGTACTAATCGACATCAATACAAGAGGAGCTATTCAATGATTAAGGCTTTCAAGACACTGATTGCCGGGGCGATAATTGCATCTTCCCCGGTATCCCTCGCCGCCGAAGCGGTAGACATTACCTATGGATATCACCCGTATTGGACCGGTGGCTGGAATGGCGTCATCATCAAACACAAGGAATTGCACAAGAAGTATTTGCCCGAAGGGAGCACCGTGCGGTTTGAGGCGCACCTGACCGGTCCGCCCATGGTCAATGCATTGCTCGCCGACAAGATGCAGATCGGCACCATGGGCGACATGCCTTCCCTGGTCGCCACGACCAAACGGGAAATAGCGGATATCCGCCTGGTTTCCACTCCCATGTTCAGCAATGGCCAGAACTGCAACAAGGTTGTGGTGCCGGCAGATGCGCCGGATTTCATGAGTGTTGAGGAAGCCGGTGCATGGCTGACCGGGAAACCCTTTGCGGTTCACAGGGGGACCTGTGCAAACCGGTTTGTGGATTCAATCATCGCCAAAGGCGCCTTTACCCCTTCGGAACGGCTCAGCATGACGATAGAAGTCATTACCAGTAATTTCGAAGCCGGAAAAATGGAAGGTGGTGCAGCCATGTGGGAGCCACACGCACGCCGTGTTGTCGAGGCCGGCCATGCAAAATATGTCGCCACCGGTGCCCCCTGGGGTGAGACGGATGCGGACTTTACACTGATGCGGCAGGACTTCATTGAAAATCATCCCGAAGCCGCCATCGGCTGGATGAAAGCTGAAATTGAAGCCATGCAGTTCATCATCAACAACCCGCTGGAAACGGTGGATATCCTTCACGAGGAACTCGTCGGTTATCCGAAAGCAACGATCTGGTCGGCCATCTACGAGGAAAACCCGGCCTCGATCGGCGGAGACCCCGTTACCTATGAAGCCAAGATGATTTTTGACGAGGATGTGTTGACCCTGATGAACAACGGCTACGCCTTCCTGCATGAACTCAAGGTGCTGAAATCACCGGATGCCCCGGAAAACGCTTACAACGACATGCCGATCGGCAAGGCCCTGGAGGAAATGGGTTTGTCGGCACCCATTGGAAGCATCCGGGGCGCGCCCCGGGACACCCGGCCATACTAGCCGGTTTCCCGGAATCGGGGCAAGGCGCACAGGGCCGGGCCCCGGAACGGGAACCCCCCTGGCCTGATTCATTTCAGGCCGGGGTTTTTTCCACCCGCTGGACCTGCAGGTTCACCGGAACCGGTTTGCGCAGGTCGTCCAGTACGGGACAATGCCGGTTGACAGCCTGGCGCAGGCGCTCGATCTCCTCTTGCGTTGCGTTGCTGGTCAACGAAACGGTCCCGTTGATTTCGCTGAACCCGGCTGGTGTGTCGGCATCCAGCCCGAAAAAACCCTTGGCGTCGGAGACACCGGTCACACTCACGGCGACCTCCTGCAGGTCAATCTCCATCGCATCGGCATAAAGCCGGTAGGTCACTTCATGGCAGGCCGCCAGGGCAGCGAGCACGTATTCGCTGGGGCGCGGTCCCTGGTCTGTACTGCCCATGTTGGCGGGCTGGTCGACAATGACCTCAAATCCCCGGGTCTTTACATGACTGCGGAATGCGTCCACGAGACGGCTTTCGGCATGGACTTCGGCCCGCGCTTTTTCCGGTCGTTTGCTTAGTATTTCCTGTTTGTGCATGAAAATTTCTTTGAACTTTGACATGGGCTGAATTGGTTCCTGTTCGGGTGTGTTAGCGGGTTGGGCAGTGCGTCCAGGGATTTAGGACGGGTTCACTCGTCCTGCCCGATGGCCGGTGTCTGCCGGGAAAATCATTCATGGATCATTCAGGGCGAACAGGCAATGGGCAGTTTCGGGCGGCACAGACCCGATGATTATGGCAAAACCGGAATGAAATTCATACTCAAAGAGTTGCCCGATGGAACAGGCCTGATCGTGACATGGTATGGCTGGCGTTTGCACACGGGGCCGTTGACCCCCGAAACCGATGTTCCCGTCGTGCCGGCCAGCCGGAATCGGCATGGCGATGCCCGGGATTTCTTCAATCGAGTTCATGTATTTTGGTGGAGGCAATATGTTATATTGCGCCGGTTGCAGACCGGACCCGGACCGCACGGTTGCCTTGCCCGATCAGAATTCATCCTGCGATGGTTCGATTGACCCCAGGCCAGACGATGCCGGGAAGAGGGTGCATGACATGTCTTGTCGTTTCTGAAATCACTGAAGCTGGAGAATTGAACATGAAAAAATCGTTGACTGGTTTCGCGGTCCTCGCGGGTTTCCTTGCGGTGGCCTGGCCGCTCCATGCCAAGACCCTGAATCTTGCTTATGATGCGGACCCGGTTTCCCTGGATATCCATGAGCAGCTTTCCGGCGGCACCCTGCAGCTGTCGCACATGGTTTGCGACCCGCTCATCCGCTGGAACCAGGAGCTTGGTTTTGATCCCCGTGTCGCCAGCAGCTGGGAACGGCTGGACGAGACCACGGTCAGATTCCATCTGCGCCAGGGGGTCAAGTTTCATTCGGGTCGGGAGATGACGGCCGAGGACGTGAAGTTCACTTTTGACCGGCTCAAGGCCAGTGAGGATTTCAAGGGCATCTTTGTCAATTTCTCGGATGCCGTGGTGGTGGATGACCATACCGTGGACCTGGTCACCATCAACCCTTATCCCCTGGTTGAGCATACGGCCACCTATATCTTCCCCCTGGACCGTGAATTCTTCAGCGGCAACGATGAAAGGGGCCGGGACAAGGCAGAAATCGTCAAGCACGGTGATTCCTTTGCTTCCACCAATATTTCCTGCACGGGGCCCTATACCGTTTCTTCCCGGGAGCAGGGAGTCAAGGTCGTCTTTGATCGTTTTGCGGATTACTGGGATACGGATTCCCCCGGCAATGTGAACCAGATCATCTTTACGCCGATCAAAGAGGGCCCCACCCGCGTGGCCGCGCTTTTGTCCGGGGACATTGATTTTGCAGCCCCCATTCCACCGGCGGACCTGAACCGAATCGACAGCAGCGAAAAGGTGGATCTGGTCACCATGAGCGGTACCCGTATCATTACCTTTCAGCTGAACCAGAAAAGAAAACCGGAACTGGCGGATGCCCGGGTCCGTCTGGCGATTGTCCACGCCATCAACAATGCGGGAATCGTGGAAAAAATCATGAAGAATTTCGGGACCGCTGCGGCACAGCAAAGCCCCAAGGGCTATCTGGGATACAATGCCTCTCTCCAGCCGCGGTTTGATCTTGAAAAGGCCCGGGCCCTGATGGCGGAAGCCGGCCATGCGGACGGGTTCAGCGTTACCATGATGGCGCCCAACAACCGCTATGTCAATGATGCGAAGATCGCTGAAGCCGTTGCCGGCATGCTGGCCAAGATCAATATCCAGGTGGATTTGACGACGATGCCCAAGGCCCAGTACTGGCCCAAGTTCGATGAACGGGCGGCAGACATCATGATGATTGGCTGGCACTCGGATACCGAGGACTCTGCGAATTTCACCGAATTCCTGGCCATGACACCCGATGAGGAAACGGGATACGGCCAGTACAACAGTGGCAACTATTCCAACTCCGAAGTGGACCGGCTCGTACTGGACAGCGCAAAGGAAACGGATCCGGCGATGCGTGCCGTAATGCTGCAGCGGGTGGAACAGATCCTCCATGATGAAGCGGCATTCGTCCCGCTGCACTGGCAGGATCGTGCGTGGGCCGCCCGGAAGGGGGTTCATATTGACCAGGTGGTGAATGTCATGAACTTTCCGTATCTCGGCGACCTGGTCATGGACTAGAGGCGGACGCTTGGCCGGAAGATTGAGGTGGGCCCCGTGCCCACCTTTTTTCGTTCGTGCCTGGCCGGATGCGGGTCCGGACGCAGGCAGAGGGATCACATGAAGGAGAATAGATGCTGGCATTTCTGATCAGAAGACTGGGCCAGGCGTTGGTGGTCATGCTGGTGATCAGTTTTCTCAGTTTTTCCATCCAGGACGAACTCGGCGACCCCCTTCGTGAACTGGTTGGCCAGTCGGTTTCAGAGGAGACCCGGGAGAAATTGCGGGACGAGATGGGACTCAATGACCCGTTTCTGGTGCAGTACTGGCGATTTCTCGGCAATGCAGTCCGGGGGGACCTGGGGACCTCCTACTTTTTCAAGCGTCCGGCACTGGAGGTCATTCTGGGCAAATTGCCCGCCACCATCGACCTGGTGATCGCTGCAACATTTTGGATCCTGCTGTTTTCCATTCCGGTGGGGGTGTTTGCCGCGATCCGGCCGGATCACTGGTTTTCCAGGGTGGCGATGGGGTTGAGCATTCTTGGAATCTCCATCCCGGTATTTTTGACCGCCATATTCCTGATTTACCTGTTCGCCGTGGAACTGGGGTGGCTGCCTTCCTATGGGCGGGGGGATACCCGGATGCTGTTTGGCGGATGGGAGACCAGCCTGTTGACCCGGGATGGGTTGCGGCATATTTTCCTGCCCAGCATTTCCCTGGCATCGGTCATCTTGCCGTTGTTTGTACGCATGATCCGTTCCGAGATGATGGAAGTGCTGGAGGCAGAGTACATCAAGTTTGCATGGGCGAAAGGACTCAGGAAACGCCGCATATGGATGCTCCACGCATTCAAGAACACCCTGTTGCCGGTGATTACCGTGGGGGGGGTCCAGCTCGGGATCATGGTGGCCTATACCATCCTGACGGAAACGGTGTTTCAGTGGCCCGGGATGGGGTTCATGTTTCTGGAAGCCATCCATCGTGTCGACACGCCCCTGATCGTTGCCTACCTGATCGTGGTGGGCTTGATTTTCGTCGTGACCAACACGGTGGTGGACATTATCTATGGTCTTGTCAATCCCATGGTGAATATCACGGGCCAGCGCAATGAACCCTGACACACTGCAGATTCGACCGGATTCCTGGCGTCGTTTCCGGGAATCGCCGGTCCTGCACAGTTTCCTGCGGCACCGCACCGCCCAGGTGAGTGCGGCCGTTTTGCTGGTCTACCTTCTTGCCTCCATCCTGGCCTCCGTGGTGGCTCCGTATGATCCCTGGGACCTGACACAGTTCGACATCATGGATTCGGAAATTCCCCCGGCCGGCAGTGCCGGTGCGGATGACCGATTTGTCCTGGGCACGGATGCCATGGGCCGGGACATGTTCAGCACGATCCTGTATGGAACCGGAATTTCCATTGTGATCGGCATTTTCGCGACGATTCTCCAGGGGGCCATCGGCATTTCGGTTGGATTGGTGGCCGGATATTATGGGGGACGCCTGGACAGTTTCCTGATGCGGGTGGCCGACATCCAGCTTTCCTTCACCACGCTGATGGTTGCGATCATCGTCCTGGCAGTATTCCAGGCCACCGTTGGCCTGGAATTTTATGAGGATTTTGCCGTGGTGGCCATCATCCTCGTGATTGGAATTGCCGAGTGGCCCCAGTATGCCCGGACCGTCCGCGCCTGCGTTCTGGGCGAAAAGAAAAAGGAATATGTCGATGCCGCGAGGGTGATCGGCCTGAGCCCGATCACGATCATCTACCGCCATATCCTGCCCAATACGTTTTCACCGCTGCTGGTGATCTCAACGGTACAGGTCGCCAACGCCATCATTACGGAAGCGGCCCTTTCTTTTCTGGGTCTCGGGATGCCGGTGACCAAGCCCTCCCTGGGGTCGCTGATCCGGAACGGATTCGAATTCATCTTCAGCGGGTCATGGTGGATCACGGCACTCCCGGCGATGGTTCTGGTAGTGCTGATTCTTGCCATCAACCTGCTCGGGGACTGGTTGCGGGATGTGCTCAACCCGAAAAAATACGACTGATCGGTGATGGCACTGCTCAGTGTAAAAAACCTTGGAGTGGAGTTCGAGTTGCGCACGGGCACGGTGGCGGCGCTCAGGGATGTCAGTTTCGACCTGGAAAGTGGAGAACGGATCGGCATTGTCGGGGAAAGCGGTGCGGGCAAGTCGGTCTGTGCATTTGCCATCCTGAATCTCATCAGCAAACCCGGGTTCATTTCGTCCGGAAGAATATGGTTCAAGGGAAATGACCTGGCCAGCCTGGATGGTGAATCCATGCGCCGGATTCGCGGCAACGAAATCAGCATGATCTTCCAGGATCCGATGATGACACTGAATCCCGTGCTGACCATTGGAACGCAGATGGTTGAAACCATCCGGACTCACCATCCCGTCAGCCTGGATGATGCCCGGAACATTGCCGTTGAAAAACTGAAGGCGGTCCGAATTCCTTCACCGGAAACGCGGCTTGAGCAGTACCCCCATGAGCTTTCAGGGGGGATGCGGCAAAGGGTGGTCATCGCGATCGCCTTGCTCAGCGACCCCGGGATCATCATCGCCGATGAGCCGACGACGGCGCTGGATGTCACGATCCAGGCAGAAATCCTCGAATTGCTGCTGACACTGTGCAACGACTACCATGTCGGCTTGATCCTGATCACCCATGACCTGGCCGTGGTGTCGGAGGTGACCCAGCGAATCCTGGTCATGTATGCAGGCAGGATCATTGAACAGGGGACCACCCGCGAGATCATCGCCCGCCCATCGCACCCTTACACCGAAGGACTGATCGGTGCGCTGCCGGAAAAGACCACCCCCGGGCAACCGTTGAACCAGATACCCGGGGTCATGCCCTCCCTGCAGGATATTCCGTCCGGGTGTGCGTTCCACAATCGATGTGAATTTGCAGCGCAGCGATGCCGGTCGGATTTGCCCCGGCCGACGGATTTGGAGTCCCGGTCCGTAGCCTGTCATTTTCCCATCCGGGACTAGCATGGCAGAGCATCCCCCCTCCGCTTCACTGGTTTCCGTGCAGGCCCTGCACAAACGGTTTACCGTATCCGGCGGGTTGCTGGATGAACTGGGCCTGGAAAAGGGGAAAGTGGTACGCAGGCGGCAGGTGGTCCATGCCGTCAACGGGGTCTCCCTGGAGATCCGGAAAGGCGAGGCGTTGTGCCTGGTCGGGGAGAGCGGCTGTGGAAAGACCACGGCAGGACGGACGATCATGGGGTTGTTGTCGCCAAGTCAGGGAACCGTGCATTATCAGGGTGAGCGCATTGACGGTCTCGGGCGCGCCCGGCTGCTGCCCTACCGCAAGAAGATGCAGATGATCTTCCAGAACCCCTATGCGTCCCTGAACCCGCGCAAAACGGTGGCCGCAACCCTGCTGGAACCCGTGCGTTTTCATTTTCCAGCAATGGGTCAACGCGCCCAGTTAGAGAAAGTGCAGGAAGTCATGGAATCGGTGGGGGTGGATGCGCGCTGGTCGGCCCGCTTTCCCCATGAGTTTTCCGGTGGCCAGAGACAGCGGATCAGTATCGCCCGTGCGTTGATGGTGGACCCCGAGTTCATGGTTGCGGACGAACCCATTTCAGCCCTGGATGTCTCCATCCAGGCCCAGGTGCTGAATCTGTTGATGAAGGCCCGAGAGGAACGGGGCCTGACCTACCTGCTGATTACCCATGACCTGTCCGTGGTGGAGCATTTCGGCACCCGGATCGCGGTGATGTATTTGGGACGAATTTGCGAACTCGGGGAAACCCGGGAGGTTTTTTCCGCCCCCAGGCATCCCTATACCCAGGCACTGCTCAGTGCCATCCCGAAGCTGGGAACGGGGAGGTCCCGGCATATTCCGCTCAAGGGAGAAGTGCCGACCCCTATCAACCTGCCGATGGGCTGTGTGTTCCACAGCCGTTGTCCGCACGCCTTTGAAAAATGCCGCCAGGTCATCCCGGTCCAGACAATAACCGCTTCCGGGACCCGGGTGGCTTGCCATGCCGTCGAGGAAAACAGGATATAGGGAGGTGTCCGATAATTGTCTCAATTCTGATTTCCAAGAAAAATATAGTTGACATATCAATTGGTTAAAAGACAGGATTAGTAATAGGGGCAACTTCCCGGGTTATTCAGAAGCCTGTTGGCATGGTGGCCGTG
>WTGA01000122.1 GCA_011523765.1 Gammaproteobacteria bacterium
CGTGTAGGTGACTATGTTCGCTCTGTATCCTCCGAACTTCCGTCGAGAAACGATTCGTTCGGTTTCCTTGAACAGGATCGCCCTTGCCACAACTCGTCTAAAATAGGTTTCATCTGGCAGGAAATGCCCGCGTCGGTCGAGGATATCCATGAAATCGAGATAGCATTTTTGAGCACCACGACTTACGATGTGAGGCAATTGGGACCAAGTATGTTCGAATTTGGCGAGATCCGTTTTAGCTATCATCTGCTTTCGAGGATGTAACGCCCCGAAGGCCTTGCGTTGCGCCGGTGTTCTGTTCTGTGCAAGTGCATCGTGATATTGCCCGCGCGCTCGTTCATAGAACCATCGGGACTGTCGTTGCATTCCTGGTATTGGCGGAGCCCAGATCGACCTTGATAGTTCCTCCATCTTCCGATGAAAGGGATGATTCGATGAAAAGTCGGCCATGTTGACCCTGTTTTGATTATTGGCGGACAGGGAAATGCTAGGGGCGATGACCTCTACATCACCGCTCAAAAGGATTTCCGTTATTTTGACCGGAACTCGGAGTTGGCTGACATCTGCACTATCCTTGCGTGAGGCTCGGAAAATCGACCCTGTTGTCTGGCCACCGTTGACAATCTGAAAATCCTCGGCCGAAATCAGATCGACTGTTCCGTCACCATGATCCTCGATCACCAGTCCGGAAGCTGTCACCGACAATCCGTTGTTGAATGCAAGAAACATTTGAGGTTCGTTAAGAATGGTTTTGCGTATACCTTGATTCACCTTGCCTCTAAGTTGAAGAAAGCTCCGTACATTGCGTTCGAGGAGCTGTGGACCAAACTGCTGATACATTCCAACAAGCAGGTCGCCAGAAACAACGGTCAGCAGACAGCGATAGTTCCCGTTTTCGGGTTGGGAAATGATGCAACGAATCGGGTGTCCTTGCATTTCAATGAAATTCACATAGATGGCTTCGTGCCCCATCCCTGATGAGATAGCACGGTGGATTCGATGCAGGTCCCAAAGATGGCTCGACACTTCAATGCCATTCAACATTTCATTCTCGATCCGTTCGATTCTGGCCAATCCATCAGTGATCACGAAAAGTCGTACATGACTGATATCGTCGCGGGCCTGCCATATTGATCGCGCCATATCATAACCATCGAGTGCTTCCTCACGCCCTTCGTGAATACCCTGAAAGGCCTTGTCGAGGAATGTGAACAAGCGTCGAAACGCTGTGTCTATCTCGGACTTCAATGTCGTGACGACTGTAGTATCCAGCCGTGGGATACTCAAGAATAAATCAAGCCTATCGTTGTCCTCCGAAAGGTAGTAACCACTGCAACGCATTCCACGCGCCTCGAAGTGGCAGGATATGCCGTCATCAATCTCACCTATTTCCGCGAGATATTCGAGCATGATCTCGTTAAACGTTTCCGCCCGAAGAGCCCCATCTTCCGTTACATCAGTGCGAGCGATGACTTCCTGCTGTATGTTGCATAGAAATTCCTCCAGCTCTGCCGATTCAGTCATTAGATTCCATCACGAGTCGGATAGCCGCCTTTCGCATGACCTCATATTCTGAAAGATCATCGACAATGATTGTGTAGCGAATATCACCCACGCCGGCGGGCAGGTTTGCTTCTGTTAGTCGAGGAAAATCTCGCTGCACATGGAAGTAACGCTGAATCGCTACGCGATAGCGTTTGCGTTCATACGACGGCGCATGGATATCCAGATAACCACCGAGCATCAGGCGGCGGTCAAACTCTCGCGAAATCACTGGATCGACCTGGAGGGCCAAACGCAATCGAGCAACCAGCGAGGGAAGTGAAATCCCATAAGCGTTGCTCTCCTCAAGCTGAACATACGTGAGCAACAATACATGATGAGGTCGTTCGTCGAGCTGCTTCTCGCTGTTAATCGATATACGCACATGCCGCTTCCCCATCGTGGTTTTCACTTCGACTGCCGAATCTCCAATTTTGAAATCCTGATGCGATACCTCAGACCCTGTCCAAGAGGTAACTGCATCAAATATACCCAGTTCGGTTAGGCAGAAGTTTTCAAGGACAGTGAGTTCACCAAAGAGTCCGCGTTGGACCTCCTCCGAAAGACCTTCTGCTGGAACCCGCTCCAAGAGCCCCTGCCACATTAACAGACGGTCAATGCAACGACGAAGACCGATCCCTGCATCCTGTTCTGCTTTCACGGCGTTGACGAGATCCGCCGAAAGCACGGTGAAGATTTCGAGGAGGCTCTCGTCCTCCAATATAACCCACAGAATCGTCCGAGAATTGTTTGTCCCGATCTCTTCTTGAATCACTTTGACACCTCGGCAATTCGGTATTCTGTCCGTCAGGGAGTGCGAGGTATCATCACTTTCTATCAGGAGCCCAAGACGTCGACTTGGCCAGAAGATGCAAGCGAACATGTCAAGGGATGCTTCTGTGTCAAGCCTGCGTCGATCCATTCCAGAGACGTCGTGACCATCGGCGAGGCTGCGCCACAGTTCATGCAGAGTTTCAGGATTCATGAGAACAAATCCTCAAGTTGCTTCACGCTGTTTTCAGCATATGTAATCAGCGGTTCATCAGTATCGAATGGAAAACTGACAGCGAATCCCATGATCGGGACGTTATTTCCAAGATCAGCGTCGATCGGATAGATCAGCAACAATCCGTGTTCTGGGTTGCGCTGTTTCCGTAAAAATGGACCACTCGCTGATTTGGGCTGGGCACGTTTGGGACCAGGTTTCCTTTTCCATGCAGCAACAGTTTCTTTCATCGCTTGGTCAATTTGATTCGGGTCCAAGTCGATTTTCTCATCGACCGGACTGACCAGACGACCTATAGTTACTTTTTTGGGGTTATTAGGCATACGGTTTTCACGTCGGGTCAGGATGACATCGTACGGACCAATCCGCCTCCGGACTTTTGAATCACCTTTTGCGATAAGTACGACGGTCCAATCACATAACCGACCGACCTCGACACGATTAGCGATGTAATCGGAGATGGCCCTTGAATTGGCTTTCCAAGAATCCCGCGATGTCTCGAGTGTTTTCATGAGTTCAGCGACCTTTGCACCTTCGACACTTTTCCAGATATATTTTTTCTTGCCATTTACCCGTGGCAAGTTTTCGAGAAATGCTGAAAATGCATTCAGATTGTACTCAGCGCTGAAAGTATCGAATGAAACAGTTTCTGAGATCGTCCCGGAAAAACCTACACGAACTGGCTCTCCGGACCGCATCTTGTTGGCTGCAGTGATGAGCATTCCATCGGGGTGTGTCCGCACGCGGTGGCCGAAGTTGAGCGGATTCTCGCCAATCGTAAACATCAAATCGAACTCTTCTCGTAGTTCCGCTGTCGCCGTGGCGATATGTCGATACCAATCCGCGAGCTCGGATGAAGTGTAGAGACGACACAGATCCGCATAGCGCGGTCGATAGCCGAACCATCGACCCATCTGCATAAGAGTGTCATACATGCGCGAGGTACGCACGAAATAGCTGACACTGAGACCTTCGAGGGTCAGACCGCGCGACAACTTGTCACCTCCGACCGCGATTACGGAAAGACCGAATGGATGCTCTGCATAATCGAGAGCATCTTTCGCTGACCCGTTGATCTTTCGAACGGAAATCCGTCTGGTTGCATTGAGCAGTTGCCTTTGCACCTGTTTCCAATCCACCGCCGGCAAATCATGATCCTGTAGCCGTTCGCATACTTTGGGCATGTTCAATACAAAGTCGCTGTTCCAAAGCTGTTCCAGCAGCTTTTCAGCATTACCACCTGTACCTGGGAACTCGAGCTGGCGTCGGATGTCTGTCAGTTCCTCTTCTATCAGCCTTGCAACCTGTTCCTGGACAAGAGTAAATCGTGTGACATGGACCAGCATGGAGTTATGTGCCTCGGATTCGCCACGGGCACGGCGCGCGGAACAGGCGAGAATGAACGCAAAGATGGCTTCTCGTAATGACTGCGGAATATCCGATACTTTGAGACTCTTCTCGTGCCTTGGGGGAAAACAGCTATTCGTATCCGACACCTGTCTGACAATTGGCAAACCGAGACTCTCGCGCTTCGTGCCAGGGCGCTCAAGCCCAAATACCTTCTCTGGCCCAATGTAGTTGGATGGAGCCGGAATGTTGATGATGAAGCTACGTGGAAAAAGATCCTGTCCATATTCTCTCGCACAAGCCTTGTGGTGCATGAAGACGTTTGCGAATGGTGTTGCCGTATAACCGACATAGGCACTTTTCTCGAAGACTGCCAACAATTTCCGAATGAGTCCATTTGTTTTCGTCGGATCGGCATCCTCATCAATATTGCCGTCTTCGTCACGGTATTCATTCGTGTTTGCTGACGCGTTGTCGGCTTCATCATCGATCAGAAGCAAAGGCACATCTCTAATGATGCGCCCACCAGGGACATTCGGATCGGCTGTTCCACGCACCGAAAGTACCCAGGCAAGCAGATTCCTGAGAATGCTGACATGCTTCTTGACTACGAGAACGAACGGATCTTTACCGCCCGGCATGATCTGAGTTCCCTGTGCCGTCGCCCGCTTGAAATCACCGCCATCGCTACTACTGGTAAGCGAGTGTGCGATAAGGACTGACCGCCATTCAGCCGGTCCGTCGGTGGAACGACTGAGTCCACTGCGCAACTTCGGCATATCCCCGATAACATCCTTGACAGTTGCACTGCCTCTTCGACCGTTGATTAGATTGACTACTGAGTGGTTGGAAATATCGCAGGCAAGATCCTCGCGAACTCCAACAACGATCACCCTGTGTCTTGCCTGAGGAATACCGAAATCTTCCGCACGAATCACGTAATCTCGTGCATGGGGTTCGACAGGATCAAGCTTCGATTTTCCGCGCGACCGTGGCGCAAGCGCGAACAGCCGATAATGCTCTGCATCTCTATTATGACCACGTAGGTCCTCCAGAACCTGCTCAAAAATGCGACTTCCGCCATCAATTGAGGAGGAGAGCATTCCCTTCACATTTTCCATGACAAAAGCTGCAGGTCTCAACCGATCAAGAATACGAATGTATTCCTTGTATAGAAAATGCCGCCCATCCTCCATGGCTATATAGCCTTCCTTGCCCTGATTTCGAGCACGCCCAACCAGAGAATAGGCTTGACAGGGGGGGCCACCGATCAGGATTACCTTGCCATCATAGTCATTTCGAATTTCATCCAGACGTGTATCAAGCTTCTCTGCCGAGTTCCGGCCACCAAGTTCAAACAACCAAGCCTCTTCCTCAGCACCTTTCCATTCTTTGGGAAACTCCTCGGACCAGCAAGGTTCTTCAGAATCCTTGTTGATGAAATCGTAATAGATTTCTGGGAGAGAGCCGTTGAATTGGCGTACAAAACTGCGGAGAAGCAGTGTCGAATGAGCAGACTCCTCCTTTTCAATTGAAAGATCAATTGAAAAGGCATATTCACCCTTGTCGTCGCGGACACAGGAGAACCCTTCGGCAAGTCCGCCAGGACCTGCAAATATGTCCACGACGGCGTAACTTGGCACAACAGAATCCCCCCAGTAAGGCAATGCATTATTTAAGTAGGAACTCCAACACCCCGCCTGACACAAAGGAGTCCACGACATGCCGGCAGAGTGTACACAAGTGCAACAGTCATTAGAAGGCAGGGTTCCGTTTTGATGACGAGTGCGTGCCTCCGGTGGCATCACTTGTGGTCTACCACTTTAATTCTCATAGCTTTGGTGGGCTCGAACATCATCTAGGAACTTGTCCGTGAACTCATTGTTTTCAAAATCCTGTTTTTTTAACTAATTGATATACAAGATAAATATTTCTTGAAAATCAGAATATATCCTGTTCTCGGACATTCCTAGACACATACATCTTGTGCAGTGGGCAACTGGCCTAGTTTCGGAGTAAGAGAATGTAACGATTACGGCCTTCTTGGGATGGATAATAATACTCCGGCTTTTGTGAATAGGCTGCAAGGATGTGAGTTGAGACGGGTAATAATGTCTACGAACCAATTGATTTTATCCGGTATAGATGAGAGATTCTTCAGGTAGTATGGCCGATATTGTAAATCCGATAACACGCTCACGGATCATGGCATCAATCCGAAGTGCGAACACAAAGCCTGAAATGGTGTTGCGACGCTTGTTGCACGCATCAGGCCTGCGCTACCGACTTCATGTAAAGAATTTACCGGGAAAACCGGATATCGTATTTCCTGGAAAAAAAGTCGTCGTATTTGTACATGGGTGCTTCTGGCATCGTCATCCGGGATGTCATTGGTGTACCACACCGGTTTCGAACAGCGAATTCTGGAATGCCAAATTCTCTGAAAATGTGAAACGCGACCAACGATGTGTGAGCAATCTTCTGGATATTGGCTGGCGCGTTGCCACGATCTGGGAATGTGCATTGCGAGATGAAGAGGCAATACAATCGGTAGCCTTGTTCCAAGAATGGTTGGTAACAGACAATGATCGGTTTCAGACAAACTTGGTCCGACCTCAGTGACATACCATCTCGTCGGACCTTGGTGGTCGCGCTGTTCGATGCTAATTCAACCCGTTTGTTTGCAGATCTAGTATCGAACCGACGTGAGGCTTTCTAATTTCTCAAAATATAACCCTGCCAGATGGTGGCGATGAATGGCGTGCCCGGGCTTGAAAAATACCCTCTGGGTTCCGGGCCTGGCATCTGGTTTTTGCTGGACGATTTCAGGGCTTCTTCCCTCCGCAAGCCCCTCCCTCAATTCGCCTTTCTGATAGCTGGTATTCTCCATATGTTTCTCTTATACTCGTGCTTTGCTACAGCTTTGTGTTATTGGTGGTCCAGGTTGTTCCGATATTGTTCCCCCTTGAATTCCCCGTTTCATGAGATGTAGGCAAAATTCATTTTTTTAATCTAAAGGTAAAAGTTTTATGACTTCAGGAACCGTAAAATGGTTTAACGAATCCAAGGGGTTTGGTTTCATTTCCCAGGATAATGGTGGTGACGATGTTTTTGTGCATTATCGATCAATCGGGGGCTCTGGCTTCAAGACTTTAAAAGAAGGCCAGAAAGTCACTTTCGACGTGGAAGAGAGCCCCAAGGGCCTACAGGCAAAAAATGTGACGACCAGTTGATTTCAGCCTGCTCAGACCCCAAAAAAACCCTGCATCCGCAGGGTTTTTTTATTGCCGGGATGGTTGCCCGGGATGGAAACCCCCGTTGTCGGGCCCTGGCGGGCGGGAACCCCCTGGATTCCCGGTGGTCCGATGGTTGACAACCCATACGGCGGCACGGTGGTGCCGTCCGGAATGAATTTGCCGAGGTACTGAATTGCTCACCACGATCAACGTCCTGGTCCCGGTCTTCCTGGTCATCGGCACCGGGTTCCTGATCAGTCGAACCGACTATTTGCCGAAATCGGTCTGGCCGGCGCTGGACCTGCTTTGCTGGTATGTGCTTTTCCCCCTGGTAATCATCCTGTCCCTGTCCGAAGCGGACCTGTCGTCGGTCCCGGTGAGGGAACTGGGGGGCGCATTGGTGGTATCGGTTGCCCTGATGATCCTGCTGCTGTTTGCCCTGAAACCGCTGCTGGGCCGCTGGATTGGGATGACCGGCCCGGAATTTACCAGCTTTTTTCAGGGTACCAGCCGCTGGAACGGTTTTGCGGCGTTGGCCATTGTCCAGGCATTGCACGGGGAAGAGGGCCTGGTGGCCGGTGCACTGAGTTTCGCTGTGATGGTTCCGATACTGCAGGTGGTCAATGTAGTGGTGTTGAGTGTCTACGGCCAACCCGCCGACGGCCCCCCCCGTGTATTTTCATTCCGGGCATTGCTGAACCAGCTTGCCCGCAACCCCATGCTGGTTTCATGTTTCATCGGAATTTGCCTGAACCGGTTGCAATGGAACCTGGGAGAGACCCTGATCACCACCATGGAACTGATCAGTTCCAGCGCTCTTGGGCTTGCCCTGCTTGCGGTCGGCGCGGGATTGAAATTCAATGCGGTCCAAAGGGCCCGGTGGAGTATCATGTTGTCCTCGATGCTCAAGCTGGTGGTCATGCCGCTGTTGATTGCCTCGGCGTGCAGGTATCTGGGAGTCTCCGGCCTCCCGTATGAAGTCGCCATTGTCTGCGGGGCGGCACCGACGGCCGGAACCGCCTATATCATGGCCAGGCAAATGGGAGGAGACACGGAAATGATCGCGGCAATCATCGCATTCCAGACCGCAGTCGGAATCCTGACATTGCCGCTGATGCTGTACCTGCTGGCCTGAAACCACCCGGGATGATCCGGTCGTGCGCACCGGCTTCGCCACGGCGGATGGATTCAGGGTGCGTCACAGGATTTTCCGGCATCCGGTCCTCTTCCCCGGGTGCCGGTGCTTTCCCCGTTTTTCCGGGCCCGGTCACATCCACGGCCCGGACGATCCCCTGCCGATGAGCCAGGCAACCCCGGCAACGGACAGGATCAGCGAATACCCCCACCAGGCATTTCTGGCCAGCGCATCCAGATAGCGTTCGTTGTCATCCATGGTGGTCCAGGTCAGGACCATGAGCAATGGAATGCACGAAACCAGGAAAGCCGCCAGTCCATCCAGGTTCAATGCCATGACCAGCCAGTACAGGAGCTGGCTCCCGCACAGGAACAGCCCCAGAAGCGAGGCAAAGGAGAGGAGGTATTTCATCTCGCACCCGGGACCGGGGCCACGATCTTCCGGTTAGATTTCTCGTTGAACTCATGTATGATCCGCATCATGCCTGTTGACTCTACCCGCCCCCGCCAGTTCCCGGAACCGATGCGAAAGTATAATACAGCTGAATTGCGCGAAAGCAATTACAGACACCATTACCATCCCTTTACCGATCATGGCGACATGCGGCGTAAAGGCGCCAGAATCATTACCCGGGCCGACAACGTGTACATTTACGACAGCGACGGCAACCGGTATCTCGACATGATGGCCGGATTGTGGTGCGTGAATATCGGGTATGGCCGTACCGAACTGGCGGAAGCGGCCAGGAACCAGATGGAACAGCTGCCCTACTACAACAGTTTTTTTCAAACCGCCCAACTGCCTGCGGTGGAACTGGCGGAGGTTCTCTCGGAAGTGACCCCTCCCCAATTCAACCGCGTGTTTTTCGGCTGTTCCGGTTCGGATGGCAATGATACCGTTTTGCGGCTGGTTCGATATTTCTGGGAATTGCAGGGCCGGCCGGAACGGAACATTGTGATTGGCCGTCACAACAGTTACCACGGCAGCACCATGGCGGGCGCCAGCCTGGGAGGCATGAAAGGAATGCATGCCCAGGGAGGGTTGCCCATCCCCGATATCGTACACATCGACCAGCCCTATTACTACATGGAAGGCGGGGAGATGGACGAACAGGAGTTCGGCCTGCAACGCGCCCGATGCCTGGAGGAAAAAATCCTTGAACTGGGAGCAGACCGGGTGGCCGCATTCATTGCCGAACCGGTCCAGGGAGCCGGCGGGGTAATCATTCCACCGGACAGCTACTGGCCTGAAATCAACCGGATATGCAGGCAGTACGATGTACTGCTGTGTGTCGACGAGGTGATCTGCGGATTCGGCCGGACCGGGGAATGGTTCGGGTCCGACACTTTCCGGATTGATGCCGATGTGATGACACTGGCAAAGGGATTGTCCGCGGGGTACCAGCCCGTCGGTGCGGTCATGATTGCAGACCGTATTGCCGAAATCCTTGATGACAAGGCGCAAGAGTTTGCCCACGGCTACACTTACTCGGGCCACCCGGTAGCCTGTGCGGTTGCCTTGAGAAATATCCGGATTCTGCGTGAAGAGAAAATCATTGAAAACGCACGGGATCATGTCATGGATTACTTCCATGAAAAGGTACTCTCCTTGCAGGCCCATCCATTGGTGGGGGAAGCCAGGGCGAAGGGGTTTCTGGCTGCACTGGAACTGGTCAAGAACAAAAGCACCCGGGAACGGTACGGCAGCGACGGCAGCACGGGAGTTTACTGCCGTGATGCCTGCCTCGAAAAAGGGCTGATCATGCGTGCGGTCGGGGATACCATGGTGATGAGCCCGCCGCTGGTCATCACCCGGGAACAGGTGGATGAATTCCATGGCCTGGCACTGGATGTGCTGGACCATACCCTGAAGGGGGTTGGACCATGACGGGGCGGCCCTGATCTGTCTTTTGATTGCCGATTAACGGGATCCGTCCATGCCAACCCCTGAAACCGTGCCGAATGGAACCATCGCCTGCAGGGATGGCGTTGACCATATTTTCTTCGATGGTTACTGGATCCGCTATTACGAACCCCCCGAGGAATCCATCTCGGAGAAGAAGAAACTGCTGGACCTGCTGACACGGCGGACCTTCCATCACACCGAACCCGGCATCAATACCCCTGGGGACAAGCTGGATGAAGTGCGCAAGGCCTATGAAAGGGAGTCTGACCCGCAGCGCAAAAGGGTGAATGCAGCGATGCTGGCCGGGGCGCTTTTCAACCGGGCAACGGATATTTTCACCGTCATTGCGGACCTGGAGGAAAAAGGCATCCATATCTCCAAGGACGACGCCCTGATGCACCAGTGTTCCACCTGCCTGTCCGAAGCCCTGTCACTGAGTGACAATGTAAAACATTACAGCGGAGAGGAAGGCGTGGATGAACTGTGGGGCGAACCGGTAAAGGTGTTCACCATGCCCATTGCGGACTACTATCGCAGCCGATACCGTAAAATTGCCCAGGCCATGAGGGAAATTGACCGGCTGGGCCGGGTGATCAAGGAGACTCTTTGCCATTTGGAGTGGTTCCATGGGGCAGAACCCCTGATCGACAACTTCATTCTCACCGCCAAAAATGAGAGCGAGATACTGCGGAGCGATCCCGACTACCTCACGGTCTGGCCGGAGTTTGTTTCGGCGGGCGAAAAAATCATCGATTTCCGGGCGGACATTCCGGTTGGAACCCGAACTTCCCTTGAGCGCCATATCAAGCGTGGAACCAATCTGCTGCATTCCGGCAAGGAACTCATCACCTGGATTGCCAATGTCCGGGTTCCCATGCCCATCAGCACAACCCGTTATCTTGGCAAATGCGAAGACTACAAGAAGAAGACCCGGCGGTTTCCTTGACCTCCTCCCGGCCTCCGGACCGATGAGGCGGGTCAAACCGGGCCTGCCCGTACCCCCTTGCGCCACAGAATTGACCCCATGGCCATTCATCTCCTTCATCACTCCGGTGTGGCCCATCCGGTCCCGGGGAAAGGATGCGAAAGTCCTGGACCCGCCCCCTCAGGCCCAGGACGGGAATCGCTGATATACATGAACGGATGCCTGTTAAAAGTATCCATGTTGTCAATACGACAATAATGGATACTACCTAACCGGACAGATTGTGAACTCCTAACATACATGGACGGATGCCTGTCGCGAGCAAATCAAGTTGTCCGCATAATTAGCACATGATGTGTCCGGATT
>WTGA01000065.1 GCA_011523765.1 Gammaproteobacteria bacterium
CACATCCATTGAACAGCCCCGGTTTTGCGCCCGGCTGGATTCGGTCAATCTGGCATGCGGGTACTACATGAATGAACTGATCCTGAAATTGCTCCATCGCCATGACCCCCATGAAGTGCTCTATGACAAATACCAGGAAGCGATCGCCGGATTGCTGGAGGACCGGGACCCCGATACCGTATTGAGAGTGTTTGAAAAGCACTTTCTGCAGGAAATCGGATTTGGCCTGGTGCTGGACCATGACGTCGAGACCGGGGAAGCCATCTGTGAGGACCGGCAATACCGGTACTATGCGGAAAAAGGCCCTGTGCAGGTTTCGGGCAATCACCATTCCGTTATTTCCGGAGGAACCCTGGCTGCCCTGCGGCTCGAACAATTCCACAGCGCGGAACAGCATGTACAGGCCAGGCGATTGATGCGGTTTCTCATTGACCGGCAATTGTCCGGAGCGCCTCTTCGTTCGAGAAGGGTGCTCCGGGAAATCAGGAGATATGCCTGAAAACCGCTCCGGGCCGTCATTCACAGGGTTTTCGGGTCCGGCGGGACCGTGTAACCCTGCTGCAGCCACCAGGGCCGGATCCGTCCTTTCCTCCTCTTTCAGGCGGTATTGCCGGCACTTGACGGGACCTTCCCGATGCCTGCATCGGGAAGGTCCGGTACCAGCAAATAATCAGTCCGTCTTTTCTCCGGCGGGCTCAAAGTCCTGGATGGAATCGGGATCGTCTTCGGATTTTTCGATGGTGATATTGAAAATCCCGTAGATCAGGGTCACGATGGGGGAGAGCCAGCAGAAAAACGCAAAGGGCAGGTACAGGATGGTGGCCACTCCCAGGGTCGCGGTCTGGTAGGCACCGCCTGAATTCCAGGGTACCAGATTTGCCGTCACAGTCGCCGAGTCTTCCACTGCACGCGACAGGTTCTTGGGGTGCAGGCCACGGTCCCGAAAAGCCTGGGAGTACATGCGGGCGGTCATTACAATGGACATGTACTGGTCGCACAGCACCATGTTTGAAACGAGGGCGGTGCCCACTACCGAGCCGAACAGGGAACCCTGGGAAGTCGCCCACTGGAGGATACGGTCAACGATCACGCGCAGCTGGTCGGTTTTTTCCATGACCCCGCCAAACATCATCGCCGCAATGACAATGGAAATGGTATACATCATGGAGGACATGCCGCCCTTGGTCAGCAGGTCATCGACGGCACCGATGCCCGTTTCGCTGGTGTAGCCGGCATAGGAAACATCCAGCATGCCAGCCAGGCTGGTCCCGTCCTGGAGGAACAGTCCCATAATGATCGCCGCCAGTGCCCCTGCGGTAATCCCCGGAATCGCGGGGACCTTTCGATAGGCCGCGACGATGACCAGTACCGCCGGGAGCAGCATGAGCGGATTGATCCAGAAGGTTCCATCCAGCGTTGCGATGATTTGCTGGACTTCAGCCAGGTTGCCGTCGCCGCCCGAATAACTCAACCCCAGTACAATTTCAATAATCAGGGTGAGTGCGAAGGCGACACCGGTGGTGTAGGACATGTGCTTGATATGGGTGTACAGGTCGGTGCCGACCATGGCGGGGGTCATGTTCGTGGTGTCCGACAAGGGAGACATTTTGTCGCCAAAATACGCACCGGACAACACGGCCCCGGCGACCACGGGCAGCGGAAACCCCAACCCGTCCCCAATTCCCATCAGGGCAACGCCAATCGTGCCGGTGGTTCCCCATGAAGTCCCTGTGGCGACCGATGTGACCGCACAGATGATCAGGGCGGCGGGCAGGAAAATCGAGGGACTGAGCAGTTTCAAGCCGTAATACAGCAGCGTCGGAACCACTCCGGATGCAATCCATACCCCGATCAGGATTCCTATGATCACCAGAATGATGATGGCTGGAAGCGAGTTGGTGATCCCCTGGACCATGCCGTTCTGGATGCTTTTCCAGTTGTATCCGCATCGCCACGCCACAATGGATGCAACCAGCACACCAAACAGCATGGCAATGTGTGGTTCAGTCCCGAATTTGACGATCGAAAGTGCAATGCCGACCACCAGGGAAAGCAGGGAAAGCAATGCTTCCCATAGATAGGGTTTTCTGGGTGTATCCATTGGGTACCTCTT
>WTGA01000142.1 GCA_011523765.1 Gammaproteobacteria bacterium
ATGCCATCGAGGCCGGAAGGCCGGAGCAGATGCGCTCTGCGGTCCGGCTGCTCGCGGCCTGACCCGGCCCCGGTCGGGGCCGTCTTGCTTCTCCCTGGATGAACCGCGAAAGCGGAGGGTTCCGGTCGGGGAAAACAAGGGGAAATCCCTGGATGACCCCCTGCGGGGGTCGTCCCCTCGGATAAAATCCCTCAAAACCGGTCGGATGGCGGACCCTCCAGGGGAAGAATGGGGTAAACTATTCCTGAGAAGGAACCTGGATACTGCAAAAACCCGAGCAACGCAAAACCCTCCATAGAATTGATAATTGCGCATATTCGTGTTTTAATTGCGCATATCATCTATGCGCAAGACAGGGAGACATGGCAAAGTCCATTCCCGAGCAGAAACTGAGGGCCATCGAGACGGTGGTGTCCGCCCATCCCGAGGGTATCGCCATCCAGGACATTCATGATGAGCTGGAAGAGGCGGTGGTTCGCCGGACGCTTCAATATCGCCTCAAGCGTCTTGTTGACGAAGGCCGCCTTGTCAAGGACGGCGAGAGGCGCTGGGCGAAGTATCTGCCGCCTGCCGCCGCCACACCCCGGATCAAGGCTTCCGAAGAATCCGGCGAGAGGCCGGCTGGCGAAGTACCGCTCTCAAGGCGGTCGGTGAATATGCGGTATCACCTCCGCAAGCCTCTTCACACCCGAACCCCTGTCGGGTACGAGCGCGCGTTCCTTGATGCCTACAGGCCCAACGATACCGCCTACCTTTCAGCGAAGGAGCGCGCACACTTGCGGGATGTCGGAACCCCGGCTTACGGGAAGTCCCCCGCCGGAACCTATGCGAAGCAGATACTGAACCGGCTACTTGTCGACCTGTCATGGAACTCCAGCCGCCTGGAGGGAAACACCTATTCCCTGCTCGATACAAAGCGGCTGATTGCCTTCGGCGAAATTCCCGAAGGCAAAGAACAGCTCGAAGCACAAATGATTCTGAATCACAAGGATGCAATCGAATTTCTCGTGGATTCGGCGGAGGAAGCCGGGTTCAACCGGCACACGATCCTGAACCTGCACGCCCTGCTGGCAAACAATCTTCTGGCCGATCCGGAAGCGCCGGGCCGTCTGCGCCGGATCGCGGTCGGCATAGGAAAATCGGCGTTTCACCCGCTTGAAGTGCCCCAACTTGTCGAAGAGTGTTTTGACCAGGTTCTCGATACCGCCAGGGCCATCGAAAACCCGTTCGAACAGGCGTTGTTCGCAATGGTGCAGTTGCCGTATCTGCAACCGTTCGATGACGTCAACAAGCGTGTCTCGCGCCTTGCTGCAAACATATCCCTGATCAGGGCGGACCTGATGCCGCTCTCATTCACGGACGTTCCGGTCACGGACTACACGGAAGCGATGCTCGGCGTGTATGAATTAAGACGGGTCGATTTGCTCAAGGACGTTTTCATCTGGGCCTACGAACGCTCCGCGTCGCGTTACGCGGCGGTCAGGCAATCGCTTGGCGAGCCGGACCCGTTTCGCCTGAAGCATCGCGACGCCTTGCGCGAGGTCGTCCGGGCCATCGTGCTCGAGCGGCTCGGCCGGAAAGAGGCCTTCTTGCGCATCGCCGCTTGGGCCGGAGACAACGTCGAGGCTGATGAACGAAACCCGTTCAGGGAAGTCGTTGAAAACGAAATTCTGGGACTCCACGAAGGTAACGTCGCGCGCTACCGGATCAGGTTGTCACAGTTCAGGGCATGGCAGAACATCTGGAACGACCCGGGAAACGGGAAGACCGGCGCGATGGAGTGCGACGGCTGAGGCATGAAAACCGGGCAGGACATTCGTCTGGGCGCGGATATCGGGGGCACGTTCACCGATGTCGTTATGGATATTATGCGGAACCCTCTATTCGAGGTGCTCACCAGCCACGATGCTCCGGAGCAGGCGATTCCCGACGGAACCGAATTCGTGACCGGCGATGCGGGCATCAGGCCGGCGGCAATCAAGTTGTTCTGGAAGACTCAGACTACATCCGACTATCCGACCGGTGTCGAAGCCCTGGCGGTTTCGGCGATCTGGTCAAGCTTTTCGCTGACTTCCGGATCGATTTCG
>WTGA01000175.1 GCA_011523765.1 Gammaproteobacteria bacterium
ACTGAAGGTACACACTCATGAAAAAACGAAACATCCTTGTCGCCGCCGCCATCCTCTCCGTGGTCGGGTCCGGGCTGGTTTTTGCCGGCGTCGCAAACTGCCGGCATTCGGGGAAAACCCACCTGGGCGCCCATGGAGCGCACAAGATGGAAAGACTCATCGGAAAGATGGACCGGTATCTGGACCTTTCCGATGCCCAGGAACTGTCGCTGGAGAAAATACTGGAACAAAACCGGTCGGTGATCCCGAACACCCGTCATGCAGACCGGTCATTTTACCTGGACATGATGGCCCTTGGCCTTTCGGCCGATGACTTCGATGGAGCGGCGAATGAGCTGGCCGAGGAAAGGATGGAACAGCTGAAACACGGAGCAGTGGAAATCGCCCGTTTTGCAAAACAGGTTTCCGAAGTGCTCACGGAAGAGCAAAAACAGGAAGCACTTGATCTCATCCAAAAAAGAAGGGGTGCGTGGAGTCTCCCCGCCTCCATGTAGACGGGCACAGCCGTTCCAGCATACACTCCTGTTCTTTTGACCGGGTCAGGGATGACCCGGGAACCCCAGAAATGATATCGGGAAAAATCGATCCCAGGCAAGTTTTCCAGAGAGTCAGATTGACCGAACATCCCTCCAATGCGGGTGCCGCAAGCACCGACACAGTGAGGATACTGCTCGTGGACGATGATACGGTGCTGTCCGGAATGCTCAAGGAATTTCTGGAGAGGGAAGGTTGCGACATCCACCAGGCCGGCAACGGGGAGGACGCGCTGAACCGCATCCGCCGGAATGTTTACGACCTGTTGGTTCTGGACATCATGATGCCCGGAATGAACGGTCTTGAAGTGCTCAAGGAACTCCGCACCCGCAGTGCACTGCCGGTGATCATGCTGACCGCCAGGGGGGACGACCTGGACCGGATACTGGGGCTGGAATTGGGCGCGGATGACTACGTATCCAAACCCTTCAATCCCAGGGAATTGCTTGCCAGGATTCGGGCGGTCCTGCGAAGAACCCCCTTGATGGCACAGAGCCGGGCCACCGAAATTCAACATGGTGATGTCAGGATCAACCCTGCAACCCGCGGGGTTGTCATTGGCGAAGGCACCCGTGAGAAACGTCCGGTTTCGCTGACGCAGACCGAGTTTGACCTGCTGTACCTCCTGTTGCTGAAACCCGGCCGGCTGGTAACGAAATCCAGTTTGTCGGTTCAAGTGCTGGACAAGCCACTGAGCAAGTGGGACCGGAGTATTGATGTCCACATCAGCAATCTCCGCAAAAAACTCGGTCCTTTCCCGCATGGCGGCAACCGGATCAGGACGGTGCGCGGAATCGGGTACCTGTATCAAATCGGTGAGACGGAACATTGAAATCACTTTTCGCCAAAGTGCTTTCCTTGCTGCTTGCCTGCTTTTTCGCCATTGCGATCGTGTCCTTTTTGTTGTTCAAATGGGTCAGCCAGGAACTCGGACATCATGGAAAGCATTTCCAGGAATGGTCACAGCGGATGGCCGGGGAGGTCATCGAAAAGTACGAAACCGGCAACCTCCCGGCATCCGGTCGCGAATTGGAAGCGCGTTTCAACGTGAAAGCCTGGGTTCTGGACCAGGACGGAAATCTGTTGTCCCCGCGGAATCTGCCGGAAGGGGTCCGTTCCCAGGTTACCGAATACCCTGCTGTCATTTCTCCCCCCGACAACGAGGCGGGCCGGTTTTTCATCTTTGCGCACCAGGTCATGGGGGACCGTGCCCGCTACAAGGTGATCATGACCTCCCATCGTCCCTCATTTGGCAAAAGCCGGTTTCGATTCGTATGGTTGCCAACAGTGGTGGTGGTCCTGGGCATGATCAGCGCCAGCGTGCTGTTGAGTTACTGGGTGTTGCGGCCCATGCGCGTCATGCGCAGCACATTCAGGGAAATATCCGTGGACAATCTGGCATCCCGGGTCCCGGATGTCATTACCCGGCGAAACGATGTGTTTGGCGACCTTGGCAGGGAATTCAACCAAATGACGAATCGTGTCCAGTGCACGGTGGAGAACCAGAACCAGCTGCTTCGTGATATCTCCCATGAATTGCGATCACCCCTTGCGAGAATCCAGGTGGCGGCCTCCCTGATGGAGCAGAAGCTTGGAAGCAATCCGGATATTGACCGAATGGAAACCGAGGTCGGGAAGCTGAACAACCTCATCGAGGACCTGGTCTCCCTGACACGGCTGAAAAATCGGACCCATCTGGTGCAGGAAGAGGTTGATCTGGCCAGGCTCCTTGAATCCGTCGTTGAAGATGCCAACTTCGAATTCCAGCAAATGGGGAAGGCGGCCGTACTGACCGCGGTTTCCCCAACATTCCTGTGTGGGGATTCCGAGTGGCTGTCCCGGATGCTCGAAAATACTATCCGGAACGGATTGCGCTATACCCCTGAGAATGAAACCCTGGAAATCGCAGTGGCCCGGCACGAAAAAATGATCACCGTCACCCTCCTCGACAAGGGACCCGGGGTCCCCCCGGAATTGCTGGAAAGGATTTTTGATCCCTTCTACCGTGTGGACCATTCCCGGGATACCTCGGAAGGACATCATGGGATCGGCCTGACCCTGGCAAAAACCATTGCTGAAATCCACGGTGGCCAAATCACAGCCGCCAATCATGATGGTGGCGGGCTGCAGGTCCGGATTGACCTGCCCGTCCATCCCTGACCCCTGCCCGCCCGGATGGGCCCGGGTATTCCGGACTCGGTTGCCGTGGAGATTGTTCCGGTTTGCAGTTGGAAGAAAAACCGATGGGGTGCACCCGAAAATGAAACGAATCGGCCCGCCGTCCCGAAGTGGCCATGCATGGCGTTTCCTCCTACCGTCCCCTGCGAAAAGATAGGGGAAAGTGTTCGCTCCAGGCCTTGTATGGAGAAGGCAGTGGCCTGATCCGGTGTATACTCGCCCATGGATTATCGAGGACACCATATTTGTCTTTTCCCATTTTGCATGCGGGGATATACCGCCCAATCCATGTCAACGGGGTGACGCTCACGTCGGCTCCCGGCAGGGAGATGGCGCATTTCCCAACGAAAACTGCTGCCGGAGAGTTCCGGTCCTGATCGAAAGTGCCCAAACCACCGCTTGTGCCATGATTTCTGCTGACGGCAAGCAGAACAGGCCGGTCCCGGCCCGGTTGCCGTTCCGGGACCGGGTTTCCCGTCGGCCCCGGTCTTTTCCGGCCGGCACCACGTTCCCGGATTCTCTTTACTGTGTGCTCTTGTGATGGCCACTCCTGAACCCGGCAGGGAGGTGCTCGTGGGTGCGATAGAACGGGTGGCTTTCCACAATCCGGAAAACGGCTTTTGTGTGCTGTCCGTGAAGGCGCGCGGTCAGCGGGACTTCGTCACGATAGTGGGACACGCCGCGATGGTTGCGGTGGGAGAATGGGTGACCGCATCCGGGGAATGGAGCAACGACCGGACCTATGGCCTGCAGTTTCGTGCGCAGTTCCTCAAGATATCCGTTCCGTCCTCACTGGACGGTATGGAGAAATATCTCGGTTCCGGCATGATTCGGGGGATCGGACCGGTGTATGCAAAGCGCATGGTCGAACTGTTCGGCACGGAGGTGTTCAGTATTGTCGAGTCCCATCCGAAGCGGCTGCGGGAAGTCGAGGGGATCGGACCGAAACGGGCCAGGAGGATCACGGCAGCCTGGGCCGACCAGAAAGTGGTTCGCGAGATCATGGTGTTCCTGCTTCAGCATGGCATCGGTACGGCCCGGGCCGTGCGCATATTCAAAACGTATGGGGTCGATGCGGTACAGGTAATGAGTGAGAATCCCTATCGGCTGGCCCGGGATATCCGCGGGATTGGTTTTCTCACCGCCGACGGGATCGCCGCAAAGCTGGGCATCGAACAAACCGCCATGATCCGTCTGCGTGCCGGAATCTCCTATACCCTGGCCGAAGCCATGGGGAACGGCCATTGCGGCCTTCCGGTCGCAAAGCTGACGGTCCTTGCGACGAAACTTCTCGATGTGCCGGAAGCGCTCATCGCCACCGCTCTGGAACTGGAACTGAAGGACAAGACCGTGACAGCCGACAGCATGGCCGGCATTTCCTGTATCTTCCTGAGCGGGCTGCATCATGCGGAACAGGCGGTCGCCGGGCATCTGTGGCGGCTGCTCAACGGGGGTTTGCCGTGGGCAACCATCAATGCCGACAAGGCGCTTCCGTGGGTCGAGGCCCGTACCGGGCTCGCGCTCGCAGGCCGCCAGGCGGATGCAGTGCGGCAGGCATTGTGCTCGAAGACGATGGTGATTACGGGAGGCCCGGGAGTCGGCAAGACAACCATCGTCAATGCGATCCTGCAGATTCTCCTGGTGAAAGAGGTGAAGCTTCTGTTGTGCGCGCCCACCGGGCGCGCCGCCAAGCGCCTGTCAGAGTCCACCGGCATGGAGGCCAGGACCATCCACCGGTTGCTGGAATTCGACCCGAAATCATTCGGTTTCCGCCGCAACGAAGACCACCCCCTGGACTGCGACCTGCTCGTTATCGACGAAAGCTCAATGGTCGATGTCACGCTCATGCTGTCATTGTTGAGGGCCGTCCCGGGACATGCTGCTGTGCTGATCATCGGCGACGTCGATCAGTTGCCTTCGGTCGGGCCGGGCCAGGTTCTCGCCGACATCATCCGGTCCGGTACCATCCCCGTGGTACGCCTGACGGAAGTCTTCCGGCAGGCAGCCCGAAGCCGTATTGTGGCCAGTGCGCACCGGATCAATGCAGGCCGGATGCCGGAACTCAAGGCCGCCGACGGTGAAAGCGACTTCTATTTCGTGCCCGCCGAGAACCCGGAGCAGGCGGCAGAGCGCGCACTTACGGTGGTTTGCTCCCGGATTCCCCGGCGTTTTGGTTTTGATCCCGTCCGGGAAATCCAGGTGCTTTGCCCAATGAACCGGGGCGGTGCGGGTGCCCGGTCATTGAATATCGAGTTGCAGGCCGCACTGAACCCTGCCGGGGAGAACCGGGTGGAACGCTTCGGCTGGACGTTTGCCCCGGGAGACAAGGTCATGCAGGTGGAGAATGACTATGACAAGGAAGTCTATAACGGCGACATCGGGTTTGTGGAGCACGTGAATGCTGACGAGGGTGAACTGGGTGCCAGGTTCGACGGCCGCTGCGTTATCTATGGCTTCGGGGAACTGGACATGCTGGTTCCTGCCTATGCGGCGACGATCCACAAGAGCCAGGGGTCGGAATACCCGGCTGTCGTGATTGTCGTACTGAAGCAGCACTATGCCATGCTCCAGCGAAATCTGCTCTATACCGGGATTACGCGCGGCAAGCGGCTTGTCGTGCTCGTCGGCCAACGCAAGGCCGTTGAGATTGCAGTGAAAAACGTTTCCGGACGGCGACGCTGGTCAAAACTGGATGAATGGCTGATCAGCGGACCTGACGGGTCTCCATGACCGCGCACTCCACGGAAGGCATCCTGCAGGGGTTGCGTGCCCGGACGGTTTCGGCCGCATCCGTCAATCCAGTGTCTGCCGGGTGTTCCGGAAACCGAAAGAACGAATCATTGCGTACGGTGCCTGACGGGGAACGAAACGTTTGGCTCCGGTCCTGCAGACGGGCCCAAAGCGATGGTGCCGGGTCAGGCGGGAGGGCCCGTCGTTTCAGGTGATTCGGGGAGGGCCAGCCAGGCCCGGGTGTTTTCATAGATCATCATCAAAGACGGCAGCAGGAACAGGATCAGAAACGTCGCAAAGGCCAGGCCGAATGCAATACTGATGGCCATCGGAATCAAAAACTGGGCCTGCAGAGACGTCTCGAACAGCAACGGCAACAACCCCGCGATGGTCGTCAGCGAGGTGAGCAGGACTGCGCGGAAGCGCAGGCAGGTGGCCTGGACAATGGCAGGGTGGGGTTCGACGCCCTGTGCCCGCAACTGCTTGTAAAATACAATCAGGATAATGGAGTCATTGACGACAATACCGGATAAACCGAAAAATCCAAACAGCGACAGGACCGTCATGTCCAGTCCCATGACGGCATGCCCCCAGATCGCTCCAACGATGCCGAACGGAATAATCACCAGCACCAGCAGCGGCCAGCCGTAAGAACCAAACACCCAGGACAGTATCAGGTACATCAGGCAAAACGCCAGCATCATGCCCAGTTGCATGTCTCCCAGGGTTTCCTGCTGTTCGGCCTGGCGCCCTACGAAAGAAAACTCCACGCCGTACTGGCTGGACAGTTCCGGCAGGATCTCCCGCTCCAAATCTGCCCGGATCTCGTTGGTATTGTTCACTGCGGGGTCGACGCTTCCCACCACGGTAATGGCCAGCTTGCCGCTATCGTGACGGATTGTTTCAAAGCCCCTTTGCAATCGAACCCGGGCCAGATTGCCAATGGGCTCTGACCGGCCGCCGGGAAGCACGATATCCAGTGTTGCCAGGTTGCCAATGGTGTTTCGTTCATTGTCCGGGAGTCGCAAGGTGACATCAATGTCGTCAAAACCATCGGACAACTCCTGTATATCATACCCGTCATAGGCCGCACGCAACTGGCGGGAAGCACTGGCAACGCTCAGTCCGAGCACCTTCGCTGTCGGCGTCAGTTCCAGCACCATTTGCTCGCGGCCATAGGGGGAGTCGTCCCCGACCCCGGAGACCCCCGGGATATTGTGCAGCACATCCTGCAAGGCGATGGCAGCCGACTTCACCCGGTTGATCTCTTGTGCAGTGATGCGGACTTCGATATCCTGTCCCGGTGGTCCGGCCCTGGGTTCGACAATGGACAGATTTTCGATCCCGGGCATACGTGGCAGCCGGTTTTCCCATGCCTGGATGATCGTACTGTTCCGGGTGTGTCGCTGGTCCGGGTCGATCAATTCAACACTGACGGCACCGAAGTGGTCCCCGTGCCCACTGGTCTCGCCTGCCTGGATCCCGTGACGGGACAATACCAGCCGGATGAAGTCCTCGGATATCTCCTGTTCGACTTCGTACAGGGTTTCTTCCATGACCTGCAGGTATGCCTGCACTTTATGTGGCGGGGTGCCCGCGACAAACGAGACGTTGGCAAACAGCCGGTCGGCCTCGGCGGTCGGGAAAAACTGGAATCCAATGCGCCCGCTGGACAGGAACCCAACCGTCAGCACCAGCAGTGCAAGTGAAAAGGCCAGTACGCTCCACCTGAACGAGGTGGCCACGGAAACGGCATGGTGAAACGGGCCATCCCGAAACCGGTCAAACCCACGGTTGAATGCCTCTCGCCACCGTGCAGGCTTGGCCTGCAGTACTCGACGGAACGAGTGGGTCAGGTGCCCGGGCAGGATCAGAAAGCACTCGACCAAAGAGGCGATGATGACACAGATCACGACCACGGGAATCGCCTGCAAGATCCTGCCGGTGGTTCCGCCAACCAGCATCAACGGCAAGAAGACGGCAATGGTACTCAGTGAAGAGGAAAAAACTGGCCCCAGCATACGCCGGGCTGAGCGTTCCGGGGCATGCACCGGGTCTTCACCGGTGCCGAACTGCGCCATTGCGTCTTCTCCCACCACGATCGCATCATCCACGATAATGCCGAGAGTCATGATCAATGCAAAAAGAGTGACCATGTTGATGGACCCTCCAATCAAATACAGCGCAGCCAGGGAGGCCATGAATGAAACCGGGATGCCGACGGTAATCCACCAGGCGACCCGCACATTCATGAACAGAAACAGAATCAGTACGACCAGCAACAATCCGCCAAGCCCGTTTTTGACCAGCAGTGAAATGCGCCCCTGTATCAGCTCCCAGCGCTCGTCATAAGCGATCAGTTCAACCCCATAGGGCAGATCAGGCCGCGTGTCTTCCAGCCATTCATGCAATATGTTCGCCGCCTTGAGGCTGTCGCTGGATTCGGTTCGGTACACGACCATTTCGATCGCCGGCTTACCCCGGTAACGGATGGAAACCTGGCCATCCTGGGGTTTCCTGGAGATTTCCGCGATGTCGCCCAGGGTCACCAGACGGCCTGGCTGTTCCGCAATCACGGGCACACTGGCAAAAGAAAGCACATCTTCACGCCGTTCATGAAAGCGGAGTTGGTGTGAAGATTCATCCCGTCCAATCACCCCCACAGGTGAATTGCGTGACCACGAGGAAATTCGCTGGCCGATCTCGTCCAGGGAAAGGTCCAGTTCACGCAGTCGGACCGCAGGAATTTCGATCGCAAGCTGTTCCTTGGGAAGACCGTTGATCTCCACTTTCGAAATACCGCGGTCCAGCAATTCCGCTTCGAAGCGATTGGTCAGATTGCGCAGTTGACCGATATCTGTCGGGCCGGTGATCAGCAGGCTCGCCACATTTTCATAGAGTGTGGCTTTGGTTACCACGGGCCGCTCGATCCCCGCCGGCAGATTGTGAACCTGGTCTACCTGCTGCTCCACCTGGCTCACAGCCAGTCCCATATCCGTACCGGGTAAAAATTCCAGGCTGATGCTGGAGAGCCCTGTCGTGGAGGTTGAGGTCATCTTTTTGACGTGGTCGAGGTCACGCAATGACTGTTCCAGCGGCAAGGTGATCAGGTCTTCGACATCTTCGGCGCTGGTACCGCTCCAGGCGACCTGCACCTGGGCATACTCGATTGCAAAAGTGGGAAAGAACTGGGTGTTCAGCTGCGTGACGCCCCATACGCCAGCCAGCAGCATCATTGCCATCAGCAGGTTTGCAGCGACCGGGTGGCGGCTGAACAGGCTGATCAGGTTCGGTTGTTCAGGCGGGCGTGCGGCATGGTTCATTGGATTTCAAATCCGTCAACATTCACCTCCAGCCCATGAATGGCCTGGGACAATCGGGATTGCAAAATCAGCTCGCCGGCCTGGAAGTCGGTTCCATCAAGCACCAGGAATGTCCCGGTTTCATCCTGCCTTTGTCCAAGAAGCCTGATTTTCCGCGAATGCAACTTGCCCTCTTTGATCAGGTAGACCTGGTGGTTGCCATACAGGGCATTGATCTCGACCAGTACGGCATCATCGATCTCAGGCAGGGACAACAGCAAAGAAACGGTACGGCCGAGTTCCGGTAACGGTTGGTCACTGCGAAAAAAGGCATCGACCCCTCCCTGGCCCTCTGCAATACTGGAGGACAGCCGGTCCAGTGTCAGGGGGGTCTCGCTTTCGAGGGTGTGGGCGTGTATGGGTTCGTTGTGTTCCAGGGCGGTGCGAAGACGCTGGATATGTTGACCGGGCACCTGGGCGCGTACTTCAAGCCGTTGATCATCATAGAGCCTGACCAGTGGCTTGCCATGTGCCGGCCGGTCACCAGGGGATACCATCACCTCCACGATCCGGCCGGAAAATGGGGCCACGATACGGCTGCGCCCGATGTCCCGTTGTGTGCGACGCAAGGCGGCTCTGGCCTTGTCGAGCCGCGCATTCCATAGCCGCTGCCTGGAAGCGAAATCATCAATGGACTGCCGGCGCTGGACAATGGCCAGTTGTTGTCGTTGTTCATCCTTCAGGGCGGTATCCAGCGTTGCCTGGGTCCCTGCCGACGACTGTGCCAGGGTGCGGGCCCTGGCGACTTCCTTGGTGGTAATGGCCAACAATGCCTGTTCACTTTCCAGTGCTTGCTGGTCCGCGGCATATCGTATGTGGTCGCTCTCAATCTGGGCCTCGATTTCCATCACCTCGGCCTGGCGCTGCAGCAATTCGAGTTCGCTGTCGCCGGTATCCATCGTGATCAGCAACTGTCCCTTTTGAACCGGATTTCCCTCCCATACCAATACCTGATGCACGTCGGCCTCAATGCCGGCCGTCAAAGTGCTCAGGTTCGGGGTTTCTACCCGTCCGAACACTGTCAAAGTGGGGGTGACCGCCTGTTTTTCCACGGCCTGTGCGGCGACCACCGGGATGCGCACCGTTCTTTCCAGGGGTTCGGAATCTGGTGTGTTGACCTGGAAATACACAAAGCCGACGGCACCCAGTCCCAGAATCAGCAACGGCAAAATGAACTTTACAATTTTCATGGAGTCTCTAGCGGCCGGTCATGGAAAGGGTATCCGGAATGGGTCGGATGCAGGAAATAATCGGTTCGCGGTTACACTCATTGGCAGAAAACCGGTCTCCCATGAAAGGGAGTCTGGATCCGGTATGATCAAATGTGATTACGGTACGCTTGTCAGACACGGGTTATTGTACAGATTCTGGTCTCGTGAGTCAGCGGATTGACACATGGTTTGGCGCTTGGGGTTGCGCTTCCCCTGCTGTGCCCGGATCCCCGCCCGGCCGGCAGGGGGCAGCGGTGCATGAAAAAGTGGCCAAGATGAGCACGTGACCCGGTATCACCATCCTGCGGAATATCCGTCTTGCGGTTCGCAGGGCCGCTTTCACATTCGTCCGGGCCAATCCGAGGTATGCGGCAACAACCCGCCCATGACAACCGGATCCCTGGTCCTGCCGAAGACTTCGACCATGGCCTCTGGCGGATCTTCCGGTCACCGTGATGCTTCCAGTCATTCCGGGACGATCCAGGATACCGGACCCGCTGTACGGTTTCCAGCCATGGACTGGCCAGTACAACGAAGCCAGTAAACCGCCAGGACGGATGCCATCAAAACCGGCATCCTGGAGGTCGTCGACAATCCCCTGGGCTGCCGTCCGTGGAAAGGTTCCGACGGCATCGAAACCATCCCGCGATGCATGGTCAAAACTGCAATGATTGACCGGGTACGGGATTCGCCAATGTCGGGTGAGGGTTGGCCAATCCGTCGATATTCCGGTTCCGGTCGGCTTGAAAGGCGGGCCAACCACGCCTGACCGGCATGCCCAACAGATGAGAAAAACATGAGATTCAGGTAATAGGGGCAACTTCCCGGGTTACTCAGAAGCCTGTTGGCATGGTGGCCGTGGGTATTGGCAGGTGAATTTTTGAAAATAAAGGGGGTTTCCCACTGATACCCTGAAGCGGGAATAGGCATGCTCACGTCATGGAGAGGAACGGCGACCCCATGCTGCAGGCGGATGCTCCTGC
>WTGA01000107.1 GCA_011523765.1 Gammaproteobacteria bacterium
ACCTGGCCGCTGCCCTGCAAAATATCCGACGCCCCCAACAGGGCAATCGAAAGTGAGACAATGGTGCCGAACACACCGGTCAGGATCAGGATATTGTGGACGAACTTGAGAAAACTGTTGCGGCTGGATTCCGAGGCCAGAAGGGTCGCTGCCAGTGCGCTCTGGTTGATATTGGCCCGGCGGCGGTTCAGGGATTTCAATGTCAGGAACCGTTTTGCCACCATGTCCGATTCGTCGATACCCAGTAACGGGTCTTCATTGCGGGTGATGTTTGCGATGAAGCGATTGATGGACAGCTCCTGGTTGCGATATTCAAAAAACCGCCTGATCAGTACCGCCAGCCCACTGACAAAAAGGAGGGCGATGCCGCCGTTGATTGCCCAGCCAACGGTATTCACCTGGTTGGCAAAATAGATCTGGTGGATGATCCCCCGTTGCCAGATTGCCACCAGCGCCAGCAGTGCCAGTACCAGGGCCATCTGCAAGAGGATGTTCCGGGTGTAATTGTGTTGAGGTGTGTTCGCTGTCATCTTGATCTGTTTCCGGGGGCCGTCAATGCCCGCACGGTGAAAACATTCGCATTATATATCAGATACTTTACTTGCCGATGCAAAAGGAACTGAAAATCATGCCGAGCAAATCCTCGCTCGAAATCTCTCCGGTAATTTCACCCAGGGCCTTTTGGCATGAATGCAGGTCATCGGCCAGCAGTTCGCCGGCGCGGAACTGGCGCTGTTGCTGAAGGCCGCTCTTCAGAAAACCCTCTGCCCGGTCGAGTGCATCGAGGTGTCTTTCCCGGGCCATGAAACCGGAATCGTCCGTGCCTCGGAAGCCCGCGATTTCCTGGATCTTCCTCTTGAGGTCTGGAAGCCCCTGGCCGGTCAGGGCGGAAATGCACACCTCCCCGTCACTCTCGGCCGCTGTCCGGCCACTGAGGTCTATTTTATTCCTGACAACCACCTGCCGGATGTCGCCGGCCGGTGATTCCATGACGGAATCGAGTGGCCCATCGCCGACCTGTGCATCGTCGATGACCACCAGTATCAGGTCCGCCTCCTGTTGGGCATGCCGGGCCCTGCGGACGCCCTCCGCCTCGATTTCGTCCGTGGCATCGCGTATTCCCGCCGTGTCAATGATTTCCACCGGCAAGCCATCAAGGAGTATCGTCTGCTCAAGGGTATCCCGGGTGGTCCCCGGCAACCGGCTGACAATGGCGCGCTGTTCATCGGACAGTGCGTTCAAAAGGCTGGACTTCCCGGCATTCGGCAACCCGGTCAATACCACCTTCAGGCCGTCCCGCAGCAGCTTTCCCTGCTGGACCGACTGCCGCAATTCCGCGAACTTCCGCTCGACCCGGTCCAGTCGCTGTATCACGGCACTGTCTTCCAGGAAGTCGATCTCCTCCTCGGGAAAGTCGATTGCGGCCTCGATAAAGAGCCGCAGCGAACAGACTGTATCGACCAGGTCGTGAATGCGAACGGAAAAGCTTCCCTGCAGGGACCGCAGTGCGGACCGTGCGGCGGACTCATGGCTGCTTTCGATGAGGTCGGCCACCGCTTCGGCCTGGACGAGGTCCAGCTTGCCGTTCAAAAATGCCCGCTCGCTGAATTCCCCCGGCCGGGCATGCCTGCAACCCAGCTCCAGGCATCGACGCAGCAGGAGGCCCATGACGACCGGGCTGCCATGCCCCTGCATTTCCAGGACGTGCTCCCCGGTATAGCTCTGCGGAGCTGGGAAATACAACACGATACCGTGGTCGATGGGCGTGTTGTGGCGGTCCCGAAAAGCGGTGCATTCCGCCATTCTGGGTGTCGGGAGGCCTCCCATCAACCCATCGGCGATGGCTGGAACCCGGGGGCCCGAAACCCGGACAATGCTGATCCCGCCCTTGCCGGGTGGACTTGCGATGGCGGCAATCGTGTCCGTGCCTTCTGCAAACTCTTCCGGCGGCTCAGGAGTCGGCAAATTTTCGGGTAATGTAGTATTGCTGGGCAATCGAAAGCAGGTTGTTGACTACCCAGTACAGCACCAGGCCGGCCGGGAACCACAAAAAGAAAATGGTAAAGACAAAAGGCAGCGCCATCATTATTTTTTTCTGAAGCGGGTCCACGGGGGCCGGATTCAGGAAGTGCTGGGCGAGCATGGAGGCCCCCATGATGATGGGCAATACGAAATACGGGTCCGGAAGCGACAGGTCATTCAACCACAGCATGAAACTGGCCTGACGCAATTCCACGCTTTCAAGCAGGACCCAGTACAGCGCGATAAACACCGGAATCTGTACCAGGATGGGCAGACATCCCCCGGCCGGATTGACTTTTTCAGCCTTGTACAGCTTCATCATTTCCTGTTGAAACTTCTGCTTGTCATCGCTGTAACGCTCTTTCAGCGTCGTCATCCGCGGCTGCAGCTTTTTCATTTTCGCCATGGACTTGTAACTGGCGGCCGACAGGGGATAGAACACCAGCTTGACCAGGAAAGTCAGCAGAATGATGGCCCAGCCCCAGTTTTGGGTGAAGCCGAAAATCTTGTCAAGCAACCAGAACAAGGGGTTTGCGACCGGTGTCAGCCACCCGTAATCCACCGTGAGTTTCAGTCCATTGGCTCCTTGCTCATCCAGGCGCCGCTGTTCCTTGGGCCCCACAAACAACACCGTATGGACCACCCCCTCGTGACCCGGCTCAACCACTGCGGGGTCCGTGGTTTTGTATCCGATCCGATACTGGGGTTTGGCTGTATCCCGGTTGACCCCGGAATAGAGCTGGTAGTTTTCCGACCCCACCGGCAACCACGCTGAAACAAAATAATGCTGGAGCATGGCAACCCAGCCGTCCTGCGTACTGACGTTCAGCGGCCCTTCCTGTATCTCGCCATAGTCAATTTTTTCGTATTTGTCCACTTCCGTATAGATCGCTGCGCCGTTGTAGCTGGGCAGCCTGCCGAGAAAACCCATTGAACCCGGCGTTTCCACTTCGGTCTGCTTGAGTTGACCGTAAGCAAAACCGGTCCAGCGCGTATCGCTGTGGTTCCGGATGCGAAAATCGATCTCCACACGATAGCTGTCCCGCCTGAAGTGAAAAATCTTTTCATACTCAATCCCGTCGGGCGACATCCAGTGGAGGACCACATCGATACGGTCGGCATCCCCCAGGTGGTAGCTGTACTTGGAGGCGGTGTACTGGGTATTGTGGTTGGGATATTCCCGGTCCTTTCCAATCAATCCGTTTTGCGCGACATACAGGGAGGGCGTATCGCGGTGCATCAGTATGAAAGGCTGGTCCGGAGTATCGACACTGACGGGATGCTTGAGCAATTCAACCCGGACCAGGTCCCCGCCCAGGGTATCAATCTCGACATTGACCAGGTCCGTGGCCACCCTGATCAGCTTTCCCCGCTCCCCGCTTTCCGCGGCGACCGGGACGGCTTCCGGGGCGGCGGTCTCATTCGAGGAAGTCGTGGGTTCCGGGGCGTCGGGAACATCTTCGAACCGGTCGACGGAAGCCTGGCCATCGGATCCGCCGGATGTCTGGAGCGACTGCTGTCCGCCGGGACCGGGATACGTGGCCTGAAACTCCACCCAGGACTGCCAGAGCATGACCAGGACCAGGCCAAGCGCACCGAGCAGCATGATTCTTTGAAATTGCATGGTTTATCCGAGTCCCGGAAGCAGGCTTGTGTTCACGGCATGCCGTCAGGGAGATGGCGGGACCGGGTCAACGCCCCCTTCGTGCCACGGATGGCATCGCGCGATCCGCCTGGCAGTCATCCAGCTGCCCCGCAACGCACCGTGCCGGGTAATGGCTTCCCTGGCATAACTGGAGCAGGTCGGATGGAACCGGCAATTGCGCCCAAGATAGGGGCTGATACCCAGCTGGTACATTTTCAGCAACAGTATTAAAATTTTTCGCATTTCTCATTCGCTCTCGACCACAAACCGTCTAGTTCGGTCCTCAGCATCCGGTTTTCCTGGTCGGCACACCCGGTTTTCGAAACCACCACACAGTCCATGGGAACCAGGTTGTCCTGGCATAACCGGAACGATTCCCGGATTTGACGCTTGATCCGATTGCGTTGCACCGCTTTTTTACTGACCTTTTTCGACACCGCCATCCCCAACCTCGGGTGGTTCAGGTGATTCCGGGCCACATGAATACCAAAATACCGACCGTGTATGGATTTTTTCTGACTGAAAACCGGCTTGAACTGTCCACCATCCAGCAATTTACGGTTCCGCCCCAGCTTTGCCGCTGCTTGCGGCATGGAATCACTCCCGTCTAGGCGCTCAGGCGGGTCCGTCCCTTGGCACGACGGGCATTGATGATCGCCCGGCCGCCTCGAGTACGCATGCGCGCACGGAATCCGTGGGTTCTTTTTCGCTTGACTACGCTGGGTTGAAAGGTACGTTTCATGATTTCAGTTCGATGGCCGCCAAAGGGTTGCGGAATCTAACCTGTTTGGCGCAACAATTCAAGTGGAATCCGGGGATTTCAGGGCAAAACGGGGCGGGGCCCTTCCCGGCAATGGGGAAATGTCACCCGAGTGATCTCACCCCGGGAACCGGGTTACCGGCCGCGTTTGCACCGGCCGCCCCAACACCGCGTCCCGGTCCCGGGAAGGAAATTTTCCTGCACCGCGCCCGTCCCCCCGGTGATGTCCTGCCGTGGCCGGGTGTGCCCGGGCCGCAACCCGACCCCATCCTCATTCGATTTATTGTAGAATCCAGAGCAAATCGTGCTTTTCCGATTCGCAGAGAATGACAGAATTTACCACCGCTGAACTCCATGGCATCCGCGAGATGTTAACCCAGCGATACAAGAAGGATGTTGAAATCCAGCTCGCCGATTGTGAAATCAGTCTGGGCAATGACGAGGCGGGCCTGACCACGTGCCCCACCGTTTTCTGGCATGAACGGGGCTGCAATTTTGTGGTGTTCAAGGTCGGGATGTTTGCTTTCAGGACCCAGTTCTTTTACACCCCCCATGACCAGTTCGGAACGGGCATTGAGGAATACAACCAGCTGGACGAGTGTGTCGCCGCCGTTCTCCAGACCCAGTCTGACCATGAAAGAGAGCGGGAAGGCGTTGAGTCCGGCAGCACTGGCCAGTCACTGAATTAACCGGGGTCCCTCCGCAAAATGAACCCGATCAAGAATGCCTTTTATGCCCAGTCCGGCGGGGTGACGGCCGTCATCAATGCCTCGGCCGCCGGGGTGATTGAAACCGCCCGGGAACACGGAGACAAAATCGGCGAGGTCTATGCCGGACGCAACGGCATCATCGGTGCCCTGCACGAAGACCTGATCAACACGTCGGCCGAACCGGCATCTTCCATCTCAAAACTTCGCCACACACCGTCAGGTGCCTTTGGTTCCTGCCGGTACAAGCTGAAGAGCATTGAAGAAAACCGCCTAGTATATCAACGGTTGATGGATGTTTTCAACGCCCACAATATCGGGTACTTTTTCTATAACGGCGGGGGGGATTCTGCCGACACGTGCCTGAAAGTTGCACAACTGTCCACCCGGACCGGATACCCCATCCAGGCCATTCACATCCCGAAGACCGTGGACAACGACCTCCCTTTTACGGACAACTGTCCGGGTTTCGGGTCCGTGGCAAAGTACATTGCCATCTCAACGCGTGAAGCCAGCTTTGATGTGGCGTCAATGGCGGAAACTTCCACCAAGGTCTTTATTCTGGAAGTGATGGGGCGCCATGCCGGATGGATCGCGGCAGCCGGGGCCATGGCATCGGATGACAGGACAGAAATTCCCATCATTGTGCTTTTCCCGGAAATCCCGTTCAATCGGACCCGATTCATCGCCGAAGTCCGTCGGAAAGTGGAGCACCACGGTTATGTGTCGGTCGTGGTATCGGAAGGAGTCGCCGACGAGAGTGGCCGGTTCCTGTCCGACCAGGGCCTGGTGGATGCCTTTGGACATGCCCAGCTCGGTGGAGTGGCCCCGGTGGTGGCGAATATGGTCAAGCAGGACCTGGGGTTCAAGCTTCACTGGGCGGTCGCCGACTATCTGCAGCGGTCCGCCCGGCACATTGCATCCAAAACGGACGTGGAGCAGGCGTACGCATTGGGCAAAGCAGCCGTGGAACTGGTGATCAGCGGCAAGAATTCCGTTATGCCCACCATCGACAGAATCCGCAACCAACCCTATGAATGGAAAATTGGAACCGTCGAGCTGAGCCGGGTGGCCAATGTGGAAAAGAAGCTGCCCCGGGACTATATATCAGAAGACGGTTTTAGCATTACCCGAAGGTGCCGGGATTACCTGCAGCCGCTGATGCTCGGGGAAGACTACCCACCCTATGAAGGGGGCTTGCCGGAGTATGTTCGACTGGAAAACAACCCGGTCGGGAAAAAACTCGGCACGGATTTCAGCCTGTGACACTGGACAAGGCCCGACAGCTCATTCGCGTGCAGGCTGATTTCGGAGGATCGTACAACCGGCATTCCGCACAACTCATCCTGGCGGAAGTATCCAGGGAACACGGCCAGGCGGCGGTTGACCAACTGATCACCGAGTTCCGGCTCAGCGAAATATTCGATTTTGAAGTGGGACAGGAATTCACCTGACGCCATGACGGCCTGAAGGTCCTGTCGCCGACGGCCCCGGCCTCCGTCAGCCGGCGGGACGGGACCCGGAAAAAGGCGGCAATCCTGGTGTCCCGAATTCCCGGACCGCTCCGGGGTTGTGCCGTTCCCGCTACAACAACGGAGCAATCACCAGGCTGACAATGGCCATGACATTGATCAGGATGTTCATGGACGGCCCGGAAGTGTCCTTGAACGGGTCGCCGACCGTATCGCCGACCACCGCCGCCGCATGAACATCAGAGCCTTTGCCACCCAGATTTCCCTTTTCAATGTATTTTTTGGCATTGTCCCAGGCCCCTCCCGCATTGGCCATGGTCAGTGCCATCAGCACACAGCCGAGCAGTGCCCCGCCGAGCATGCCGCCCAGAGCCGTCGCTCCAAGGCCAAACCCGACCACGGCCGGTGCCGCGACCGCCAGCACCCCCGGCAAAACCATTCGCTTGAGTGCTGCGCGGGTGGCAATGTCCACACACCGGTCAGAATCCGGATCCGCCGTTCCCTCCATCAGCCCGGGGATTTCCCTGAATTGACGACGAATTTCATGGATCATTTCGAACGCCGCACTGCCCACCGCATTCATCGTGATGCTGGAGACCAAAAAGGGAAAGATACCGCCGAGGAACATGCCGGCCAACACCTTGGGATCACTGAGCTCCAGTGAAAAACCCGGGTCCAGGTGGGAAACGGTTTCAATAAAAGCGGAAATAATGGCCAGTGCCGCCAAGGCTGCGGCGCCGATTGCAAACCCCTTGCCAATGGCAGCCGTGGTATTGCCCAGTTCGTCGAGGGAATCGGTGATTTCACGGACTTCATTTCCCATGCCGGACATTTCCGCAATCCCGCCGGCGTTGTCGGCAACCGGGCCATAGGCATCAATCGCCATGGTGATCCCGACGGTCGCGAGCATGCCGACTGCGGCGATGCCGACACCGTAAAGGCCGGTCAGATGGCTGGAGACCAGGATAATGGCGGCGATGATCAACAGCGGAACCACCACCGATTCCATCCCCACCGCGAGACCGGAAATCATCACCGTAGCCGGCCCGGTTTCCCCGCTTTTCGCAATACTGCGGACCGGCTTCCCGCCGGTATAGTATTCGGTAATCAGTCCAATCCCGATTCCCCCCACTGCACCGACCGCTACGGACCCCCACACATTCGCGCTCACCCCCAGATACCGGATCACGAAATAGGAGGCCGCCATGAACAATACGGTCGTCCCGATGGTTCCGATTCGAAGGGCCAGTTCCGGAGATCTTGCCGTATTCATTTTCACCAGCCCGATTCCCAGAATGGCACAAACCAGGCCGACGGATGCCATCGCCAGAGGGAGGAACATCAGCACCTCTTGCGCTCCCAGCAGGCTGAACATTGCCGGAGGCAAAGTGGTCGCGATGGCGATGGTTGCAATGATCGAGCCACAATACGACTCGAAAATATCCGAGCCCATCCCGGCGACATCGCCAACATTGTCCCCGACATTGTCCGCAATCACCCCGGGGTTCCGGGGGTCATCTTCCGGTATCCCGGCTTCCACCTTGCCGACAAGGTCCGCCCCCACATCGGCACTCTTGGTGAATATTCCACCCCCGACCCTGGAAAACAGCGCGACGGACGAAGCGCCCATTCCGAATCCGTGAATCACATGGGCGGTCTGCGGGTCGCCCCCAAAAACCAGGTAAAGAAAACCGATCCCGAGCAACCCCATGGCCGCCACGCACAAACCCATCACCGAGCCTCCGAAAAACGCCACCGCCAGCGCGCTTTCGGCACCGTCCCGTGCGGCCGCCGTGGTGGTCCTGACATTGGCGTGAGTGGCCGCATACATGCCAATGTACCCGGCAACCCCCGAACACAATGCCCCAACCAGAAATGCAAGCATGGTTTTGGCGCCGAGGTCGGAGATGAAAATCAACAGTGCGACCACTGCGACAAAGATAGCCAGATAGCCATACTCCCGGCGCATGAAAACCATGGCACCCCGATGGATCTTTTCTCCGATCTCTGCAACCTTGCCTTCGCCCGCCGGGTACCTTAATACCATCTTGTATACCAGCAATGCCACAAACAGCCCGGCAACACCCATGATCATGGGCAGTGAAGTATTCATTTGGATTGTTTCCTGAACTAAGAAGAATTAAACATTAAAAAATGACGGCGGACTATATCCATGATAGGGGTAGATTTCAACGGTGGGGCGTCACGGCCCGTTACGAATTGCGCGGTTTGCGCCTCTTTTTTGCCCTCGGATGGGCCTGATCGTACACTTTCGCCAGATGCTGGAAATCCAGATGGGTGTAGACCTGGGTGGTGGCGATATCAGAGTGCCCCAACATCTCCTGGACCGCACGCAGATCGCCGCTGGATTCCAGGACATGGCTGGCGAAAGAGTGCCGCAGCATATGGGGATGCACTCTCCGGTTGATCCCCCGTTGCGTTGCCCATCGATTCAGACGGTATTGGATTCCGCGCACACTGATTCGATGGCCTGCCTGGTTGACGAACAGGGCCGCTTCCTCCGGGTGCGCCATCTGCGGACGGTGTTCCAGCCAGCTGCGTATCGCCTTCATGGCCATCCTGCCCACCGGCACAAGCCGCTGTTTGCTTCCCTTCCCCATCACTTTCACCTGGCCCTGGGCCAGGTCCACGGAATGCTTGTCGAGTGACGCCAGTTCCGACAGGCGCAGTCCCGAAGAATAAAACAATTCCAGCATGGCATGGTCGCGGCGGGAAGGAAGCGTGCCATCGTGCTGCGCCAGCAAGGTGCTCAACTCATCCACACTCAGGGTCTCGGGCAGCTTCTTCGCCGATTTGGGCGCACTGACCCCCTCAAAGGGATTCACCCCGTCGGGCTGCTGTTGAAGCAGGTATCGATAATAGCCCCGGCAGGCGGACAGGGCCCGCCGGATACTGTGCCCTGAGAGCCCTTTTTGATGCATTCTTGCCGGAAAATACCGCGCATCCCGGATCGACAGCTTGCGCCAGTCGGTCAATCCTTTTTCACGGGCAAAATCAACCAGCTGTGCCAGGTCCCGCTGATAGGCGCGCACGGTATTTTCGGACAGTTTCCGCTGGCGCTCGATGGCCGTTATATACTCCTGCACCTGGTCATTCAAAGGCCTCATCCTGTCACGGCCGGCCCTGCAGGTAACCCGCAACCAATTGTCCAAGCCGGTCCAGAAACAGCACTCCCGCACCCGGCGCAAACCTCTCGGCTCCGTTCGAGCCCAAAACCATGATCCCGGTAATCTCGGATTCAAACACCAACGGTACAAATGCACAGGATTGGACCGCCTCGCCTCCGTCTCCAAACAGGGAAACCAGCAGTTTGGTCGATACCCGGTCATCGCAGACACTGCTCCGATGAAGCACTCTTTGTTTGAGCACATCATACTGCGGGTCCGGGGGCCGGCAGTCGTCCGGTTCCCTGAAAATGACGACTTCTTCCACATTGAACTGGTGTCGAACCAACGTCGAGACCTGGTTCACAGATCGATGGTTCCGGCCGTCACTCAGCAAACCGATTGCCATTTGCAGCAGTTCGGATTCGAGTTGTTGGTTATTGCGGGCACCGTCAACGATCATGTCAATCCTTGCCTGCTGCTGTTTTTCACGCTCCCGGAGCACCCGGATCTTCCGTTCATAGAAATAGGCCGGACCCTGCCCGTTGCAGGCCGCCATGTCCAGAAACAGGTCCTCATGCTCTTCAAAAAATGAAGGGTTGTTTTTCAGAAAATCGATGACTTCTTCGGGATCAGGCATGATGGTTGCGATACTGGATGGATACGATGATTATACTCCGGAAAAATACCGGAATTCTCCGGGTTTCAAACCCTGAAAGTCGATGGTTCCCCGGAAGACGGTAGTCACGGGACCCCTCTGGTAGACTTGGTGATTCCCGCCCTGCCACCGGACATCAAGACTGCCACCGGGCAGGTTGACTCTCACTTCGTTCTCCAGCAACCCGATACGCATGCCGGCGACGGCGGCGGCACAGGCCCCGCTGCCGCAACCCAGGGTTTCTCCCGCCCCCCGTTCGTATACCCTCAGGTTGATCTCGTTTTCCGAGACGACCTGTGAAAACCCGATATTCGCCCTTTGCGGAAAAAGCTCATGGCATTCCAGCAATGGACCGATGCGGTGCACTTCAGCCTCTGTCACGCTGTCCACCTGTAGAATGCAATGCGGGTTGCCGATCGATAACGCACTGAATTCGAATTC
>WTGA01000102.1 GCA_011523765.1 Gammaproteobacteria bacterium
CTACTGTCCGCGGGTCAACAAGGCATGCAGGCGGTCCGGATAGTCGGTGGTGATGGCATCCGCCTCCCATTCAATCCATTTTTCCATGTCCCGGGTGGTGTTGACGGTCCAGACATTCAATTCCAGTCCCAGGTCATGGGCCAGTGCCACCTCAGACCGGGTGAGGCAACGGTGGTCGCTGGACCACACGTGGGCTCCCAGTGCCTTCACCATGGCTGGAGTTTGGGCATTGAAATTCTTCAGGTCGTGGTAATCCGTCCAGGCATCCGGCTTTCCTTCAAACTCCAGGCCGGTCGTGAAACCGATTTTGAGCCCGGGAACCAGGCATTGCACGGCACGCGGCAGTCTCCAGTCAAAGCTCTGCACGAAAGCGTGCTCAACCAGGTCCAAACGATTCAATTCTGCTGCCACGATCCGGGCAAAGTCTGCCATGGGCGGGGTGGATGCCGGATCGAGAGGGGTACTTTTCAATTCCAGGTTGAAAAGGATATCCGCCTGGAGCCGGTCAACCAGACGGACACATTCCTCGAGGGTGGGAATGCTCGTTCCATCGACGGGCTGCTGGTGCCGGAAGGTGGTCCCGTATTCGGTCCCCGGCCTGATCCGGCCAATATCAAAGGACTGCAATTCCCGGACGGTCAGTTCCCGTACCCGGATTTCTTCCTCAATCCATCGGCCGCCCGGGTCCCTGACCAGGCAGGGCGAGAGGACGGGGTCGTGATGGACGACCACCTGGTCATCCGCACTGATACAGAGATCCACCTCAATGGCATCACAGCCACATTGAACCGCCGACTGGATGGCCACCAGGCTGTTTTCCGGGAAAAGGCCCCGCGCCCCCCGGTGTCCATGGATCTGCGGGGCGTGTTCCGGCCGGATACGGACCAAGGGAGGGGTTCAGGCCATGCCGGGTGAAGAGCCGGCCTTCAACCCGTTTTTTCCTTGGCCGCCTTGTCAATCAGGAAGTTGATCACGTCGATAAGCTTCGCCTGGCTGCCGGCCATGGAGACCGTTGTCCGGTAGCGCCCGTCCACCACGATGGCAGGCACCCCGGTGATGCCGTATTTTCTGGACATGACGCTGGAGAAATTCAGCTTGTTCGCAACGGCAAAGGATTCGAAGGTGTCAATGATGGCCTGCCGGTCTGCCCCATTTTCTTCAGCCCAGTTCGCCAGGGCTTCCACCGTCTCCAGTTTCCGTCGGTCAATGTGTATGGCCGTAAAGAATTTGCCATGCAACTGTTCTACCAGCCCCAGTGCCTCAAACGTATAGTAGGCTTTGGCACCGAATTCCCAGCGTTGACTGAGCAAAGCCGGAATGGGGACATACTGTGCATTGTCCGGAATGGTTTTCTTCCATTCCACGATGAACGGTTCAAGGGCGAAGCAATGCGGGCAGCGATACCAGAACAATTCGACCACTTCGATTTTTTCCCCGGTCTGAACGGGCTGGACCTCATCCAGCAATTCGTAGTGGCCGCCCGCCAGGAAGGGTTCCGGTTCCTCCTGGGCCAGGGCCAGGAAACTGCTGGCCAGCAGGGTCATCCCGACGATCGCCGGCACGGTGGATAATCTTTTTTTCAGGTGTTTCATTCGTGAGTATCTGCGGTTAGTGGTGATTGGGGTGTGGCGTTAGATGAATTTCGTTTCAAGGAGTTCCCGCAGGGCATCCGGAATTCCATCGAAACTTGCGTTGCTCATGCAAAGGATAACGGCATCCAGCCCGGCTCTCAATACCAGCTGATCCAGCAAGGCGTGCTTGTCATTCTGGACCGCAACCTTCGACCGGGTGGCGAGTTCATTCGGGTTCCAGTCGAGATTCCCGGCCCCATAGATGAAGGTCCGGTCCGCCTGGTTCAGCGACTGTCCCAGCAGGTCGCCATGGCTGCCCCGTTTCATGGTGTTCGATCCGGGTTCCAGTACAACGATAATTTCGTGACCGGGATGCCTGGAGCGGACCGCATCCACAGTGGTCCTGATGGCAGTCGGGTGATGGGCAAAATCCTCGTACAAATACAGGCTTTTCCATTGAAACAGCAGTTGAAGGCGGCGGTCGGACGGCCTGAACCGGTCCAGCGCACGACAGGCCTGCCCGATGTCCATGCCGGCACAGTGGGATGTAGCCACGGCCGCCAGCGCATTTTGCATGTTGTGCCGCCCGATGCAGGCCCAGTTGACGGAGCCGGTCACTTTTCCCTCGAGACAGATTTCAAATGCCGAATGATCACTTCGAAGGGGCCTGGCAAACCACCGGCAGCCCGGGTCGTCAATGGAAAACGGCTCGACCTGGCTCCAGCATCCCATTCCCAGGACGCTGGAGATGTTCCCATCGTCGTGATTGGCGACTACAAATCCGTTTGCGGGGACAATCCGGAGCAAGTGATGGAACTGGGTCTTGATCTGCCCAATATCATCGAAGATGTCGGCATGGTCAAACTCCAGGTTGTTCAGTACGGCGATATCCGGTTTGTAGTGGACGAATTTTGAGCGCTTGTCGAAAAATGCCGTATCATACTCATCGGCCTCGATGACAAACCACGAACTGTCACCGGGGGAGGCGGAGCGGTCAAAATTCCCCGGTTTCCCGCCAATCAGGTATCCCGGTTTCCGGCGGCACTGGTGCAGTATCCAGGCCACCATGGCGGAGGTTGATGTTTTGCCGTGAGTACCGGATACGGCGATGACTTTCTTGTCCTGGAGGAGATTCTCATGCAGCCACTGGGGCCCGGACCGGAACACACGGCGGTCGTTCAGTATCGATTCCACCAGGGGATTGCCCCGGGAAAGGGCATTGCCGATCACGACCTGGTCGATATCGCCATCCAGGTGTTCCGGAAGGTAGCCTTCCAGAACCGGTATGTTTTCCGAAGCCAGAAGTGTCGACATGGGAGGGAAGACATTGCTGTCGCAACCGGAAACCTCGTGCCCTTGCGCCCGGGCAAGCTGTGCAATCCCTGCCATGAACGTACCGCAAATCCCTGCGATAAACAGCTTCACAGGATCAGTTCCCCAAAAAGACTCATCAGGGCAACGGCGAAGGACAGTTCCAGCACCAGCGTAATGACCAATGCGAAGACCAGGTTGATTTCAAGGGTTTGACGCAAGATGAATACGATCACCGCAAAATACCAGAAGCTGGAAAGGATGATCATGAGCTTGGGAAGACCGAGGGTGTCCGAAGCCAATCCTGCCGTATTGGTCATGATGACGAACGGCAGGGTAAAGACCAGCAACAGCGCCGAGCAACCGTAAAGCGCGGTGGCCGACTGCAGCCAGCGTTCCGGTTTTCGGAACAGGAACAGAAGAATTGCCAGCCCTGCGCCAAGCAACAGGACCTGGGCCAGTGACAGGCTGAGGACATTGACGTTTTCCGCCAATTGGCTGTTCCGTACCATGAACAGGCCCAGGGCGAGAGCCATGACGGAAACCAGGCGGTTCCCGGCGGCGGGCAAATCCTGGGGGTACGCCCGGAACAGGCAGATTCGCAGAATGATTCGAAGGGTATCAGGCATGGCGCATACTTCCTAATGGTCGGATGATATCATTACTGATATGTCAAAATTAGCCTTAATCACCAATCGCGCGGACCTGGCGGGATGCATTCAGTCCGCCAGGGAATCCGGCTGGGTCGGGGTGGATACCGAGTTTCTCAGGGTAAAGACCTATTATCCCCTGCTGTGCCTCATTCAACTGAGAACCGGGAGCGGCGAGTATTGTGTTGATGCGCTGGCCATCCCGAACCTGTCGCCGCTGGCCGAAGTATTTTCGGACGCATCCATCACAAAGGTTTTTCATTCATGCCGGCAGGACCTGGAAGCCCTGGACCGGCGGCTGGACGAACCCCTGGTCAATCTCTACGATACCCAGGTGGCCGCTGCGATTTGCGGTTATGGCGATCAGGTTGGTTATGCGGCGATGGTTGAAACGGTTTTCGGCACCGTCCTGCCGAAAACCCATACCCGGACAGATTGGAGTGCCAGGCCACTGTCCAGGACCCAGTTCGGATATGCCATGGATGATGTCCGGTACCTGGGTCCGCTGCGGGACTTTCTGGACCGGAAGCTTTCCGGCCTGGGGCGGAGGGAGTGGATGAAGGAAGAGTGCCGGAAAATTGTGGGTGAACAGGCCTATCTCGTCGAGCCCGGACAGGCATGGAAGCGTTTGAAGGGCGGGGAAAGGCTGCCCGTGAAATCCCAGGCAACGGCCCGGTCGCTGGCCATCTGGCGCGAACGGGTGGCGCAGTCCAGGAACCGGCCGCGGGAGTGGATCCTGTCGAGCCGGGCCATCTTGGAGATCGCCATGCGCCAGCCTGGAGACCTGCGCTCACTTGCCGGCCTGGAAAATCTCAACGCCGGGGTGGTGAAACGATGGGGCGACCAGATACTGGCAACTGTCCGGGATGCCCTGGTGGCGGATGGAACCCTGCCGGTCTGGACCGACCGGCGGCCACTCCATTCCCACGAGAGACACCAGGTCCAGGCCATCATGAAGGTGGTCAGGGAGGCCAGCAAAGAGGCGGGGATCAGTCAGTCGCTGCTTGCCAGCCGGGGCGATATCGAATCGATCGTCCGGGGTCGGCTGGACCTTCCGGTCCTGGCCGGGTGGCGGCGCGTTCTGGTGGGAGAGCGGATTCTGGCCTGCCTGGCCAGGGCGGCGGACCCCAGGCAGGGGCGTGCCCCGGTCCCCGACAGGAATCCGCCCCCGTCCTCGGACCAGGAGTATCCATGAAAAAATTCAGGCCAAACAAAATCCATCCGGGTCCTTTGCCTCACAGCGGTTTACTGTCAGCATGACCGATGAGGTCCCGTTTGAACTTTGATGAACGAACATTGTGCATTTGTAATATCCTGTCATGCCAGATGTAAAAATGAGAATTCCGGTCGTCGTTGCGCGCAGAGATTCGACGTCAAATCTTGGTCGGATGCCCATCGATGCGCCATTCCCGCTATCGGCATATTGAGGTTGACGTTCATCACATTGTTCCCTGGGCTGTTTGCCGTGAGCAGACCCGACCATTGCCATGTTCCAAGTTTCCTTTATCAGAGAATAGGATGGGGTATTTGGTTGGATCGAGGTCAATCTCGCCGGTTTTCGCTCCAAGCTCCGACTATGAATGGGTTATCATCTGCCGGATATGGTTCGTATTCTGAAATTCGTTGGCAAAGTAAGGTGAAGCATGACTGATGAGCAGGTCCGTGAGGTCGCTATCCTGTACGTTCGTGAGCAACGGGCGGTAGCTGGGAGGCTGGTGGATGAACTGCATCGCCTGGGTATCGCGGTTTTTTGCGACGATTTCGACAATGCTGAACGGGCGTGCCGGATTGTGGGCCGGGAGAGCCATGTCGGTTTCGAGCGAGCCAGCCTCTTTGTATTGTTGTTTTCCCGGCAATACCGGGACCGCGCATGGGAACAGGATGACCGGGGATTGATTCTCTCCGAGATATCGAATCAGGAAAGTGCTGCGGTGCGTGTGTTGCGCCTCGACGACACACCCGTTCCCGATGGATTGGGAAAAGTCGAAGACTATCGCAATGCGGACGATCACACATGGACACGATTTGCCCGGGCACTCGGCACCGAGCTCAACCGGGACGGTTCCAAGGGTGGTCAACCCTCCCGGTTGACATCACTGACAGGCGAAACCATCTGGTCCAACTACGTACATGGTGGCACATTGGTTATCGGACGTGACAATCTCACTTTTGAAACAAGTTGGAGCAAATGTGGAAGAGACAGAATTTTTGTCTACAACGACGAACCAACCCTCGCAGGTGTGGCGCTGGCCGATGGTTACACCTCGATAGAGCAGATCATCAACGCGAGGTTCCTCGATTACACAGGGCGATTCCGAAGACCTCGCAAGACGGAGATTGTCGTACTCCGAAACATGAACGGCTTTTATGCCGCGGTGCAGGTGTTGGGCGTGAAAGACAAAGATCGGGGCGACGGGGTTGACGAATTGCACCTGCGGTACGTGATCCAGCCTGATGGTTCGGACGACTTTGGCGGGGGTGCCTGCGTCGACTCCGTTCAGGTCACCGGATTTCGGTCGCTGCAAGGAACAGAACTGAACCATCTGGGGTCTCTGGTGGCCATGATAGGGCCCAATGGCTGCGGCAAGTCGAATATCATCCGGCTCTTCGAGATGATGTACCGCATGCTGGCATTTCGCCGCCTGGCAAGTTTTGTCGGAGAGCATGGAGGCGGAGACGACCAATTATTCAAAGGCAGCAAAGAAACCCAATACATTGAGGTGAAAACGACGCTACGAGTTGGAGCGTCTGACTTTTACGATTATCGATTTAAGCTCAAATACGGAAACAAAGACCGGTTGTTGTTCGAAGACGAAGCATTCAGACTGCGAAACGATCAACAGGAGAAAGGCGATTGGGAGTCGATAGATGGCAGCATCGGACAGGTCGAGGCGGGGTTGGTAACGGAGAGTCATCATCCCCCCGGGTCCGCAACACTGCGTTCGCGCACGGCTGCCAACATTGTGCACGTGCTTGGCGGCATTCGGATTTATCAATTCCACGACACCTCAAAAAACTCCGGGTTCAATAAGCCGTGTGACTCTCAGGACTATAGTGATTTGAAGACAGACGGCAGCAATCTGGCCGCAGTTCTGTTTTACCTCAAACGAGCACACCCTGATTGCTTTGAGCTGATTTGCAACCATGTCAGGCGAGTATTGCCGGGGTTTGATCAATTTGACCTTCAGGAATTCCAGGGAAAGGTGAATTTGGGGTGGACCTCTGAGAATGTGGACAAGAGTTTCGGAGCGCATCTGACATCGGATGGGTCTCTCAGGTTATTCGCTCTGGTGACATTGTTGAACCTGCCGTCCGAAATGCTGCCGACCATCATATTCCTTGACGAACCGGAGCTCGGTCTTCATCCCACTGGCGTTGGACTGATTGGAGGAATGATCAAGGCGTTATCGTCCAGATGCCAAATGGTGGTTGCGACGCAGTCACCTTTGCTCATCAATGCATTTGACCTGGACGAAGTAGTGGTTCTGGAAGCAAGACGTGGGGCAACGGTAGCTTCTGCTGTCGAATCACACAAGTACGAAGATTGGCTGGATGAAGGCTATCTTCCCGGCGATCTCTGGCCGAAGAATTTATTCGGAGGCCTGCCTTGACCCGTGTCGCGATATTGGCAGAGGGGCAGACCGAAATGGAATTTGTCAAACGGATTTTGGCAAGCCATCTTTGCCGCAACGCTGTGCAGGCAACAGGGCATGATCTTGGGGGCGGAGTGACCATCCCCAAGATCGCAAGAGAGATGCGTCATTACTGTGAATCTTACGACTTGGTGACGACGTTGGTGGATTATTATGGTTTTTCGAAGAAAGGGGGCTGGACGGTTGAACAGCTTGAACAACAGGTGGAGAAAGAGATACCCGATTACTTCCAATGCAAAGCTGTTCCCTATGTACAGCGGCATGAGTTCGAAGCCTTTCTGTTTTCCGATGTCAATGCTTTCGGGAGGTTGCCCGGTGTCACCGGACAGACGGTGCGAAATTTGAACCGGATCAGAGCACGCTTTCAAACGCCAGAGGATATTAACGACAATCAAGAGACCGCCCCAAGCAAGAGAATTGTCAAAGAAATTCCCGCCTATCGGAAGGTTGTGGATGGCGTGGACTTGGCCGAAGAGATCACATTGGACAAAATCCGTCAGGAATGTACCAGGTTTCATTGCTGGATGACGTTGTTGGAGGATTCAGCCAAGGATGTCAGCGCAGCGATACGCTCATATCGGTCGCGGTAGGAAGTTGTTTCCACACGTTGCTCTGCGGGCAAGGAAATGCCTCGACTTCGATTGGCTCTTGAGCGCTTTTGATGCCTTGGTGGCATAGCCGCAGGCCAATGCTGGAAGTTATGTGCAAGTTATGCGCAAGTTCCTGTTCATTGGTTTGAGGATGTGTGCAAGGCACGGTGTCTTGGGGATGTTCCGATTGCGTGACCTTCAGAAATGGAAAGATGCTCGATGGATGGGCGAGTTGCGACCCGGACAGGTGAAACGGGGAGTTCCCGAACTTGCCCGGCTTGCCCTGGATCATGCCTGGACGGGTCGAAGTTCAAGGCGAATACTTCGCAACACAGGCGATGATCTGCCAGCGGTTGAAGATACGGGAGAAACCAGGGTGTACGGAAAGCGGGGTATTGCTGGATCAGGCAGCGCGGTGCGATGAACGGGAGGATGCGCAGTACCGGGAGCGCACGGGGTTGAGTCGCCCCGGTCGGTCAAGGCCGGTTTTTGCGGGGCTGCAGGACAATGAAACGGCCGCTTTCCTTCATGATTCCCGCTGCCCGCTCGGCATCCTCTCCATGCCCCCAGAAAAGGTCGGCGCGCAGGGTCCCCTTGATCGCCCCTCCCGTGTCCTGGGCGACCACCAGGCGATTGTATGGTTTTTCGGGGTGCCCGGGATAATTGGTCATCAGCCACAGGGGAGTCCCCAGTTTCACCAGTTTCGGGTCAATGGCGAGACTGCGCTGCGGGGTCAATGGAACGTTCAGTGATCCGATCGGCCCGTTTCCCGGGTTGTTGCGCAACTCGAAAAAAACATAACTGGGGTTCCGGTTCAACAACCATTCCGCCTTGTCGGGGTTCTCGTCCAGCCATTGCCGAATGCTGAACAACGTGATTTCCTGGCGGGACAGTTCTCCCTCCTGCAACAGGATTTTTCCAATGGAAACATAAGGATGCCCATTCTGGTCGCTATAGCCTGCGCCCAGCATCGTGCCGTCGGGCAGCTGGATACGGCCCGATCCCTGTATATGCAGGAAAAATACATCGTCGCGGTTGTCCAGCCAGACGAGTTCGTTTCCCGCCAACAGGGTTCGGTTGGACTCAATGTCTTCCCTGGAATAAAACGGGACAATGGTGTTGCCCCGGACCTGTCCCCGCAATCGCCGGTTTTTCAACTCGGGATACAGGTCTCCAAGATGGATGGTAAGCAGTGATTCGGGCTGCCGGTAGAGGGGATACCGGTACCGCTCATCGGGTTCCAGGCTGCCGAACAGCAGTGGTTCATAGTAGCCGGTAATCAGGCCCTGCTTCCTTCCGCCCTCGGCGTACAGCGAACGGGGCTGGAACCATTGTTCCATGAACTCTCTTGCCTGGGAATCGTTGGGGGCAGGTAATCCACCCATTTCAGCACAGATCGATTTCCATTCCGCGGTTTCGCTGACCACTCGGCAATTGTTGACCAGTGCGGGCCAGGCCTCGGCATGGGCATCCTCCTCCCAACCCGTCAGGTCGGACCAGTCCATGGGCGGGCCCAGGGTGGCGGGCTTGTCCTTGGCAGGAATGCAGCCCCACAGGGCCGCAACGCACAGAAGAAAAAGGGTGGTTTTACATGAAGGCATCAGTCATGAAGGCTGGAAATGGAGTGGAATCTTCTGCAATCAGGGTCACGGGTCCGGACAACCCGGGTATTTTATCATTTCAGTTCTTTCTGCTGCCAGGTGATTCACGACAGGAGTCCGGCCCGGGGGCCCCGGGGATGGTACCCATGGCAGGAGCCGGTGTGTTGCCAGGCTTGCGGGACTGTTCAGGAGGGTTCTCTTCGCGATGGCAGGGCAACGGGCCCGGGTACGACGCGAAATCTTCCGGTTTTTTGACATTTAGCCGGTGATATTTGCCTGAAATTACAGTACAATAATGGGCCCATTCATTTGCCAGGAAATAATCTACATGCCGTCTGTACAAGTTCGACTAAACGAACCCTTTGATGTGATCCTAAGACGATTCCGTCGTGTCTGTGAGCGTGCGGGTGTTTTTACCGAGTCCCGCCGTCGCCAGTGCTACGAAAAACCCACCACGGTCCGCAAGCGTGACAATGATGCTGCGGTACGACGTGAGATGAAACGCATTTCCCGTCAGCAGGCCAGATACAAGCGCTTGTACTGATCCCTCCCTGTTGTAAGTTGCCTCCCGACCCTGTGGTCCTGTGAGCCTGAAGGAGCGCATCGTTGCCGACATGAAGACGGCAATGCGCAGCCGGGACACGGTCAGGCTGGACACCATCCGTTTGTTGCGTGCGGCCATTCAGCGAAAGGAAGTGGACAATCGGATCGAACTGGAAGACAGTGATGTGTTGCAGGTCGTGCAGAAACTGGTGAAGCAGTGCAGGGATGCCGCCGACCAGTTCCAGCAGGGCGGAAGGCCGGACCTGGCAGACCGGGAAAAGGCCAATATGGCCATTCTGGCCGCCTATCTTCCTGCCCCGTTGTCCGATGCGGAGATGGACAGGCTGGTTGATGAAGTGATTCAGCAGACAGGTGCGTCCTCCATGAAGGATATGGGCAAGGTGATGGGGGTGGTGAAATCCCGGGCCCAGGGACAGGCGGACATGGGTGCGGTCAGCGGAAAAATCAAACGACTCCTGGCTGGTCTTCCCCAAAGCGGGTAGCCTTGCGGGCGCGGGTGAACAGGGAGTTGAGTCAACACCACCGGATAGCCTGGTGGTTTCCCGTCATGCGGGGAGACGGATATGGCCGGTCAGGCCCCGGAACTCCCGGCATCCGTGTCCAGGTGCCGCGGTCTGCGGAAAAAACCTAGGAGGGCGTCCGAGAACAGGGCTTCAAATCGCCCCGACCGTCCCGGTCCCTGAAAAAAACCGCGACCCCCTCCGGGCGCCGGAAACCAACCGGGTCCTGCGGCCCGGATGACGGGTAGAACCGGGTTTTCCGGTCCTTTCCGGCCGTTTTGGGCGGGTTTTTCCCCATATGGACTCCGTTAAGCCCCCCTCATCGCCCAT
>WTGA01000025.1 GCA_011523765.1 Gammaproteobacteria bacterium
GCACTGCACAACGGGAAATAACCTGTTGCAATGCAGACTTGTCATGGCTCGGTAGGGCTAGACATCCCCACAGGGGTCTCAATACCCGCTTCCTGGCCTGCCGGGAGACCGGGTGCCTGCGATAGCCGAATACCTGACCCGGGCATCCGGGAGGGTTCGTTCCTCCCTGGACATGCACACAGCAAGGAATTTCCCCGAAACAGCGATCGTGCAAGAACGGGCGGGATGGCGGGAATTTCTGAGGAGACAAAACCTCCGACCGACAGGTTGCGTCCACCGTGCTAATTTCCGGGAAAGCCGCTAAAATACCATTTTGCACTGATTGATGAGGCCAGAACCGCATGTTTCCCTTCGCAAAACGCAAAGCCACGCCCTCACAACCGGATACGCTTGCACACCGACCAAGCGCCATCCCGGTGCCGAACCGGCATTATGTTAACGGGAATCCCATTCAGGGCCCCTTTGCAGACCATCTGGAAACGGCCGTCTTCGGGTTGGGCTGTTTTTGGGGAGCAGAACGCAAGTTCTGGCAGCTGGATGGTGTTTTCACCACCGCAGTCGGATATGCCGGCGGCACAACGCGCAATGCCACCTACCGGGATGTCTGCAGTGGAAGGACCGGCCACACAGAAGTCGTAATGGTGGTCTTTGATCCGTCGAAAATCAGCTTTGCAACGCTCTTGACTGTATTCTGGGAATCCCACAATCCAACCCAGGGGATGCGCCAGGGCAACGATATAGGCACCCAATACCGGTCCGCGGTCTATGCCCGCGATGAACCGCAATTAACCGAAGCCCGAGAGTCCAAGACAGCCTATAACCAGAGGCTGAAAGCTGCGGGATTTCCCGATATCACCACCGAAATCCGCAAAGTGTCTGATTTCTTCTATGCGGAAGATTACCACCAGCAGTACCTGGCGAAAATTCCCAACGGTTACTGTGGCCTGGGGAGGACCGGTGTGACCTGCGCGTAGTGCCGCAGAAGGGGAGTCACTTCAGCCCTGTCAACCCGACGAGGCCGCCAAACAAACCGGCCCGCCCGCATGATGAGACGATTTTGTTCTGGACAGGGATTTAATCGCTCTTGGGCTGCAGGGGCGGCATGGGAAAAGCCGCAATATTGCTTCCATCCTTGTTTCCGGTACTGTCCATGATCTTATTGATGCCTTCCTTTTCCACCTCATCAATCCGCACAACCGAGTGCAACGGGATATAGGTTCGCTTCACCGCACTGAATTCCTGCTTCAGTCTTTCCTCGGACGGGTCTACGACGACCTTGGTTTTCTCGCCAAAAATGATGCCGGCCACCTCAATAAACGCATACATGTTGCTTTGGGTAACTTCCCGCGCATAGAGCTCATAAAGCTTGCCCTGGCTGTGGAACTGTATTTTGTAAATGTTGTTTTTCTTGTTCACTGTTTGCTCTTGGCCGCTCATTTCTGCCCATGTCCACGGACCGTCTGATATAGAATTCCGAATATGCCTGCAAATCGCATTATATCATTACTTCCGTTATCGCTAATGTTTTCTCGCCACATTTTCGGTCGCCTGCTGCCCGGATTTGCGGTTTGCCCGGTTCTCCTGCTGCTCGCCACAAACACGTTTGCACATCCGCTGCCTGACAGTATTGCCAGGTTGCTGCGCGACTACCGGATTCCTGTCTCTGCCGTCAGCATTGATGTGCGCCAAATGGAAACGGGGCGGTCCGTATTGAGCCTGAACAGCGATATTTCAAGAACGCCGGCTTCCGTGATCAAAATCCTGACCACACTGGCGGCCCTGGAGATACTTGGGCCCCATCATCAATGGGAAACCCGTTATCTGGCCGACGGCCAGGTCAATAAAGGCGTACTGCATGGAGACCTGGTTCTAAAAGGAGGCGGAGACCCCTTCCTGACAGCAGAACAATTCTGGAAACAGGTGCTGCATATCCGCCAAATGGGGATACAGGCCATCACCGGGGACCTGGTCATTGACAACACACTGTTTCGTTTGCCCAAACATGACCGGTCGGCATTCGACAATGAGCCGACCCGGCTTTACAATGTGGGTCCGGATGCCGCCCTGGTGAACTCCTCGGCAACCAACTTCGTGATTCAACCGCTGGATGGCCGTGTGGTTGTATTTGCATCCCCTCCCATGGCAGGACTGGAAATCGAAAACAAGATGACGCTGTCCGATGGAAAATGTTCCCGCCCGGGCAATGGGTGGCAATATGACATACGCCGGAAGGATGCAAAAATAATCGCAAGCTTTACCGGCAAGTATCGTCGAAGTTGCGACCAATATTCGTTTGGCAGATCCATCGTGCCGAATCACGAATATACCCATCGCCTGTTTGCCTATCTGTGGGCAAGCACAGGGGGTGTCTTCAATGGCGGATACCGGGTGGAACAGGCATCCCGGACCGCCAGGCCGCTTGCCGCCCATGCATCCCGGCCTCTGGCGGACATCATTACCGGAGTGAACAAATTCAGCACCAATGTGCTGGCCCGCCAACTGATGCTGGGCCTGGACACCCCGGACGAAAACAACCCGGCAACCATGGAGGGCGCCCGACATGCCATTGGGGATTGGCTGGAGGCCAACAATCTGTCCATGCCGCGGCTGACGCTGGACAACGGTTCCGGGCTGTCCAGGCAAACACGGATCACCAGCGGCAATTTGGGGGAACTGCTGCAGCATGGCTGGCGCAGCAACTTCCGTGCCGAACTCCTGTCCTCGCTGTCCCTGGTCGCATTGGACGGGACCATGAAAAAACGGCTGGCCGACAGCCGGCTGAAGGGGCGCGCCCGGATAAAAACCGGATGGCTCAAAGGGGTCCGGAGCATGGCAGGTTACGTCAATGCCCGGGACGATACCTGGTATTCGGTCACCCTGTTGATCGAATCCGGAGCGGTAGGATACAGGACAGGAAACCGCATACAGGATGCCCTCCTGAAGTGGGTATACGATCTTCCGTCCCGGTAATGGCGCAGCCTTTCAGCAATCCACCGGCAGGATGACGCGGCCCAAAACGGGATGGCATCAGGGTCTGCCGACTGAGGCCGCACTGAGGAACCGCCCGATCAGCGGAGCAACCGTCTCGGGATGGTCCATATGGACATGGTGATGTCCCTCGACTTCTTCAACGACCAGACCCGGTACTGCCCTGATCCGTCGATTTGTCGACTTTCTCGGGATCACCAGTCCGTCCCTGGCCAGAATGAGCAGTGTCGGCGCGGAAATGCCGTGGAGTATCGACAGCACTTTCCCCTGGCTCATGTAGACCGGGGAATGCTGCTTGAGCCTGGGGTCGCTGCGAACCACGATTTTCCCGTTTTGCCGGAATGTTCCCCGGCGCAGCAGTGTTTCCACGCTGCTTCGGTTGATACGGCCGGCACGCAGACGCTTGTCCACCAGGCCGTCCCAGGAACGGTATTCCGACAGCTGGAGCGTCTCCCCTTCGTTCAGAAACGCCATGGATCTTCGGAATTGATCAAGAGTGTCGTCATCATCTCCGGAAATCGGCCCGATGCCATCAATCAAAACAAGGCGGTTCACGCAGGCCGGAAAGGACGCCGCAAACGTGGCGGCGATTCCTGCCCCCAGTGAATGCCCGACCAGGCTGAACCGGTCGAAGCCGAGGTTTTTGGCAACCTGGTAGACATCCGCGACATAGTCGGTAAAATGGTAGATGCAGCCAGGGGGCCGATGTGCTGAATTGCCGTGACCCGGCAGATCAATGCTGATCCACCGGTGATCGGGGAGGGACCGGCATACCGGCGTAAAACTGGACGCATTGTCCAACCAGCCATGAAGACAAAGGACCGGAAAACCACCCTCGCTGCCAGATTGAATTGCTGCGATTTTCCCGGTCAAACCCTGAATGGTGGTTTCAGTTTCCTGCGTCATTGTGGGCAGATGTCTTTCTCCTCGTGGCAATACACCCGGAGCAAATTACAAGTTTGTCATTCGAAGGCGCTTAAATAATGTGGTAGATTATACGCAGGACAAGCTTTTCGCCTGTTGGTTTGTTGAAAAAAGTTATTATGGAGGAGACCTATGAAAGATGCAGATAAATCAGTGGACAACCGTCCCACCGATTCATTCACACTGACGGATAACAGTACCAATGAAACCTGGACGATTCCGGGACGTGTCGGCAAGATGGGGAACCGGCTGATCGACATCAAGTCGTTGTATGGAAATACAGGCCTGCTGACTTATGACCCGGGTTTTACTTCTACGGCCTCCTGCAGATCCAGTATCACGTATATCAATGGGGCAAAGGGAGTGCTGCTTCATCGCGGATACTCGATTGACGAGCTGGCCAGCAAAAGTGATTTCATGGAAACCTGTTACCTACTTTTGTATTCTGAGCTGCCCACTCCGGAACAGCTCACCTCCTTCACCAACGATATCAAGCACCATACACTGATTCATGAACAGCTTGCCCGTTTTTACCAGGGATTCATGCGCAGTGCACATCCCATGGCCATCATGGTGGGGGTTGTCGGGGCGCTCTCGGCATTTTACCACGACAACACCGATACCACCGACATTGCGCACAGACGGCTTGCGGCCCATCGGCTGATCGCCAAAATGCCGACCATCGGGGCCTGCGCTTACAAGTATTCCCTTGGCCTTCCGTTTCCAACGCCCCGAAACGATCTGAGTTACTCGGAGAATTTGCTGCAAATGATGTTCTCCAATCCGGCGGAAGAGTACAAAATCAACCCGGTGCTGGCCCGGGCAATCGATAAAATTTTGATACTTCACGCGGACCACGAACAAAATGCGTCCACCTCAACCGTGCGCCTGGCCGGTTCCTCCGGGGCGAACCCCTATGCCTGTATCGCCTCGGGCATTGCCTCCCTCTGGGGCCCCGCCCATGGTGGCGCGAATGAGGCAGTTCTGAAAATGCTGGATGAAATCGGCTCGGCAGACCGGGTTCACAAGTATATCGCCAAGGCGCAGGACAAAAATGACAGTTTTCGCTTAATGGGTTTTGGGCACCGTGTCTACAAGAACTATGACCCGAGAGCCGCGGTCATGCGGGACACCTGCCATGAAGTGCTGAAGGTGCTTGGCATTCATGACCCTCAACTCGAACTTGCCATGAAACTGGAAGAGATCGCGCTCAAGGACAGCTACTTCATCGAGAAGAAGCTGTATCCGAATGTGGACTTCTACTCGGGAATTATCATGAAAGCGATGGGCTTTCCCACCTCGATGTTCACGGTAATGTTCGCGATTGGCCGGACGGTAGGCTGGATCTCTCACTGGAAGGAAATGCTGGTTGATGAGGAACACCGGATCGGACGCCCGCGCCAGCTGTATGCCGGAGAGAAACAGCGCAAGTACATCCCCCTTGACAAGCGGGGACACACTTCCAAGAAGACCAGCTGGTCATGGTTGTGGGGAAAGTAAATCCATCCATTGCGCTGATTTTATTGAAATCAAAGAAGCCCCGTCCGGGCCCTTGCCGGCCACGCCCGCAGGGGCCGCAACGGTTAACACCATATGCACACTTGGGTCTATAAAGGCAGCCGGAAGGACCGCACCTATTTATACGTCACTGCAAAAGACAATTTTGACCGCGTTCCGGAAGCGCTGATTCAGCTGCTCGGAAAACTGGAATTTGTTCTGCATACGGAGCTAACGGAAAACCGCCGGTTGGCACAGGTGGATGCGGAGACGGTCATCAAACAGTTGCAACTCACCGGCTATTACCTGCAGCTCCCCCCCGCAACGGAAAACCCGGGTCGCAGATGCTAGCAAAAATCCTGTTCACGCTTCTGGTGATTCTCGTTGTTGCCCTGGTTTTCCGTACCAAACAGGGGGTCCGCCAACCCGCCCGGGACCGCGAACCGGACGGTACCCGCTCATTGTCACCACAGGGGGTGGCTTACGGCCTGATCGGACTTCTGCTGCTCATTTCCGTTGCCGTCTTTGTCATCAAGCATCAGTCGGACAACCGGATTGTCAATATTTCAGTCATTGCCAAAGACGGGGAAAGCACCCTTTACCAGGCCCGCCACAAAGACATCAAAGGCAGGCAGTTCCTCACCCTGGATGGAAAACAGGTCGCACTGGGCGAAAACGACCGGGTCGAAATGGAAAACTAGATGGACTCCCGTTACCTGGAAATTCCCAAAACGCCGCCCCTGACGATCAGTCTCGTTGCCGTATCCATCATCATTTACCTCATGATGAATCTGGGGTTGCAGAACCTGGTCATTGCACCGTTGCTGATTTCCAAATTCATCCAGCCCACGCTGCCGGAGATTCTTTCCGGGGAAATCTGGCGGTTGTTCACCCCCATGTTTCTCCATTTCGGCATCTTTCACATCGTGTTCAACATGTTGTGGACCTGGGAACTGGGGCGCTTGGTAGAATGGCGCCAGGGAATCTGGCTGCTGGGGTCATTGACGCTGGTTGCAAGCATCGTTGCCAACCTCGCCCAGTATTTCGTTTCCGGCCCATTGTTTGGCGGCATGTCGGGGGTCATCTATGGCTATTTCGGTTACGTATGGGTACAGAGCCTGTCCAATCCCCGTTTTGGCGTCCGGTTGAATCCGGCAATCGTCAAGCTCATGCTCGGCTGGTTTGCGATCTGCTGGACAGGGCTTCTTGAGAAATTTTTCGGGATCGCCGTTGCCAACACCGCACACACCGCCGGGCTGGCAAGCGGTATCGCCTTCAGCCTGATCGTGAGCGGCATCGTCCGAACCAATTCACGGAGCAGGCGGGCGTATTGACCAGCCAAACGGTCCCGCCGCTGCGCTGCAGGGGATGGCCGCGTTGGAGGGTGGGTTTCGGGCGTCTCCCAATCCTCGAAGCCTCGGTACGGTTGGCAAGGCCCGGTTCCCCGTTCCCATCCGAGTCAAGGGGACATTTCTACTTTGCTTTCAAATGCTTGATTTGTGTGATCACAACCGTTAAATTCCTGCAAGGCGTGGATGGGGACGAGTAATCGACCGGATCTGGAGGTTCCTGAATGATGCCCGGGAACAAGCGAGTTGGGGATGGTGGAAGCCCAACCGACGATTTCGATGAATATCACCCCGGAGCTGCTGAAAGAAAGGAGTGCCCCCGAGTAGACTCAGCCGGTTTGTTTCCGATACAAAACCAGAGTGACCCCTCGAAAAAGTCGTCCCCAGCGAAAGGTCACTTGCCAAGGCAGGCAGCGCGAGCTGCTTGCGAATTTCGGGTGGTACCGCGAACGAACATCGCCCCGGATAGAACGTTGACAAACGGTCCCTCCGGGGTTTTTATTTTCTGGCCGACCCAGATGGACGGCCATAGACAGATAGATTCAGATCATGTTTGAAGAGGTACGAGGCCGATATAACGGGCCTGAACTGGAAGAGGAGATACTCGAATTCTGGGAAACGAACGCCATTTTCGAAAAGACCCTCGAACAAAGCGAAGGAAAACCCCGGTTCAGTTTCAACGAGGGCCCGCCAACCGCAAACGGCCGGCCCGGCATACACCATGTTCTGGCCCGCACGTTCAAGGATATCTATCCCCGCTTTAAATCCATGCAGGGCTTCCACGCCCCGCGCAAAGGAGGCTGGGATACCCACGGTCTTCCTGTTGAACATGAAATCGAAAAGCAACTGGGTATTTTTGACAAGAAGGAAATAGAAGACCAGGTAGGGGTTGCCGAATTTACCCGCCGCTGCCGGGAATCGGTCATGACTTACATCAGCGACTGGGAACAACTGACCCGTCGCATGGGATACTGGGTCAACCTTGACGAAGCCTATTACACCCTGGACAACCGGTATATCGAATCCACCTGGAATCTGCTCAAGCGAATCTGGGACAAGAACCTGATCTACAAGGGATACAAGGTGGTTCCCTACGACCCGCGTATCGGGGCAACCCTGTCCTCCCACGAAGTGGCCCAGGGTTACCGGGAAGTGGAAGACCCCTCAATCACCGTTAGGTTCAAAATTGAAGGGGAAGAGAATGCCTCGTTTCTGGTCTGGACAACAACACCCTGGACGTTGCCGTCCAACCTGCTGCTTGCGGTTGGCGCGGATATTGAGTACGACTTTGTTCAATACAATGATGAAACCCTGGTTCTGGCCAGGTCGCGGGTAGAGGCCTGTTTCCATGAACGGCACCACGAAGTCATCAGGACCGTCAAGGGCGCAGACCTCGCAGGCATGCGCTACCACCGGTTGTTTGATTTCCTGGAAATCGAATACGGCGATTGTTTCCGGGTCGTAGAAGCGGATTTCGTCAGCACCGAAGACGGAACCGGAATTGTTCACACCGCCCCGGCATATGGCGTGGATGACCTGTCATTGGGTCAACGCGAGGGCCTCCCGGTCGTTCACGGCATCGGACTGGACGGGTGCTTCAAGGCAGAGGCGACACCGGTCGCGGGTCTGTTTTTCAAGGATGCGGACCCGGTGATCAGCAACCTGCTGTGCGAGCGCGGCCTGATGTTCCGGGAGGAAAAGGTGGTGCACAATTACCCGTTTGGTTGGCGGACCGGCGACCCGTTGATCTATTACGCCAAGGAGGCATGGTATATCCAGACCACCCGGATCAGGGACCGCATGGTTGCACTGAACCAGACCATCAACTGGGTTCCGGAAACCATTCGGGATGGCCGGTTTGGAAACTGGCTGGAAAACAACGTCGACTGGGCGCTTTCCAGGGAACGGTTCTGGGGGACACCACTGCCGGTCTGGACCAATCCACAAGGCGATTTCATTTGTATCGGTTCGCTTAGCGAACTGGAGCAACTGACCGGACGCTCGATGCAGGATGTGGACCTGCACCGTCCCGCCATCGATGAAATCAGGTTTGAAATCAACGGACAGGAATATTCCCGTGTCCCGGAGGTGATTGATTGCTGGTTTGACTCCGGGGCGATGTCCTACGCACAATGGCACTACCCGTTCGAAAACCAGGACATTTTTGAAAACCACTTCCCCGCGGACTATATTTGCGAGGCCATCGACCAGACCCGGGGGTGGTTCTATACCCTGCACGCGATCGCGGCCCTGGTCGACGACAGCGTCGCATTCCGGAACTGCGTCTGCCTGAGCCATATCGTCGATGAACATGGAAAGAAAATGTCCAAGTCCAAGGGCAATATCGTTGATCCCTACGACGTGTTTGATACGGTCGGCACCGATGCCTTGCGCTGGCTGTTTCTGGCAAGAACCGCTCCTGATGTGCAAAAACGAATCTCCGTCGGGATTGTCAAGGAGGTGGCCGCCACGTTTGTCAATACTCTCTGGAACACCTATTCCTTTTTTGTCCTGTACGCGCGTCTTGACCGGGTCGACCTGAACAACCCGGTCGCCCTAGCCAGCCGGCCGGAAATCGACCGCTGGATTCTGGCCCTGGCGCACCGGACCCTGCAACAGGCCACCGGCTTTCTGGAAAAATATGACGCCTTCAGCGCGGGACAGGCGATCGAAAAACTCGTCGACCAGTTGAGCAACTGGTACATCAGAAGAAATCGCCGCCGGTTCTGGAAAGCTGAAAGCGGGGACGACAAGCAGTCCGCATACCTGACGCTGTTTGAATGCCTTGACATCATCCAGCGCATCATCGCCCCTTTCATGCCATTCCTGAGCGAAGCGATGTATCGGAATTTATCCCGGTTTGATGGCCAGGCCAAACAAAGCATTCACCTGACCGCCTGGCCGGAATGCAATCCGGGCTGTCTGGATGATCGCCTGGTCTATGAAATGTCCGTGGTGCAGACAGTCGTTGGTCTGGGCCGCAGCGCACGGGAGAAAAGCAGGATCAGGGTTCGGCAGCCGCTTTCGCGAATACTCATTGCCGCTCCAGATGTTGCCGCCGAATCGGCCGTGGAAAAACACCTTGCCCAAATTGCCGAGGAACTCAATGTCAAACAGGTCGAGTTTATTGATTCCCGGGACCGGTTGGTCAGCCATTCGGTCAAACCGAATTTCCCAAGCCTGGGAAAACGATATGGAAAACGGATGCCCCGGATCAAGGAACGACTGTCCAGAGCGACCGGCCCTGAGATTGCGGAAATCATCCGGTTCAAGAACACCGGTGTTTCCCGGGATGCCTCCCCGTTTCAACTGCTTGTCGATGGCGCCCCCGTGAATTTCGAGAGGGAAGACCTCCTGATCGAAACCACCTCGGCACAAGGCTTTGAGTCCTGCAGCGCGGATGGTTTCCTGTTGGCGCTCGATACGGGCCTGACCGAGGATCTTGTCCTGGAGGGCATCGCAAGGGAAATCGTGCGCACCGTACAGGACGCACGAAAATCGGCCGGACTGGAAATTTCAGACCGCATTGTCCTGGCCATCACCGGCTCGGAAAAGGTGTTGACCGCCCTGGGCCGGTTCGGGGACTACATTGTATCGGAGACCCTCGCTGTCGATCTCGACAGCGGGTTAAAGGAGGGCCATAAATCAAAACGCTCCCTGGGAAATGAACATTGGGAAATCGTGCTGATCCGTAGCGCATAACCTCTTCTCATCCAACCCGGCCGGCTTTTCGGGGTAGCCGGTTTGGGCAACAATCGGGGGCAACCGGATTCCTGGCACGGCCGGCACCCGGGCCCGATTATCCCGTTTCGCGGGTTTCTTTCATGCAAACGCTCAAAGTGCCGATATCTTGTGGATCTGCTCCGCAATCCCCGCTTTTTTGGCATGGAGGTCGGCCACTTGACTTCGTAGGTTTTGACACGCAAGTGATTGATTTCAGGGGTTC
>WTGA01000071.1 GCA_011523765.1 Gammaproteobacteria bacterium
CGTTTGTACGGTGGTGTGGGAGGACGGCAGGGGTAACCCTGCCTCCTACCCGATTGCCCATCCTGATTGGTAGCTTGAAGGGGCCAGTACTTTCTTCCAGCCGGATGGCGACAAAGGCTGAGTGAAGCACAGGATGTTCCCGTGACGGGATCGTTTGAAGGAATCGAGGAGCAAACGCGGTCCGACAAACAAGAACCGGATACGAGGCCTGCCCGCCGCAACAAGCGAAATGAGTTCACCTTGAATGAAGGGAACTGGAATCCGGGAGCCTGTTCGGGGCGATGCCGGGCAAAAAATCACCTATGAGATACTGACCTCACCATGAATCAAAAGAAACTGGACCAGGCCATTGAAGGAATCATGGAGATGCGACATAGGAAACCGACCAGGAAAGGCCTGGAGCGCAAGTTCATGAAGATAGCCGACAAGGGAAAGCCGTCTATTGAGGAAGTGAAGTAGCCCCGGGGTCTGATTTTCCACAAAAAAAGGGACCCGAAGGTCCCTTTTCAATGAATGGTGAAGCGGATTTAGAAAGACTGTAAGAGACTGACCAGAAACGTGTTCATTTTCTCTTTATCATCGTTCGCCGGTGTATCAGCAGTGCCAACCGTGCTCTTTGTTTTAGAGACGGTGCGGTATTCCGCAATGGCACTTAAGCCACCACCAAAAGACTTTGTGAGTGACACATACGCGTCAGTGAGGTCGCCGGCATCACCGTGAGTCTCGACAAAATTATCATCAGTCGCATTGATGTCACCATCAGCACCAGCATTGACTACTTCTTGTGCGCCATCCTCGTAATTACCCACACCGATCATTCCGAAGTAACCACCACCGAAGTCATTCATGACCAACAGGCCCCAGGCTTCATCATCGCCACGCATGTCGGTGTCCGCATCCACTTCGGTCATATGACCACGGATTTCAGCAGAACCCAAGGGTGCCCGGAAACCGAAGGACAGAAGGCTTGGAGACCGGTCACCGGTCGCATCACTGCCATTTTCATCCACATAGGCAACCTGGAACTTCACCGGACCCAGTGCCGTAGCTGCGCCGATTGTGACCGAATCAATGGATTCATCATCATCTGCTGCTTCGGTAACGGTGAAATTATCTGCTGTAAATTGAAGGTCACCGCTACTGGCAGGTAGTTCTTTTAAAACAACCGCATCTTTTGTGCTCTGGTCCACACTCTGAATCTGGATATCGAAGGTGATGGGATCATCCCCCCCCGGACCAGCACCAAAGCGATAGGCCGCTATATTGGACATACGCAAGCCATGGTTACTGTTCGTGCTCGTTTTGGCAATTTGATAGTATGACTTCCCACCCACTCCCCAACTCTGGTCTATATTGGCACCAATATAGCGGTACAGGACACCGGTCTGCTTGCCCAGTCGGAACTGGCCGAAACTGCCGTTCAGCGTAAGATTGGAATGACGCAGGCTCATTGACTCACCTGCTCCGTATTCCAGCAGATAGTCCACGGTCATGCCATTGCCCAGGTCATTCGTGCCCTTGACGCCCAATCGGCTTCCAAGGAAATCCTCCAGCCTATCCTTGTCATCTTCATCCTCTTCACCGCTCTCGCTCGTAAGGCCGAAAGCAACCCGACCGTACACAGTCGGCCCTTCGGCTACCGCCACCATGGATGCCAATAGCATCGACACCAAAGCGGCCAAGGTTGTTAACATTTTCATAACTGATATTCCTCTGTTAATTCAACTTGATTACTAATCACTGCAATGCAGCCAGCCGGAACCCATGATGCTGAGGCTGTGAAATATTCGGAGGATACGGACGTGAGCGGCAAGAGCCGGGTGGATACCCGGTCAGAGGTTGTCGGTAGATCAGGAGACAGGCCGCCGGATGCTCAAGGCGCGGAGATGGCGGGACCCATGGGACCCGGGGGTGAAGCCGGTTGATTTCGAACGGGTGTCTTGTGGGGGGACGGACCTGCTACTTACGTCCTTATTCCCGGGAAAGGGTGGGTGTTGTACTTCAGAGTGGAGGCGGGG
>WTGA01000121.1 GCA_011523765.1 Gammaproteobacteria bacterium
CCCAATCGTCCTTTCCAGCCGCCGCGCAATCGGACAAGGCCATGGTCATGGGACACTACCGGATGATCGATCAACCGGCGGATTGTGAAGTCACGCCGGTGAATATCCTCGCCCCCCACCGGCAGCGCACGTTGCAGCGCATGCAGGGACAGTCGGTGGTGCTGTGCCTTCAGGACGGCACGGATTTGAACTTTGCGGAGCATCCGGGCTGTGCGGGCCTGGGGCTGATCGGAAAGAACCGGGGCTCATCGGGGACCCTGGGCCTGCACCTGCATTCGATGCTGGTGGTCAATGGCGAAGGGATTCCGCTGGGCGTGCCCCAGATCCAGTACGAGGCGCCGGACGGCAACGCGCAGAAAAACCCACCGCCCGAGGCCCGCAAGACACAACGCTGGGTCCGGGGGTTGCAGGAAACGGCACGACTGGCCGATGAACTGGACGGGGTGCGTCCCATCGCGGTCATGGACCGGGAGGCGGATATCTTTGACCTGTTCGTGGAACAGCGTCGCCTGGGCAACCTGGACCTGCTGGTCCGGGCGAAACACGACCGGCGCCTGGGCAAGGGGGAGCCGTCTTTGTTTGCAGACCTCCGCCGGTCTGCCTCCCGGGCTTCCCTGGAGATTTCGGTCCCCCGCAGTTCGGCCCGCCGGGGAACCGGGAAGCAACCGGCGAAAGCGAACCGGGCTGCCCGTCTTGCGGCGGTGGCCCTGCGCTGGAAAACGGTGTCCCTGCCGGCTCCGAAGGAGAGTCCTTTCAGAAAAGAGGCACCGGTCTCCCTGAATCTGGTACATCTTTGCGAAGAAGCCGCCCCCGAGGGCGTTGTGCCCCTGGAATGGTTCCTGTGGACCACGGTGCCGGTGACCTCGGCCCCCGAGGCGATACAGGTGCTCGAATGGTATCGCCTGCGCTGGCGCATCGAGGACTGGCACCGGGTCCTGAAGTCGGGGTGCAAAGTCGAGTTCCTGGGACATCGACGCGGTGAGCGGATCGAACGGGCGGTCACCATCAAGGCGGTCATTGCCTGGCGCCTGATGGCGATGACCCTGCTCGGCCGCAAGACCCCCGAACTGCCCGTCGAAGTGCTGTTCTCGGACCTGGAGATCGCGGCCCTTGAGGATTTTGCCCGGGACCGCCAATTCCCGGCTCCCGACAACCTGGGACGGGCAGTCATCACCATGGCCCGGATGGGAGGGTACCTGAACCGCAAACACGATCCTCCGCCCGGCCACCAGAAAATCTGGGAAGGCTATACGGTACTGGCCATCACCGCACAGACTTATGAAAGACTCGGCCGGTTGGGATTGTATCAACAGCTGCGCCCGGACAAAACTTGTGTATAAAGGGCAGCCCACACCCCTCCCGGCAGACCTGCTCCGCAATGGTCAGGGGATGTTGGCGATGGGAAAGGTCCGGCGCCATTGATCCAGCTGGTATTCCCCGTACATGAATGATCCCGATGATGCCGCCCCATCCGGGACCAACGGCCGGATACGGACCATCGGGTTGGGGTTGACGAAGAATGGGATGGAGTAACGGTCATTTCCCCCGCGATTGATCACCCTGTGCGGAGTCGAGGAAAAGCGGTGGTTGGACCAGACCTGCATAATATGGCCCAGGTTGACCACAAACGTTCCCTCCACGGGAGGCGCACCCGCCCAATGACCGTCTTTTTTCTGTATTTCAAGGCCGCCGTGATGATCCTGCCACAAAATCGTGAATGCGCCGGAGTCGCAGTGCGGAACCACCCCGATTTCGTTCTCTTTGGCCGGATTGTCCTGGGGCGGGTAGTGATTCAGTTTCAGCCTGGAGGTCGGGTTGTCGAACAGCGGAATCAGATCACCCGGTCCGAGGCCAAGCGCACTGGCGAATGCCCGGGCCAATACCCGGCTCAATCCCTCAACCGCCTGCAAGTAGGCCAGCATCGCACTTTTGAGTTCCAGGTGTTCCCCGGGCCACTGGTTGGGGCCTTCCAGCGGGTGGTCCGGATGGTCCTGGCGTTCATGGCCGATCCAGAAACCCTCCTGGTGGCTCGTGCCTGCCCTGGCCTCGCCTTCATAACTGCGGTAACCCGGGGGCAGGTAGCCGCGCATGCAGGCGTCAATCATTACCCGGTTTTTTTCTTCCTGCGGCCGGGCAAAAAACAATTTTGCCTGGCGATACAGGGCATCGACCAGGCCGGATTCCACGCCGTGATTTTTCACATAGAAAAAACCGGGGTCACGGCATGCCCGGTCCAGGGCGCCGATGCAAGGCCGGTTGCGGGGATCCTGCAGGAGTGGTTCCAGGTCAATCACCGGAAGCTCCGAAAAGGCCAGGCGGGGGGTCACGGGCAATGTCATGGATCTGAAACCACTTCGCATCAAGATGACCTTTAATTCTACAAAACCATCCCTGCCCGCGTATACTCACCGTGACCAACCGAATCCATGACATGCAGCCAATCATCCAGCCTATTGATACGGCCCAGCGGCTTGAAGTGACTGAACGGACCCACCAGTTCATCCGTCGCGCCGAAAACATCTATGGTGAACGATTTGACCTCATCCCGGTTCGGTTCAATCTCACTGGAACCGCTGCGGGGATGTACCGGGTGCAAAACGACCGACCCGAGTTCAGATACAATCCCCACCTGTTTGCAAAATACTTTGCCGAAAACCTGTCAGAGACGGTGCCCCATGAAGTGTCGCACTATATCGTCCATACCATGTACGGCACAAAGGCCCGGCCCCATGGACCGGAATGGAAACAGGTGATGCGGGATTTTGGAGCGAAACCGGTACGGACCTGTAATTTTGACCTGTCCGGAATCCCGGTACGCAGGCACCGGAGATTCGAATACCAATGCGGCTGCAGGATGCACTCGGTGACGACGCGGGTCCATAACATGATTTCAACCGGCACCCGGCAATATTTTTGCAAATCCTGCGCCCGGGAACTGGTCATTGCCTGATTCGCCTGACTGGTTCGTCTACATGGTGCGCTGCCGGGACGGCTCCCTGTACACGGGAATTTCCACCAATGTCGAGCGCCGTATCCGGGAACACAATTTCGATGACCGGAAGGGGTCCCGGTATGTCCGGTCAAAACGACCGGTCACCCTGGTATACCAGGAAGGATGCGCCGATCGTTCATTCGCCAGCATCCGGGAATTCCAGATACGGAAAATGAACAAGACGGCCAAGGAAAAACTGATCTCCGGGAACCGGTGATTTCCTCCCGGGTACCAGCCATCGGAGTGGAAGCCACGGCCTCGCCCGGCCGGCCCTGGAGCCGGGTCGCCGGCCCCGGTGGGGATGGCGGATGGCCGTGGTCGTTGCACGGTGGTCCCTTTCCTGCTTTGCTTCCGTTCACTGCGGGTGTACAGTCCACAATGATCCGCGATACAGCATTCCCCATCACTTCAGCGTGTGCCGTTGTGCGAACCCGTTTACAATACTTCGATGCTTCCCCGGCCCGGGCGTCCCGGGGCCGGGCCGGCAATTCCCCGGGCCTGCCGGGAAAACTCCCGAAACCGCTTTGCCGCCGGATGGACGGATACCATGATTTTTTCAGGACGCGGGGTTCCGCGGACACAGGCGGGTGAAGTCCCAATCGGGAACGGCGCCGGATGCAGAAGAAGCGTGCGTGCTGCCCATTCATCACGACAACCCAGGATTCCATGAACATGTCCAGACAAAAAACAATCGCCTTTTTTCCCGAAGCCGCGTTCGGCCCCGCCCTGAATTCAGTGGGGATTGCCCAGGCATGCGAACTCAAGGGCCACAAAGCGGTTTTTCTTACCGACCCCGGAATGGGAGGAATTTACGAGGGCTACGGATTCGAAGAGCATCTCGTAAACATGTCGGAACCCATGGAACCGGAGGCCATGGCCAAATACTGGCAGGATTTTATCAATGGGCACATCGGCAATTTCGACAAGACCGCCTTTGCACAGATTGACACGTACGTCCGGGATTGCTGGGAGGCGATCGTGGATACCTCAAAATGGGCGGAAAAGGACTTGCCCGGGGTACTGGACAAGGTCAAACCCGACTTGATCTGCGTTGACAACGTCATTGTGTTTCCCGCAATCAAACGTTATTCGGCACAGCACTCGGTCCCCTGGGTACGCGTGATCTCGTGTTCTGAAAACGAGATCGGGGATACGGGAATACCACCGCATCTGTCGGGCTGCAGTGAAAACGATTTCACGGCGATGGAGCAATACCGCGCACGATTCAATACGGTCATACAGCCTATCCATGATGATTTCAATGCTTTCCTGGCCCGTTGCGGCGAAGAGCCCTACCCGCTTGGGCAATTCTGCGAGCCATCGCCGTTCTTGAATTTGCTGCTTTATCCCGAGGCAGTCAAGTTCAACCGTTCCGTGCCGCTGTGTGAACCACAATTCTATTATCTGCAGGGTTGCGTGCGCGATGAACAGGACTACCAGGTGCCGGAGTTCCGGGCGCATGACGACAAGCCGCTGGTCTATGTCAGTTTCGGGTCACTGGGGTCAGGAGATACGGGCACACTGCAGCGGATCATCGACGATCTCGGATGCCGGGAATTGCGGGTTCTGGTCAATGTCGGAGACTATCTGGAGCAGTATGGCAGGGTTCCGGATAACATCCGGCTGGGCAGCTGGTTTCCCCAGCCTTCGGTCATCGCGCAGGCGGATGCCGTGATTCACCATGGCGGCAACAATTCATTTACCGAGTGCCTGTATTACGGGACACCGGCGATCATCATGCCCTATGTCTGGGACGGTCACGACAATGCGACACGCGTTGATGAAACCGGGCATGGCATCAAAATGCACCGCAACCACTGGAGCGGAGATGATCTTGCCAACAATATCCAGCGCCTGCTGACCGATTGCGCCATGCAGGACAAACTGGCCACCACTTCGAAAAAAATGCAATCACAACACGGTCCCACCCAGGCCGCAAACCGGCTCAATGCCTTGTTGGCAGGCCCCGCTGCGTGACCTCGAATCAGCCCCTGTCGGCTGCCGCAACCCGGCCCCCTTTCAGGGGTACCCACCGGCCGGCTCGCCTTTCACGCCCCGCAAGTCCAGTGCGGGAACCCGTACCGGACCTTTCCTGAAATCCGTGACCGCTCAGTCCAGCACCTGGTCGAGCACCCAGTTGTCCAGTGCATGGACACAATGCTCCGTCCCTGAGTATCTCCCCGGCAGGCCAAGGCCGGAAGCATGCCCGCGTTGCTGTGCTTCGGCGATCTGGTTGTCTTCGGGCGTTGCGGTGGACCACCTCTCATAAAAGGCCGTGACCTGTTGTTCAAAACCCGCCATGGCAACCGTTGATGCCGGGAAACACCCCCCCAGTGTCACCAGTGTCCGGTCCACGGACAACGGCTTCATGTCCAGCCACCAGGCACAGTCCTGGGAAAACACGATCTGGGTACCCGGATAGACCACCGTAAACCAGGTCCCTCTGGACGCCTTTCCACTCAAGCCGCGAACAAACGGAAAGACCTGGTTCTCTCCGGGTAGTGTGGCAATGCTTTTGCTTGGATCACCCAGGACATACAACGCATCCCAGTTTCCACGGGTTTCGACAAACTCGGAATCCTGGGTCCCCAGGGTTTCACCGTGAACCGTTCCGGTGTGATAGGCCTCCAGGGCATTTTCAATCAGAAATTTCCAGTTTGCCCTCACCAGATATTCCTTCCTCCAGGTACAGCGCAGGTCTTCGGGGTGGTGTGCGGCAAATACCGCCGGCATGTCCCCGATCCACTCAAGCAGGGGCGGGGCCTGCGCACTGAAATTCACAAACAGGAAACCTCCCCAGTTTTCCAGCCGTACACCCTGCAAGGCGAATTCCGACCGATTGAAGTTCTCGGGTTCACCAAACCCGGGGGTGGCACTCAGCGACCCGTCCAGGCCATAGGTCCAGGCATGATAGGGACAAACCAAACGGTTGCACCGGCCCTGCCCGTCTTTCAGCCGGGTTCCCCGGTGACGGCATGCATTGACGAATGCCTGCAATCCGCCCGACCGGTCCCGGCACACGATCACGGACCCCGCCTGGACATCAATGACCGTGTACGCCCCGGTCTCCCTGATTTCATCTTCACGTCCGACAAAATGCCAGGCAGATGAGAAGATGGCTTCAACCTCCCGCCGGAAAAACTCCGGAGAGGTATAACAATGCGAAGGCAGGGTCTGGGCCCGGAGCAGCGGTTTCCGGGTTTCGTGATAGGTTGCAGGATCAAACATGGAGTCAAAACGCATCATTTCTGAATTCCGAAACCCGTTGATCTTACACCAATACCAGGACGGCCCCGGTACCGGCCGCGAAAGCATGCCCGGCACCGCAACCCGGTTTCTTCCGGGAATCCGGCTCCAGGGAGAAAATGGACCATCGCGGTTCTTGTCCGGACGGGCCTTTGCAAAAAGAGGCGAAATACGATATTCCGCAGACGCCCCGCGGTCTCCAGCCCTGAAATCGCTGTCGGGGCCAAGTCCCGCTCCGGCGGTCCCGTTTCACCCTGCAGCCCGGGACCCCGCATGGCCAGGGCTCCGAATCCATGCCTTTAGCTGAATGACGGATCCTGCCCCCCGGAGCGGCCCGGTTTGGAATCCCGGGTATTTCCCCTTTTTGTTCTGGGCGATACCAGGGCCAGGCCGGCAATCAGCACGACAATGGAAATCCAGACCCATACCGTATGCTGCTCCGAGAAAATCACAATTCCCCATATCACGCCGGAGATGGTCACCAGGTACGCGACCTGGCTGGCAAATACCGACCCGAATTTCTGAATGGTATAGAAAAACATCAGGTAGGCGACCGTGCTGGAGATGGCTATGCCGAATAGGGCTCCGGCAGAAGAGGTAAAAAACCATGCCGCGGGCACATCGTATCCCAACCCCCACATTGCCGTGGAAATCACGATGGCGGCAACCATATTGGAGCCCGACAACAGTTCAAGGATATTGATTTCCTCCTCAATCCCCTCACCCAGATAGACATTTTCGATGGCATAGCACAAGGCACAGATCACGACTACAAGAACCCAGATATTGGCATCCTCACTGGCAAAACCATGGTCAGGAACCACCAACAGCAAAATCGACACCATTCCCAGAACGATGCCCAATGCCCGTCTCCATACCAACCCCTCGAAACGCAGTAGCCACATCAGGGCATAGGTAAACATGGGCACAGTGGAAACCGTGATGGACAAGATGCCTGCAGACAGATGCGGCGCGGCGCTGTAGTAGAGCAGGTCAGGTAAAATGATTCCGAGTCCGGCAAGAATGCAATAAATATGGAGATGCCTGAGGACAAAGACCGGTTTCCTGACCCATAGACAAATGAGAATAAAAAGAAACGAGGTCAAGATGACCTGCCATGCGGTCAGTGTCACAGCATGCGTTCCATCTGCTGTGGCAATCAGGGCCAGGGAAAAAGTGCTTCCCCATATTATTCCGGCTGCCAGGATGAAACAGTAGGGAAGCAGCCTGTGGGACAAAAGTGCGGACACGGGGGTATGCCGGAATCATCCGGGGAGGGAATCCGGCGATATCCAGCTCGCTTGGCTTGCCTGCCCGGCCACCGTTGCCCCCGGTGCGGACACCTCGGGGTCTGCACCGGAATACGGATTGGGCTGGCTGCATTTCATGCTGGATACCGGGACTGGCTGGACAGTCTCCCCGGACGGACCACCGGGCGGTGGACTGCCAGGGAAATTCATTGACCCGGCATTATAGTGCCGCAAGGCCATGGTGTGTACAGTACATGACGACTTTTCATCCGTCCATCCCGCCATGGTAAAATGGCCCATGGCACAGGAAACCATCATTCGTTGTGACCTCGATTTTGAAGCCGAGGGAAAACAGGTCGGTTACCTTGGCGTACCCAAGTCCACCAACGATTCCGCGTACGGCACGGTAACCATCCCGATCACGGTGATCAAGCATTCAGACGGCTCAACCATGACTTTCACCGGCGGGGTCCATGGGGACGAATACGAAGGACCGGTGGCCCTGATGAAACTTGCCAGGATGCTCCGGCCTGAAGAGATCCGCGGTCGGGTCATTATCATTCCATGCCTGAATATTCCGGCCGTCCTGGCTGGGCTGCGCTGTTCACCCATCGACGGATTGAACCTGAACCGGGTATTTCCGGGTCGGCATGACGGCAGTCTCACTGAAACCATCGCGCACTACATCACCTCCGAACTGGTTCCCTTGTCAGACGTCCACCTGGACCTGCATTCCGGAGGGACCACGCTGGAATACCTGCCGACCATCTTTGTGGACCGGTTGGAAGATCAGGCGGCGGAAAAGCGGAATTTCGAAGCCGCAATGGCCTTCGGTGCAGAAATAACGGTGTTGTTTGACGATTATCCGGATACCGGGCGATTCCTGACTTCGGCATTTATGCAGGCAGGGGTGCAAAATTTTTCTGTGGAACTCGGGGGGGCGGCAAAAGTCAACCCGGCAATTGTAGGTCTTGCAGAACATGGGGTCAGGAACATGCTGAAGCATTATGGCATCCTGTCCGGAGACCCGGTCTCTCCCGAAGACCAGGGCAGAAGCCCGACCCGCCTGGCCAACGTGAAGAATGCACGGTGTTATGTCATTGCCCCGGATGATGGGATCTATGAACCGTTTATCGATTTAGGCGACAGTATTTCCCGGGATCAGGTCATTGGGCAGGTCCATTATCCACAGCACCATGACAGGGAGCCCCTGGCAGTCAAGGCCCCGGAACCCGGTTTTTTGTTGTGCAAACGGCCCCTGGGTAACGTTCATCGCGGCGATAACATTGCAATCATTGCACAACCCGCTGGAGATGCGGGATAAGCCCGGTATGAACGTGGCGGATCCTGCCGGAGACCCGGGAAGCGCAATGGGCCCAGCGACCCGTGACTGGCCGGAAAAACCCGCGGACCGGAGGGCCGGGGTCTGCAGGGTGAACTTTTCCGGATGCCCTGGACGGTGACGGGAAAACATATTGGGCACGGCCATCGCGGGCACCGGGCGGTTGCGCGGCCACCATGGACCACAGGGGGTGCCAGTGAACTGACAGACCGGCCTGGGGAAAATGGAAAGCCCCGAATTTCAGCTAAAATTCTTGAACAGGAAGTTAAAATCCGAGAATATGCTGTCATATTCTCTTTATCCTGGAAATTCAACCGAAGATCCGGCCGCTCCCTGCCCCGGGCCGGGGAGCAGGACCCGCCCGCCACTATCTTAGGGCCGCAATAATGTCAGGGCCGGCCCCATGCTCCAGGGCCAGGTCAAGGGGAGTCATCCCGTATTCGTCCCTGGCATCGGGATCCGTCCCAACCGACCGCAATGCAGTGATGATGGTGGGGTCCTGAACGTATACGGCCAGGTGAAGGGATGTCCTGCCATCCGCGGTTCGCATATCCGGGTCGGCCCCGGCGGCCTGCAGCGCGGCGACAATATCCGGGCCCGCAGCGTTTGCCGCCGCCAGGTGAAGGGGAGTCCTGCCATCCCCGGTCCGGGCATTGGGGTCGGCCCCGGCGGCCTGCAGCGCGGCGAGAGTGACCGGATCCCTGGCACGGACTGCGAGGTGAAGGGGGGTTAAACCAGTCGCAGTCCGCACATTGGGATTGGCGCCCCCGGTGATCAGGGCCGCGATGATGGCGGGGCTGGCAGCATTTTCCACCGCCACATGAAGAGGAGTCCGGCTCCGTCCGTCTATCCCATTGGGTTCTGCCCCCCTTGCCCGCAGCGCCGCGATAATAGCGGGGCTGGAGGCGTATTTCGCCGCCAGGTGCAGGGGCGTCCAGCGGGTGCTGTCCCGTATATTGGGTCCAGCCCCGGCATCCAGCAACGCGGTAAGGATGGCGGGATCGGTGGCGTATTTCGCCGCCAGGTGCAGGGACGTCATGCCACTCTTTGTTTGGGCGTTTGGATTGGCACGGGCATCCAGAAGCGTCGTGATGACAGACAGGTCGGGGGCATTGGCAGCCGCGGTGTGCAAAGGGGTCCTGCCGACCCTGTCCCGGGCCTCAAGGTCCGCTCCGGCACCCAGCAGGGCCCGGACCACTTCGGGGTCCCTGGCATAGACCGACAAATGAAGAGGGGTCCTGCGGTCCTCGTCCCGCGCGTCCAGGTCGGCCCCCTTCCCCAGGCAGTTCTCCAGGTCCGCAACCGATGCATTCCGAAAGAAATCCTCGGTGTTCCAGTATGAACAGTCAGCGCTGGCATCCACTTTTTGCAAATGGTCTCCAAATGGCCTTCACAGTCAGGGACAGGAAAGCTTACCTTTTTCCCCCTTACATTGAAAGAGGCGGGATACCCTTTGCATCCCCCGCCCGAATATCTAGACTGAAGTTCTGAAGGAAAATCGAGCGGCTTTGACGTTGAAACACTGTTAAATCAA
>WTGA01000060.1 GCA_011523765.1 Gammaproteobacteria bacterium
AATTAAATCAATCCGTTATATTTTTTTTGGTGCCGAGTTGCGGAAGTCGGGTTAGCGTTGCATAGGTTTGTGAGCGAGCCTATTCAACGTGTTTGAACGAAGCCGGGGCCCCCAGACTGAATCGGATATGTGGTAAGTGCGCTGGTGGCGCACTTACGAAGGGACGCTTGGCGAGCAATGTAGACCTGCGTAGGCTTTCGCCCGCAAATGCTCCGCGTCCATCACGATCTTGATGTGATTGATACCCATGCACAGCCTGTAGGTTCCGTTCGCCCCGTAGAGGAAGCATTGCTTCGGCCAGGACAGAAGCCCGTCGGCCTTCGCCTGCGAGCACAATTCCATTTCGACCAGCCGATTTATCAGGCCGCGCCAATGGTAGCTACTGGTAGTGTGCCAGGCCGAGAGCAAGCTTCGAAAATCCCGGTCGCCGGCGGCAGTCGGGTAGATTTCGAAACCCAGTCGCGGCAGGGCGCCTTCAGGGGCAACATCGAACGCCATCATGAAGCGGTTGGAGACATCGTGGAGTCCCGACAGGAAGTGCAGAACCGTGGGGATCGAACCCGGCCACCCGAGTCGATCGAGAAACGGCCCCACCTGGGCAGCCGAAACCTCCGCGACAACCAGCCTGACGGATCGGGGCGTGCGTTCGGGAAAGGCGGCGGCGAATACGACTACTGCGCCGGGGGGCAGAACAGAAAAAGCGCGGGACAACGCGCGGTGTTCATGTCGCGCGTCACTCCGGCCAAAGACACCACTGAGCGTGTCGGCAAGGCGAGCCGGTTCGAATGTCGCGCCACCCGGAGTCAGCGAAGCGTCCGAGCGCAGATTGATTGCCGGAGCCGCTTTCCGCTCCTTTGGGATGTCAATGAGATCGTATTCGAGCATCAGCCATCTGTACGGTTCCGGCTTGCTGGCCAGATAGGCGTCGAGACAGGCTTTCCTGGATGTCGCTGCTGCCCCGTCGGTGCCCGCCAGGTAGTGGTGCGGGACCCGTGAGGAGGTCACGGTGACCGAGAAGTCAGCAGCCGGTTCCGGGTCATCGAGTCTCAGCTCGAAGATGCACAGGTTCGCCGCGACGGCTGCGGGAAAATCTCCGACCCGCATCAACAGCCGGTCCCGACCCCGTCCAGCGAGCAAGGAATCGGGAATCTGTGGCCACAGTACCTCGAGTAGGTCCCGAAGTTGCGTCATTGCGTTCATGCCTTTCTCCATCAGCAATCGTCGATAATTTCAATATCACACGGCCCGTGTCAATTTGCAGCTAATGGAGCCACTTCATGATTACCTTATGAGGCCACCCTTTTTGGTGGTTTCCGGTTTTGACCAGTGTGTGATATTACCCCTGTTGAACTGACGTTTCCATCCCAAGCTGCCGGCGCATTTTCAGCGGCTCCACGCTGTTTGACCATTCCGGAATTTGACCACCCAGGCCACGCTGGAGTGACCGCCCAATCCCCGGTAAAGTGACCACTCCAGACGATGGCTTCGGCCATGATGAAACGGATTTCCTCCACCGTCCGCAGCCGCTTGGTATGTAATTTCAGGATCATTCTCCGATGTTGGATAACTCTGTGGTTGTTAGGAACAAATAGAACTGTCCGGTTCTGTAGCACATAGATCATGTGCTAATTGTGAGGACAACTTGATTTGCTCGCGACATGCCGTGTGGTTGTGGTTGTGGTTTGACTTGCGGTGCGGGTTGGCTTACTATTTCCCGAGACAGCAAGCGAATCTCGTCGGGCATGTGAGTCGTGCACGACTGCGTGCCGGGCGACCGGGCGAAATTCAATTCCGGGAGGGCATTCACAAATTGTTTCGAATAGACTCCCTGATTTGCCGGGCGCAGCCCGAGGCCATGGACGAGCCGCTGAAAGTGTCGGCGCCGCATGAACGCGTGTTCAGGACGGCCCTGATGATCCTGTTGCTGGCAATGATTGGACTGGTTGCGGTAACGGCCTGATCTCGGGCCAAGGTGGCACAACGAGCCATGTCAGGTTCAAGTTCCTTGAATAGATTCCGCATCCCGAAATTCCACAGGCGACCACTCCGCACCCCGCTGATGATGCAGCTGGAGGCCACCGACTGCGGAGCCGCCTGTCTCGGCATCGTGCTGGCGCACCATGGTTGCTGGATATCATTGGAGGAGTTGCGCGAGCAATGCGGCGTTGGCCGCGATGGCTCCAGCCTGAAGGATATTGCGCAGGCGGCACGCAGTTTTGGCATGGAAGCGACCGGTCACAGCTGTCGGGTCGACCAGTTGGAAGCGTTGCCGCTGCCGAGCGTGCTTTTCTGGGGATTCAATCACTTCGTTGTCCTTGAAGGCATGGCAGGGGGGCGCTTCTTTCTCAATGACCCCGCCGAAGGGCACCGCAATGTCGATCGGGAAGAATTCGACCGCCACTTCACCGGGGTCAGCCTGCTGCTCGAACCCGGTGGCGAATTCAAGCAGCGAGGCACCAGACGCGGCATCGTGGAAAGGCTCTGGCCTTGGCTGCGCGTTCACAAATCCCTGCTGGTGCGCACGACAGTCCTCGGATTGCTGCTTGCAATTGTGCTGCTGGCCCTGCCGCTCCTGCTGGCGCTGTTTGTGGATCGCGTTCTGGAATCCGGGCAGGCCGAACTAGGCTGGACGTTGGCAGCGGGTACGCTTCTGGCTGGCGCATTCGCCTATCTTCTGACCTGGCTGCAGATGCGTTCGCTGCGCGATCTGGTGATTGGCCTCTCGATCACGCAGTCCGACAGATTTCTGGACACAATGCTGCGCCTTCCAATCAGGTTTTTCACCCACAGGTTGGCGGGCGACCTCACCTTGCGCTTGCGAACGATTGACCAAGTGGCGGACATCGGCGCCGGACAGCTGGTGCGTCTATCTGTCGACTTGATCATGAGCGCGGCGTTTCTGGCAGTCATGCTGGTCTGGTACTGGCCCCTGGCGTTCGTGATCGCCAGCATGGGAGTGTTCTGCTTCGCCATGACGCGATTGCTGGCTCGTTTGCGCCGCGATCACAACCACCGGCTGCGCCGGGAACAGAGCATGCTGGTTGGTATCAGCGCTGCCGGTCTATGGTCAGTCGAGAGTCTGCAAGCCACGGCCCGGGAGAACGACTTCTTTTCGGACTGGAGCGGCAGGCAGGCCCGTGAACTTTCCGCTCGCCAGGAATTCGTGGAACTGGGGCATGTGGCATCCTCGTTCCCGCACCTGTTTCATCTGCTCAATGCAGCGGTGGTGTTCGGTCTTGGCGGCTGGCTGATGACGCGGGGGGATATCACTCTCGGCCAATTGATGGGACTTTACATACTTGCCGACAACTTCATTCGTCCAATTGCTCGAGTCGGGCAATACTCTGACTTGCTGGAGACCCTGGAGGCCGACCTGACACGGGTGGACGATGTGATCAATGCACCGAACGAAAGGCCGCCGGCATCCGGTGGCTCCGGCGAGCAGAGGATATCCATGATCGGCGAGGGCCGGTTGCGATTGATCGGCAAGCTTGAAATGAAGGGGGTGACCTTCGGATATCAGAAAAACCGTGACCCGCTGGTCAGGGATTTCAGCCTGACCATTGAGCCTGGCCAGCGCATTGCACTGGTTGGCACCAGCGGTTCGGGCAAGACGACAGTCGCCCAGCTGGCGGCGGGCCTCTACGTGCCCTGGTCGGGAGAAATACTGTTCGACGGCCATTCGTTCGTTGATATCCCGCGTGAAGTGTTCAGCAGGTCAATTGCCATCGTCGACCAGAATCCGGTTCTGTTTGCAGCCAGTATCAACGACAACCTGACCATGTGGGACAGGACCATTCCGGATCAATACGTGACTGCCGCCGCCAGGGATGCATCGATTCACGAGGAAATCATCAGTCGACCCGAAGGGTACGAATCCATGGTGGAAGAGGGAGGACGGAATTTCAGCGGCGGTCAGCGACTGCGGCTGGAGATTGCCAGGGCGCTGGTCAACAATCCATCGCTGTTGATCCTCGACGAAGCCACGAGCGCCCTCGACCCCGTTACTGAATTGATGATTGACGACAACATTCGCCGCCGCGGGTGCTCCTGCCTGATCGTTGCCCACCGCCTGAGTACGATCCGTGATGCGGACCAGATCATGGTTGTCGACGGCGGCCGTATCATCGAGCAGGGATCTCACGATGAGCTGTACACCTCGAACGACATGTACCGGAGGTTGATTCGTGGTGAATGAGTCGCGCCCGCAATCCGGTCTGGACCAACTGTTTCTCGAACGCGGGGATAGGATTGCGGCTGTTGCAAGACGACCGGTGAATCTGTGGGAGTCCGGTTATGCATGGTATGTCGAGGAAGGGGCCATCGATGTGCTGGCGGCCGAGCATGAGTCTGGACGAATTGCATCCGCCTACAAGCATTTTGTTCGTCTTGAAGTCGGTCAGTTGGCTTTCAGTGTGGATGAATCCGGCCATTCAATGAAGCTGGTTGCCAAGGGATTGCAAGGATCCAGATTGCGCCGACTGACGCTTGAAACCCTGCTTGATGCATTGGCGGACTATGACCATGCACTCAGGCGGGAATTCGACAGGCATGTCGATTTCTGGATCGAGTCCATGTCTGCGGCCGTATCCCGTGACATGCAAGGCGCTCCGGCAACGGAACTTCGTCTTTGTCCCGGGTCCATGACGGGAAGAGGTGTCGCCTCACCCGGCCATGGGGTTGTCTGGCTGAATGGATGCGGTATGGGGGCTGACTTTCTCGATCTTGTGGATACCGGACGCCACGACCTGATTCCCGTCTCCCGGGATGTCTGGATCCGTCTGCACGGGGAGGAGACCTTCGACTGCAGGACCACCTCCGAACTCGACGCACGGCAACTTATGGACGAAGCCTTGCCGGGATTTCACGAGACCTTGCTCGACGCGGAAAGTCTGAACCGGAGGCTGCTGCTTGCTGACGAGGCAAATCTCCAGACCGCCCAGACTACAATGCGCCGAGATGAAAAGGTGCGAGCCAGGACAAGGCTGGAAGCGCTCTACAATCCCGTGTTTCGGTCGGCGAAAGACGAGTCTGCCATGGCAGGGGCCTTGCGCATGATTGGCAGGCGAGAGGGGTTCTCGATCAACGTGCCGGTTACTCCCGGCAACGAGGAACCCACGTTGGCCGATTTCTGTGACGCATCGGCGTTACGCAAACGCGAGGTGCGGCTGACGACATCAGGATGCTGGTGGCTCGCAGACTGCGGAGCCATGCTGGCAATTCGACGTCAAGACGGACAGCCTCTGGCGCTTTTGCCCAGGCCGACCGGTCGCTACCGCGTTGTGAACCCCTCGACCGGAGAGTCGAGTCTGGCGGACGGCAAGACCGCCGCCTCGTTCCAGGATGTGCACTATCTGTATCCAAGACTGCCCGACAATGGAGCACAAGGCGCAGCCAGCCTGGGGGACCTGTTTCGTGCCGGGTTTTGTGGTGTGGCAGGTGATGTCACCATGCTTGTCCTGACAGGTATTGCTGCCGGCACGCTCGCATTGACACCTGCATTCGTGGTCAGCAGGTTGGTTGGCGCGGCAGTACCGGACGGCAATGCCGTGCCGCTCCTGCAACTGGCGGCAATCCTCATTGGAACCGGTTTGCTCGTGGCCCTGCTCCACATTCTTCGGGGAACGGCGCTCATGAGGTTTGAAGGCCGTGTCGCCGCCCGCCTTGGCTCCTTGCTCTGGGATCGTCTGCTGCGCCTGAACCCCGGCTTTTTTCGCGGCTACACTGCCGGTGAACTCTCGGCAAGATCAATGATGTTCCAGGATGTCAGAGACCAGGTTGCAGGAGTCACGGCCGATGGAGTGTTGTCCACGCTGTTCCTGTTGCCTGCACTCGGACTTCTGTTTTTCTACGATATCTGGCTGGGCTGGATCGTCCTGTTGCTTTCTGTCGCGATGATCGGCGTAACGGCCACATTCTGCATTCTGTTGATCGACCCCCAGCGTCAATACCTGGAGACCGTGCGACGGCTCACCGGCGACACTCAGCAGTTCTTCATGGGAATTTCCAAGTTGCGTGTCACGGCTGCCGAGGACTCGGCCTTCGCTGCCTGGGCACGGCGGTATCATGACCACAAGAAGGCGGAGATACGGCTGTCGATGCTCGGCGAGCACCTTGCGGCATTCGGTGCGGCGGTACCCGCCCTGGCAGCCGCAGTCCTGTTCTCGACAGTTGCCATGCAGGGTGAAGGCGGAGTGGACACGGCAGATTTCCTTGCAGTGTTCACGGCAGTCATGGTTCTGTGCATGGCGGTCGTCATGCTTGGTAATGCAGCCCCGGCCGTTGCATTGATCAAACCGGCCTGTGATCAGGTCTTGCCCATCCTGGCAAGTCCTGTGTCTACAAGAACGGCGGAACGGGCCCGAACCGAACTGGTCGGCCGGATACTGCTCGACCGGGTGAGCCACGCTTATGCTGCGGGTGGAAAGGTGCTGGAAGATGTTTCGATCAGCGCGAAACCAGGCGAGTTTGTCGCGATTGTCGGGGAATCCGGTGCTGGCAAGACGACCTTGTTGCGGCTCCTGCTTGGCCTGGAAAAGCCGGATTCCGGGGCAGTCTACTATGACGGGCGGGATCTTGCGCAGTTGGATTTCAGCTTCGCAAGGAGGCAGATGGGCGTGGTCATGCAAGACAGTCCTCTGCGCCCCGGTAGTGTGCTCGACAACATCATCGGGACAGACAGCAACCTCACCGAGGATGATGCATGGCGTGCATTGGAACAGGTCGGCGTTGCCGAAGAGATTCGCGCCATGCCGATGCAGTTGCATACATCGGTGAGCGAGAATTCGGCAAACTTATCCGGCGGTCAGAGCCAGCGGATCAGAATGGCCGCAGCTTTGGTGTACAAGCCCCGGATCATATTCCTTGACGAGCCGACAAGCTGGCTGGACACCAGAAGCCAGGCATTGGCCATGAAAGGAATTGAGGAATCCAAAAGCACCCGATTTGTCATTGCTCACCGTCTGTCCACGATCCGAAAGGCAGACCGCATCCACGTGTTGCATCAGGGGAGACTGGTGCAGACCGGAAGCTATGAAGAATTGCTGACGACAGAAGGGAAGTTTCGTGATCTGGCCCTGCGCCAGACAGCTTGACAGGGTCAGCGTCATGGGGAATCTTCCACTGTTTCCCGATACGCCGTTCGTCGTTTCGGAAGGTCTCTTCGTGAAGCCGGGATACCGGGGATACAGGCTGCCATGCCGCGAAGAGGGCGGCGCCCCTTCGGAAATGCTGCTCATCAAGCCGATCCGTGTTCACGACGCACGGTCTCTCGCACAGGCTCCCACCATCAGCCGCATGGGTTTCGAACTTGTGCATGCGCCTCTCGACATCGATTACGGCGATCACCATAGCGTTGTTTCCCGTTTCTACGACCATTGCGCGGAACTGGTTATGGAAGCGACAGGATGCCTTTCCGCACGGACCATGCAGCACGAGTTTCGTGTCGGTGAGCCGATTTCGCCCGGCGGCGCCGGGACCTATGCGGAAATAGCTCACGCAGACCTGACTCCCTATGCCGAGGATGTGCTTGCCATACCGGACGGCCGCCATTTCGGGGTTTACAACGTCTGGCGGAGTACGGATTCCCTGCAGGCGATCGAGTCAAAGCCCCTTGCCATGTGCGACCATTCGACCGTCTCTGCCGGCGACATGATCAGTGCCGATGGACGGCGCCTGACCGAGCCTGCCACCCGCCTGGTGCAGTACCGTCTCGTTCATGACACGGCCCAATGCTGGCACTACTTTCCAGGAATGGAGCCGAGCGAGGCGCTGATCTTCAGGCAGTACGATTCCCGCATCGAGGATCCGGCATGCCGGGTCACCTTTCACACGGCTTTCAATGATCCGACGACCCGCGACGGCGCGCCAAGGCGATTTTCCGTCGAAGCCCGGGTTGTTGCACTCTTTGCCGAGGACGATCCCGCAGGAAGGAGGTCCAGATTCCAGGCCGAGATTCCGACATCGTATCCGGATGGCAGGTTGTCATCCTGGCGTTATGAGAAAATGATCGACTGGGGTATCAACCAGGATCCTGGCCTACCGGCGTGGCGAACCCCACCGTCAGAGTCACGGCAACGCTAACCAGGTGTCCATTTGCAGTTATATGGAGCCACTTCATGATCACCTAAGGAGGCCACCCTTTTTGGTGGTTCCCAGTCTCGACCAGTGTGCAGCAATTCCCGCCAAGCCTGCCGGGGAAGGGAACTGCCAGACCGGAGATTCCGCCCTGGCGGGCGGCTACTATTGATTTTTTATCAAAACAGCGGGGCTACGCCCCAGACATTAACCTTATAATCGGATCACCTGATCCGGACAGATCATTTGCTCGTGACAACACATGTTGGACAGGTCACTGAAATGCTGATATTCGTTCCAGAATATGTCATCATTGAACCTTGGCATGAGCAAGCCTCCTGGGCTGATTGGTGGTGAATAGTGAACCCGGATTATACCAGATATCGGCTTGCTCGTGTCATTTATTCTCAATCAAATCAATGTGATACATCAGATCCGGGGTCTCAGGATGCCCTCCGGTGCCCGGATGGGGTGAAAATTCCGGATTTCGGGTGGAAAACGCCGAAAAAGCCGCTTTTAGTCCCATTTCCTGGGGGAATCGAAATTTCAGACCCCTCAATTCAGACGAAATATCAATCGGTTGCGACCAACGAACTCGCATGGTGCGAGCATTGAATCAGATCAGGATGTCTGATAGTATCATCGTCCTAGTACATCGACCACCAAACAAGGCAATCGAACATGAATACCCCATCACAGATACAGCAAAAGATTCTTGTCAAGGCCGAGGAGGACACAGCATTCCGCGCCCAACTCCTGGAGAATCCGAAGGCAGCCATCAAGGACGCCATCGGACTTTCGATTCCGGATGGCATCAACATCCGTGTCCTTGAAGACAACGCCACGGACTTTCACCTGGTCCTGCCGCCGGAAGGCCGGAACCTGTCGGACCGGGAAATCGGCGGCGTGGCCGGCGGTAGTATTAGTGACATCGACACTTGGTGAGCCTCTTGTTGCGACTCCGACGGTCATGATTCGCCGCGCCGGCAGGCCCGGCGCTTAGCCCGGAGAACATGCGGTGAATTCATTTCAGCGCTTTGAACACTCGCCTTCCCTTTCCGCAAGTTGCCGAGCAGGCCCCTGCATTGGTGCTAGATGCTGACGGCGGTTAGTTCGCCTGGCGCAGATACTTGCGAAACGGACGCATGAAACACCCTCTAGGGGTGGTCCACCGTTTCCTTGAGGCGGATGGGTGAGGCTTTCAGTCGTCCACGAGTCCGGCTGGCAAGAGTCTGCATTCCGTGCGGTGCTTCGCCCGACCCCCTACAGGCAGGGCAGGCATCCCCGCAATCCCCGCTTCATGCAGGACCTGTCTTCGCATTTTGAGTCTGCCGCCGCGAGTCGGGCCAACTGGGACCAGACCCTGATCGGCAGGTCGCGGTGGAACATACAGGCACCCGATTTCACCGGGGCTGGGCTAGCGAGTCTCGTCACCCGGGAAGACCCTCCCGAATCGATGACATGAGGGGGCCGGGCGCCTGTCAATTTCATCGGCGTCCACGCAACACGGTGAGGACCCATCGCACGTGCGGGCTTGCCTGCGTCAAACCGATTGGTGAATTGCGACAGGTCCGGGACATGTGTGCCGGAAGGCTGAACCCTCCAGAGGCGTGACATGCATGACGGGCGCATCAGGAAACTCGTGATCGCCGGTGGCGGCACGGCGGGATGGATGGCCGCGGCAATGTTCGCACACCATTTCGGCAAGACTCTGGACATTGCTCTCGTGGAATCCGATGAGATCGGAACTGTCGGTGTGGGCGAAGCGACGATCCCACCGCTACATCTTTTCCATAAATACATAAACGTGAGTGAACCCGAGTTCCTCCGCGCCGTTCAGGGGACTTTCAAGCTTGGAATTTTCTTCGAGAACTGGCGGAACCTGGGCGAGAACTACTTCGGTTCCTTTGGATGGGCCGGTAGGGAACACTGGGCGGTGGGCTTTCAGAACTATTGGCTGAGGGGGCACCTCCTGGGGCTGGCCCGGGGCTACGGAGAATACTGTCTGGAAACATCCGCGGCTTTGCGCAACAGGTTTGCCATTAGCCTGAACACTATCTTGAACTACGCCTACCACATCGACGCAGGGCTCTACGGACAATTCTTGCGAGGGATTGCCGAGGAGTCCGGTGTCATTCGCCATG
>WTGA01000146.1:0-39767 GCA_011523765.1 Gammaproteobacteria bacterium
ATGCCATCGAGGCCGGAAGGCCGGAGCAGATGCGCTCTGCGGTCCGGCTGCTCGCAGCCTGACCCGGCCCCGGTCGGGGCCGTCTTGCTTCTCCCTGGATGAACCGCGAAAGCGGAGGGTTCCGGCCGGCCCGGAACCCGGTCATGTCCGGGATATCCGCTTTGCAGCGCCGCCGCCGGCGGGCGGGTCCCGGGAAATCGTTCGGACCGGGGCATTTCTGCCGGATCCGGGGAGGCCGGAAGGGGACCTGGTGCCGGGAAATCCGGCGGGAATCCGCAGAAACCTGTCCAACGAAAAACCCTCCGGCAGGATTCAATGGGCGACACATCCTGGAGTATAGTATAATTGGATTCAAAAGGGCCGGTCTCGCAACGGTTGTGTGCCGCTTTGTGACACGGCACGAGAGGGTCCCTGAATTTTCCGGATATGATTTTGGCACACAAACATGCGGTCGCCATGGGATGCATCAAACGGGATCATGTGCCCAACCTGACATGAGTGCGGGTGCCTTGTTTTCCCGGGACCAGGTCGGGCAATTCAATGAACAGGGATACGTGATCGAAAAATCCCTCGCCGGCCCGGAGATTTGTTCCCGAATGCTGCAGGTCATCCGGGAAATCATGGAACCACCGCTGGCACCGGTGGAATTTGAAACGGATGTCCAGTATCCGGGGTCCCCCACAGACCGGCTGTCCCCGGGCGGAAACACCCCAAGAAGATTCCTGAATGCCTATACCCGGGATTCCGTCTTCCGGCAGTGGGCCCGGAATCCAGGGGTGGTCGGACGGATCCGGCAACTGCTCGACACCGGCCAGGTACTGGTATCCCAGAATCATCACAATTGCATCATGACCAAACACCCGGGGTTCAGCAGTGCCACCCTGTGGCACCAGGACATCCGTTACTGGTTATTCGACCAGCCGGACCTGGTCAGTGTATGGTTGGCACTGACCGATGAAAATGAAGACAACGGCGGCCTGCAACTGATTCCGGGTTCACACCGGCTGCACATCGACCGGGGCCGGTTCGACGGCGCCCTGTTCCTGCGCCAGGACCTGCCCGCCAACCAGAAAATGATCAACAATGCCGTCGCAGCCGAACTGCACCGGGGCGATGCCCTTTTTTTTCACAGCCGCACACTGCATGCCGCCGGCCGGAACAATACCGATGACATCAAGACTTCCCTGGTGTTCACCTATCATGCCGAAAACAATCAGCCGCTTGCCGGAACCCGGTCAGCCGCTTACCCGGACATTGCGTGCACGCGGGAGTAGATCAGGTCTCGGGCGTGGATTCACCGGCGCCATAATCCCTTTCAACCCGGCAGACCCGGGTCTTGTAGCAGGCATACCAGGTCTTTTTTCCAAGCTTCTGCGCAACCTGGTGTTCAACATGGCTTTTCCAGGCCAGCAAGGAAGCTTCGTCCTTCCAGTAGGAAACCGCCAGACCCAGACCATCTCTCGCTGACTCGAACCCGAGATAACCGGGTTGCTGCCTGGCCAGCATTTCCATCCGCTCAGCCATTTCGCCATAGCCCTTCAGATTTTCCGTCTGGAGGCTGGTAAAAATGACCGCGTAGTAGGGAGGCTTTGGCGTATTGGCAATCATGCTCCGGGCAGGCCCGTCCCTCATTCGATTTCAATCACTGCACAGCCATCCATCCCTCCTCCCTCTACGGCCCGGTGGGCCTTTGCGGTCTCTTCCAGGGACCAGGTCCCGGCGATTCGATGGCATAACCTGGCCTGTTCCAGGGCAGTATGGATATCTTCGACAGCCTGCTCTTTTGCCGCATCCGGCATATTGTAGACCAGCACCATGTTGACCGATACGTTTTTGAACATCAATGGATAAAACGGGATGGCCGGTTCGGGGGCCAGGGAAGAGGAATACGTCGATACGGTCCCCCGGTTTTTGATGACCGCGGCACTGGTTCCCACATTCATTCCAAATTCCACCTCAACAATGTGATCGATCCCTGCCTGGTCCGTCATGCCAAGAATATCACGGACCAGGTGGTCATTGCGGTAGTTCAGCACTTCATCGGCACCGGATTTCGCAGCAACCCTGCAGCGTTCCTCGCTGCCTGCCGTAGCGATCACTCTGGCACCGGCCATTTTTGCCCATTGCACGGCATAATAACCCACACGGCCGGATGCCCCGGTGACCAGCACATTTTTGCCCGACAAATCGCCCGCACTGAACACACAACGGTGCGCGGTCATCACCGGGATGCCGAGGCAGGCCCCGATGTCGTATCCCGTATTCTCCGGCAGGCTGGCGGCCAGCATGGATGGCAAGGTGACATATTGGGCACAGGTCCCGCAGTGGCGGGCAAATTGTGCCTGGTAAACCCATACCCGCTGACCAACGCGGTCGCCTGATACGCCCTCTCCCACGGATTCAATGACTCCGGCACCATCGCTGTGGGGAATCACGTAGCCGTCGACAAATCCGGCCGGTTGTGCACCCGCCCGTTTTTTGACATCCGAGGGGTTCACTGCAGAGGCCCGAATTCTTACCAGGACTTCTCCCGGGCCGGGCTCCGGCTTCACCCGGTCCCCGAACTGCAGCACCTCCCGGGCCACGCCCGGTGTTTCATACCATATCGCTTTCATGTTCTGTTCAATGAGTTAAAGGAATCAACGGCCCGATGTCTGTTTGATCAACCGGGTCAAACGCTCTGCACTCTGTGCAGACCACAGGTCGCGAACCCGGTAGAATCCCTTGAAATCGGGTTTGTCATCGGGGATCTGAACCCAGTTTTGTTTCGACCGCGTGAAAATATGGGCCATGGGTTCGACTCCAGACGTATCATCCAGCGTGCCTGCGCGCACCATGAGATCCGCCCCCGGAGAGGCATGATACTTGCTGAAGACATCCGTGCCACATTTTTCGCAGTGGAATATCTCATGGCCTTTTCCACTGCCTGCCGTATTCATAAACGATACCGGGGGATCGCCGAGCCGGGCCACATTCGCCTTCTCGATCCACAGGTTGACCACAAATGCACTGCCGCTCACGGTCTGGCAGTCGGTGCAATGACAGGCCTGGATATACATCGGGTTTTCTTCGAGGCGATACCGGACCGCACCACAAAGACACCCGCCCTCACTCCCCTTCAGTTCATTCATATGCGTCATCCTCCTGCTGGAGCCGGGAGCGGCCGAGGGCAGCATGCCGAAGACATGCGGACGTTGCGCAGCACCCGGCTTCCCGGTCAATCGGGTCTATCGCAATTCCTGCCCGGGACAACCGTCCATTGAACGCCTGCCCGCATCGAATACCCCGGATTCGGGTGCCACCATTCATAACGCACAGTACCCGCCGTCCACGACCAGCATGTGTCCATTGACAAAACTCGACGCATCCGAGCACAAAAAAATCACCGGCCCGACAAAATCCTCCGGGTTTCCCCTTCTCCCGAGGGGGGTCCATTTCAATATCTCCTCTTCCAGTTCGGGGGACGTGCGAATTTCATATTTTCCTCCCATGGGATGGGTGGTGTAACCCGGATTGACCGTATTCACCCGAATGTTGTACCGCCCCCATTCCATGGCCATCTGCTTGCACAGCATATCCACCCCTCCCTTGGATGCGCCGTAGGCGGTCAGTCCTTCAAATGCCACCAGACTGCCGTTCGAAGAGATCATGACGACGGACCCGCCGTTCCCCTGGTCGATGAGCTGCCTGCCCGCCGCCTGGGCACAATAGAAACAACCCGTCAAATTGGTGTTGACGACCCGATGCCATTCTTCCTCGGAAGTCTCCGTTGGTGCGCCCACCTCGATCACACCGTGATTGATGACGATCCCCTCGATGCCTCCATATTCACGGACCGCGGATGCCACCATTTGGCGGCAACTGGCACGGTCGGTGACATCTGTAACACAATGCATGGACTTTCCGCCATTTTCCACAATCTCTTCCACGGTCCCGATCAGCCTGCTTTGCGTCCTGCCCGCCACCACCACGTTGGCACCTGCAGCAGCCAGCCCTCCGGCCATCGTCTTGCCCAAACCGTACCCTCCGCCCGTGACGATAATCGTTTTGCCGGAAAGGTCAAACCGGCTTAACCCGGAAGAAAATTTTGTTGTCATGATTGCCTGAAATGATCGGTCATGATGGGTGGGCCACTGCCGGTACATTACCACGAAAAGGGCTCACCGGTCTGTTTTCACAACGGCTTCCCGAAGTTCCCGGCGGCTCCGGCGAGACAGGAATCCCGGCGATCTTTTTTTCCGCAGTCCTCACCAGGCCCGGTCGTCCTCCTGCTGCTGTATCTTCCACATCTGTGCGTACAGTCCCCCCCTGTTCCCCAGCGCTTCGTGATTCCCGCGCTCCACGATCCGGCCCTTGTCAAGGACAATAATCTCATCCGCATTGATCACCGTGGACAGCCTGTGGGCGATCACCAGGGTCGTACAGTCTTGCGAAACATTTTCCAGCGCTTTTTGTATGGCTTTTTCCGAGCGGCTGTCCAGGGATGAGGTGGCCTCATCAAACACCAGAATGCGAGCCCCCTTCAACGCGACCCTGGCGATGGCAACCCGTTGTTTTTCACCGCCGGAAAGTTTCAGGCCACGCTCCCCGACCAGAACATCGTAGCCCTGGGGGTGCTGTTCGATAAAATCGTGAATCTGTGCAATGCGCGCAACCTGAATGACCTCATCGATGCCGGCTCCGGGCTTTCCATAACCGATATTGTATCCCACGGTCTCGTTGAACAGCACCGTATCCTGGGGCACCATCCCCATCGGGCCCCTCAGGCTGTCCAGGGTAACGCTCCGTATGTCCTGGCCATCAATGGAGATGTTTCCGTGATCGGGGTCATAAAAACGAAACAACAGTCGGGACAACGTGGTTTTTCCTGCACCGGAAGGTCCCACCACGGCAAGTGTCCCGCCGCCGGGAATCGTGAAGTCGATATCCTGAAGTACCGGGTAACCCGGGCGGTAGGCGAAACTGACGCGCCTGAAACGGACCTCCGCGTTGGTCAGCACCAGGGGGGTCGCATTGTCCTGCTCCAGGATTTCCGGGTCCTCATCCAGCAAGTCGAACATCCGCTCCATATCGACCAGGGAATGATTCAGGTCACGATAGACTGAACCCAGGATATTCAGCGGGATATACAGCTGGATCAGGAACGCATTGATCATGACAAACTGGCCCAGGGTCAACTCGCCATCGGAAACCCCCTGTGCCGCAAGAATCATCAACAGGGTAAGACCGGTTGCGACCACCAGGCCCTGCCCCGTGTTCAGGTACGACAGGGACAGGTTGTTCTTGAGCGAGGCTTCCGTCCAGTCCTGCAGCGACCGGTGATAGTGCTGGTGTTCAAGCGTCTCGTTCCCAAAGACTTTCACCGTCTCGTAATTGATCAGTGAATCCAGAACCCGTGTGTTGGCTGCGGAATCGGACGCATTCATTTGCACCCGAAACCGGGTTCGCCAACGGGTGACGGAAAAGGTGAAAACGCAGTAGATGGCAATCACAACGAGGGTCACGGCCACAAAACGAAAATCCAGCTGGCGCCACAGAATACCCAGCACCATCACGATTTCAATGAGCACGGGAACAATGTTGAATACGATCATGCGCAGGAAATTGGTGACCGCCATGTTTCCCCGCTCCAGGTCCCGGGACAATGCTCCCATCTTCCGGTCCAGGTGAAACCGTAACGGCAACTGGTGAAGGTGTTTGAAAACCGTCATGGAAATCCGGTGAATGATCTTCACTCCCACGCGGCCAAAAACGGCATTTCGCAGCTCGTTGAACAGGATGGCACTGAACCGGAACACGCCGTAGCCGATCAACAACGACAGGGGAACCACCAGGAATGCCCGGTCCGGCATCTCGAGACGGTCGACGATTTCCTTGAGGACGAGCGGCACGGCAACGTTCGAAACCCGTGCAACCACCAGGCAAACCAATGCGATCGCGATGGGGACCCGATAATTCCAGAGATAAGGCAGCAACCGCCTGGAAACTCGCCAGTTGCCTTTCTGGTCAGTGGTCACCAACGTGGGTCGCATGGGATACCGGTTTATTCGTCTGCAAAAACAGCGCTGCCGATGAAACTGCCATGTCCACTGCCCGATTGCAACCCTGCCCGCACCCTGGAAAATGAACTCAGTCCCGTCGGCCCGGGCGGGGGCCATGGACCGTCCCGCTGTTGGAGACAATGCGCATCTTTGCGCGGCCCGGGCGGGCCGGGAGCAATGGATGAATGCCCGGCCGGTGACCATTGCGGTCCCGGAATGCCCGGTGGTCCGAAACAGGGCGGAACCCCTCCCGGCCGTGGAGCCGGACAGAATGACTCAATCCCGGATCTGAAAGACATCCTGGTCCATGGATGCGGGAAAAGAGACCCGGCATTCCTCCAGGGATTCCCGGGACAGCTCTGCATTGACGACAAGCCTGCTGTCCCGGCAGTCTTCAATGGGTTTCCCCCAAAAATCCAGAATCGCACTGCCGCCTGAAAAAGTATTGCCGACCGGATCTTCACCCAGGCGATTGACCCCCACCACATACACCTGGTTCTCAATGGCCCGGGCCCGGATCAGCGTGTCCCAGGCGTACTGCCGTGCATCGGGCCAGTTTGCCACATACAGTGCAATATCGTGGTCCCCCGTGTTGCGGCACCATACGGGAAAGCGCAGGTCGTAGCAGACAAACAACGCTACCCGCCAGCCATTCAATTCCAGCACCATGCGCCGGTTGCCTCCGGTGAAGTTCCGGTGCTCACCGCCGAACCGGAACAGGTGTCGCTTGTCATACCAGTCCAGGGTGCCGTCGGGCCGCGCCCAGATCATTCTGTTCACATATTCCTCTTCCAGCTGCATCACCAGGCTGCCCGTAACCACGGCGTCCAGACTTTTTGCACACCTGGTCATCCAGGCCACCGTTTCTCCGTCCATGGTTTCAAACCTTTCCTTCGGATCAATGTAGAAACCGGTGCTGAAAAACTCGGGCAGAACCACCAGGTCCGTATCGTCGATGGTTGCGAAATGATCCTGGTACCGCGCACGGTTGGCGGCCGGGTCCTGCCAGGCAATCTCATCCTGGACAAGGGAAACTTTCAGCTTCTCCCCCATGGCAGACCGGCCGCTAGATGGCATTGATGATCTCGGCGGCCTGTCGCAGGGTATCATCCTGTTTGGCAAAACAGAACCGCACGATGGTTGAGTCAGGGGGAGTCTGGTAGAACGGCGACAACGGAATGACCGCAATGCCCTTTTCCACGGTCATCCAGTGGGCAAAGTCCATGTCTTTGCGCGCGGAAATTTCACGGTAGTCCGCCAACTGAAAATAGGTTCCCCGCGAAGGCAGCAAACGGAATCCGGACGGCTCGACCAAAGAACAGAACAGGTCCCGTTTGGCCTGGTAGAACTCACCGAGCTGCTGATAATTCTGTGGATTCGATTCGAGGAAGTCAGCAATCGCCCATTGTATGAAAGTGGCGGTCGTAAAGACATTGAACTGGTGTATCTTGCGAAACTCCGCGGTCAGTTCCGGCGGGGCCACGCAGTACCCTATTTTCCAACCCGTGACATGATAGGTTTTTCCAAAGGAAAACACCGCCATGGCCTTCCGGCGCAGTTCGTCGTGGGTCAGCACGCTGGCATGGGTTTCCCCGTCAAAAATAATGTGTTCATACACCTCATCACTGAGCACATAACAGTCCAGTGGCCGAATGGCTTCGGCAAGCTGGTCCAGGTCATCCGTTTTCAGGATGCTGCTGCTCGGATTGTGGGGAGAATTGATGATGACCAGCCGGGTCTTTGCGCTGAGGCTCTCCTGCAGGCGGTCCCAGTCGATTTGGTAATGGGGAAGAATCAGGGGGACGTGAATGGTCCTGCCCCCGGCCAGGGAGACCGCGGGTTCATATGAATCGTAGGCCGGATCAAATACGACCACCTCATCCCCCGGCCGCACCAGGCACTGAATGGCATTGAACAGGGCTTCGGTGGCTCCGCTGGTGATGGTGATTTCAGTTTCGCTGTCCACATCGATATGACTGTTGCGTTTCAGTTTCCGGGATATCCCGGTACGCAGTTCCGGCACACCAATCATGGGAGGGTATTGATTCTTTCCGGTTCTCAGATGATATTCCACCCGCTGGACGAGCCCTTCATCGGGCTCGAAATCGGGAAATCCCTGGGAAAGGTTGATCGCATCATGGTCCGCCGCGAGTTTGGACATCACGGTAAAAATGGTCGTGCCGACCGCTGGCAGCTTGCTTTGCAACGGGATTGTCATTTCAATTTATTCCAATACGATGGACCATGGCAGGCAGACGATAAATCTCCGGCACTGCTGACCTGTTTTCAGACTGTGATACTGTATCCGAAAATGATGAGGCTGTGTAAAATCCAGTGACCATATTCAAACCGCCAGCAATGCCATGAAACTCATTACCTGGAACGTCAACGGCATTCGTGCCGTGGAACGCAAGGGCGCGCTGCAGCAGTTGATCAGCGAGCACGCACCGGATGTATTCATGGTCCAGGAAATCAAGGGGACCCCGGACCAGTTCAGCCCGTTTTTGACGGCACACGAAGCGTATCACCAGTATTACAGCAGTGCCGAGAAAAAAGGGTATGCGGGGACATCCATCTGGATTGCCAAGGCACTGGCCCGGCAGGTGGGGGAGACCGCTTTCAACACGGTTGTACCCGATGCGCCCAACGCCGATGAGGGCCGCATCTCCCACCTGTGCCTGGAGAAAGACCGGAAGACCTGGGACCTTTTTTCAATCTATTTTCCCAACGGCGGGAAAAGTGAACAGGCCTGGAAGGAAAAGCTGGTGTTCTACGACCGTGTACATGACTATATGAATGCACTCCGGCAAAAAGGACATCGGGTGATCGTGGGGGGGGACATGAATGTCGCCCATACCGAAATCGACATCGCCCGGCCGAAAGAAAATGATGGAAAAATTGGTTTCCACCCCAAGGAACGCGCCTGGATGGACCGGCTGGTGGAAGATGGCTGGGCCGATACCTGGAGGGAACGCAATCCCGGAATCACGGATGTCTACTCATGGTGGCACATGATCAGCCGGGGCCGGGACCGGAATGTGGGCTGGCGCATAGACTATTTCCTGATGGACCATGCAGAGATGTACTGCATCGAGGACGTGGCCTACCTGAATGACCAGATGGGTTCAGACCATTGCCCGCTTTCCCTGGTCATCCACTGATTTTTCGAATGACCCCTTTTTAAAGCCAATGAACACGAACTGGAACTATCCCACCGCCCTGCGCGTAGGCACCGGCCGGATTGGAGAAATCGCAGAAGTATGTGCGCAGTTCAACCTGTCCGCTCCATTGCTGGTCACCGACCCGGGAGTTGCCGCGCTGCCCATGACCCGGGAGATAGTCGACACCTGCACCGATGCGGGGTTGCGGGTCCGCATTTTCAGCGATATCAAGCCCAATCCAACGGGGACGAATGTCGACAGGGGGATCGCCGCCTATCAGTCCGGCCACCATGACGGGGTGATCGCACTGGGGGGGGGCAGCGGGCTTGACGCCGGGAAAGCCGTGGCGGTCGGAGTGAACCAGCCCTGTTCGATCTGGGACCTGGAAGACATTGGCGAGAACTGGAAACGGGCGGAGGCCGGCCTGATCCCGCCTGTCATCGCCGTCCCTACCACGGCCGGGACCGGTTCGGAAGTCGGTCGCGCCGCCGTGATTGTCAACGAGGACGACCACCGCAAGGTGATTGTCTTTCATCCGAAAATGTGCCCGGACTGCGTCATTCTCGATCCCGAATTGACCATCGGACTGCCTCCCATGCTGACCGCGGCAACCGGGATGGATGCGTTGTCCCACAACCTGGAGGCATTTTGTTCGCCGCTGTTCCATCCGATGGCCGAGGGTATTGCCGTGGAAGGGATTCGATTGATCAAGGAATTCCTGCCTGCTGCCGTTGCCGACGGCAACGATATCGAGGCCAGGACCCGGATGCTGGTTGCTTCTTCCATGGGGGCCACCGCATTCCAGCGCGGCCTGGGCGCCATGCATGCCCTCGCCCACCCCCTGGGGGCGGTCTACGATGCCCATCACGGGACCTTGAATGCCATCTTGATGCCGTACGTCCTGATGGCAAACCGAAGGGCCATCGCAAAACCCGTCAACCGCCTTTCCCGCTACCTGGGCCTCCGGGAAGGATTCGACCCGTTCCTGCAGTGGGTGATGGAACTCAGGGCAAGTATCGGAATTCCCGACACCCTGCAGGAGATCGGGATCGGTGATGACCGGGTGGACGAAATTGGAAGGATGGCGGTCGCCGATCCGTCAGCGGCCACCAACCCCATTCCATTTGATGCCGAAGCCTACAGCCGGATTGCACTCCATGCCATGCACGGCCAGCTTCAATCCGTATAGTGTCGTTGTGACCGGGATTTTACGGCAAAGGCCTTTCTGCCCTTGATCTGGGGCATTCACCATTGTAACGGCTGGTTCCGTACAGAAGATACAGAAAGGCGAGGACCGCACAGGCCCAGTAGACGGGTCCGAGCACCACTTCGCTGTCCGGAATTTCCAGGACAGCGAATCCCAATGTGCCAAACACGACCACAATCGCCATCTGGGTATAGTAGCTTTTCAGCACAAGGTAGTCATGTGACCGGGTGAGCTTGGCGATATCATAGAACCGCTTGTTCATGGCCAGCCTGAAAAAGGACGTGCTGAAGGTAATCACGACCAGGAGCAGGAAAAGAATCTCAAGGGAATAATCGTTGTCGGTGATCGCCCTTAACGCCCACGACAGGGCATACAGGCCCACTGCAAGGATGTACACATGCTTTCTTCCCAGCCGGTCGATCGTGTTTTTCAAAAGAAAAAACAGGATGCCGAAAATGACGGCCAGCGACAGCACCATGAGGCCCAATGTTGTGAAGCTTTCATGGGCGAGCATAAACAGCGTAATCAGCCAGAAAAAACTCTCGGCGAAAAGGAAAAGCCCGTCAATGACAAAGACCAGCCTTGAGTTCTCATTGTCCCGGAAACCCAGGATATCCCGAATGGTCAGGCTGGCGTGCCGGGACAAGGTGACCGGATACAGCGGTCTTGTCCGGATGACAATGAAGAAACCGACCACGGCGATCACCGCGGAGGCCCAGACCAGAAGCACAAAATTTGTCCGCTCAAGCAAAAATGCCCCCATCAATATTCCCAGCTGCAGGAGAATACCGACAAAAATCTGGAAATTCCCGTATTTTTTCCCGGAACTTTCAAGGTCGATCAGGTCAAAAAACAGGGCGCGCTGGGTGGTCCAGTAAAAACAGTTGTACAGGCCGTAAGTGATGCCGAGCACGAGAAGGATGGGACGGCTCATTTGCATCACGTGAACGTTGTACAACAGCAGGATTTCCAGAAACAGGGACACGCCGATCAGCCCGGTCAGATTGACCCTGAACCGCAATCGGTCCCAGACCCAAAGCGCACCGCAGAACCCCAGTCCGGCCAGGGCAATGAACAGGGATATCTCGCCCACACCGAAACCCTGTTTCCATATGTAAACAGGGATGTAGAAAGGGAAAATCCCTATCAGCAAGGAATGCAGACCCAGATACTGATAGAAAGTCTTGCGGGTAGACGGCATTCAGAAGATGTCTTGGTCCGGGATCTCGATATTGTCGAGTTCGGCAAGGGAATCGCTGAAATCCTCGACTTCGCCATATCTGGGGTGGTAGTGCATCTTGATGTACGGACGGGAATTGACCTCGATGAAGATGCATTTCTGTTCCGTGTAGGGGATTTCGATCCCTTTTTCAAAGATCACGTCAATCCCCAGAACATTCGCACCGAACAGCCTGACAACATGAAAAAAAAGCCGCTTGTTCTCGTCAGGAATGGAACTTTGGTCTATGGTTTCAACCACCCCTCCCGGGGCGAGCGCAACACGATGAAACAGTTCGACCCGCTCACCATCGGCGGGAATGGAACCCAAAGCCAGATTCTGTTTCGCAAGATGCCGGTCCACCTGGTCGGTTTTTGAAATCGGGAAGATGGTGGGATGCAGCCTCATCTCCTTGCGGACCTGGTTTTCCTTGTCGATGAGCACGCTGATCGTGTCTGAACCGTTTCCGGTGACAAAGGGCGGGTAGCGCTGAATGACGGATATCAGGCCGTCCCCGGTGGCCAGTACCCGGTAGTTGGACCCCTTCAAATACTGTTCAACGATCGTGACCGGCCACCATGCCTTCACCCAAAACAGGGCATGGTAAAGCTCCCGATAACTGTTGATAGGGAAATAACTGCCGCGGGAATAGCCGCTGACATTGGGCTTGATGACAACGGGAAACCCGTATTCCCGGACAAATTTAACGGCTTCCCACGGCCAGAAAAAAACCTTCCCCCGAGCATGGGGGATATCGTTTTTTTCAAAAACCGTCCTGCCCTGCCCTTTCGAGCGGCAACCCTTCCTCACCTCCAGTGTATTGTAGTTACTGCATCCGTGCATGTAGCGTTCACTGATCCAGGCATACACCAGGGCTTTTAGTGTTCTCATCGGTTTTTTCTGATTAAATTTGCCAGCCGGCCGGGCCGGTTATACAACATCATTTTGGTATAGATCGGATATTCTTCGAGGGTTTTATCCCGACACTTGGTCAACCGGGCCAGCTTCCACATGTACCCCAGGCTCATTCCCAGCCAGTCCCGTACTGTATACCCCGGGTCCAGCATATGAATCGGCATGGGTGTAAACAGGTTCAACTCAATGATGTGAAACCTGCCGGCCAGCAGGTCTTCCGTTGAGTTTGCCCTAAGGCTCAACCGGGAAATTCCAAATTGACCGATTTGGCAAACCGTGTTCCATAAAATCTGTTTTTGCGGCTCTGAAAACTGTTCTGTGATGTCGTGATACGTTGTGTCCCGGTTATGAATCCCGTTAATCGGGTTCCGTTCGCTTTCGTTGATGACTTCGGTCACACTGAATATGGAATACTCCCCCTTGTTCCGGTGGTGTTGCAACGAGAATATTTCAAACTCCCTGGCTTCCAATGCACCTTGTTGAATGATATAGGGCACCTGTGAACAGCCGATCTGTTGCCGGATTTCCCGGAGCGATACGGGATCGTCCGCCCGGTAAATTCCCGATGCATTTTGCCCCCATTCCGGTTTCAAAAACACCGGAAAATGCTCGGGAATGTAGCCGGCATCATCGTACTGCTGGGCAAGCCGCCATTCTATCGGAATCAGCTTGTCAAGATCAATCTTGGAAAATACCCCTTTTTCATTGTTGAAATAACGAGAATTCAGCTGGAAATACTTGCAGGGCTTGGTACCAATCAGGACGCAGTCGAGAATGTAGGCGGCAACCATTACAATGGTCATTTTCATCGGCCCGGGACCGTAGGAATGTACAACTTGGTATTTCAGGGAGACCGGAACTTCCAGGCCGGCCACCTGTTCTTCCATGCATGGGCAACCGGGCATTCCCTGCCGCACCAATGGAAGCCGCTGAACCATTTCCCGGATTCTCTCCGGGAAGAAAAAAGAGGGTGGGAGATGGCGTTATTCATCCACCCCATTGTACCGGAAAGACGAGGGGGCATTGCCCGGATATCCGGCTTTCCACCGTCGGCGGACCTGAGACCGGGACGGCCGCAGTGCGAGGATGGTGGCAGAAGGCTCAAGCCCGTGTGCCGCAACACGGCCACACCCCCGAAGCCTGCCGGCACGGCTTCGTCAACACGGTCTTTTGGAACACACACCAGAACCCTTCTTGCTCAGGCCAATCCCTTTCCGGTCAACCGCGGTCTAATTCAACGGTCTTCCCGTGCGCACCGCCGGTTGGACAGCAATGCTGCGGAAACGGCATTCCCTTCCGTACCCACCCGGAACATGGGCTTACCCGGTCCCGGTCTGCATTTTTGAGGTAACGCTGTCCACCTTGTCCTGCAACGACTGTTCCCGGTCTGTCCGGGTTCCAAGCCTCAAGGTCGTACTGATGCGCGGTGCACCCAGCTCATGGACACGTTCATGGCATTGCTTCAATGCGTCCATCACATCCTCCCATTCCCCCTCAACATTGGTACCGTACGCATGCAGGCGGGTTTCCAGTCCTGCCTGATTCAGAATTTCCTGGCACGCCACGACATATTCAGACACGGACACGCCAACGCCCATGGGAATGACACAAATATCAGCGTGCACTTTCACCAGACGGCCCCTGGACAAACCGAATCACCCGGGAAAACCAGCGGACAGGGCCCGGGACGGTGTGGTGCCGGGACCGGGCTGCGTACACGAAAACCGCCTTTTCGGCAGGCGATTGCACTGTCCCCGGATTTGCATGTCATCAACGCCCGCCTTCCGCCCGATACGGAATCAAAAGTTATACCAGGATTCGCCTTTCACCAGGTACGGCAGTTCGCCGTTGTCCCGGAACCACGAATCCACCACATAGTTCTGGCCCGTTGCGATATCCAGAATTTCCGCCGCCCAGTGTTGCGCGAAAAAGTTGTTTCGGTACGCCCGGCGCTGAACCAGGTGATATCTGAGCACGCCTATATTTTCCATGAGTTTCAGATAAGTAGTGGTATTCAGGGATTCATCAATGCAATCCATCTGACCCGTCCTGGGCGCCGCTTTGTAGTTGGAAAACAACCAGTTTCTGCCGATATCCCTGTGCGTAGGGGAATACTGGCCAACCAGGGTCTCCATCATGGCCACCGCTTCCTTGATGCGCCTTCTCTCCGTACGGGCATCCGTAACCTGGTTGAACAGGCTCTTGACCTGGCCCCATTCTACCTCGTTCAACCTGACCCACTGGCTGCTCTTGCAGCCAAATCCAAAGCAGACCTTGAATTCCTCTGGCACATCGGCACTCTCTGCTGCTGCAAAAGAAAATGGCAGCAACAGACAGACACCAACCAGAAAATGACAAGCCCTGCTTCTCAAACTACAAACACTCTCCGACTTATTATAATGATAATATTAACAAATTTTTTACTCGGATGTCACTATTGCTGGAAAAAATAAAATGCTGACCACATTATTCCAGCTTCTCGGCGTCGCAACCGTTTCCGGTTTTTTGCTTCTGATCCTGAAAATTCAGCAAAAAAGGGAACTGGCGAACCGGATTGCCCGGCACTACTGCAATCAAAATGATCTGCAATTTTTGGATGGCGCCGTGGCTTTTCGGGGGTGTCATTTCAACTGGATTCAACGAAGGATTGTCTTTCACTTTCACTTTGACTATTCACTGAACAAGACAGACCGGTACACGGGATCCATTTCCCTTGCCGGAAACCGGGTACCGGATATTTACGCTGACCGGAATCCTGTCCGCCTTTAGCTGGGCAACCGCAAACCGATCCCCCGGGACCGGTCATCCCGGTTCAGTGAACCCCTCCACACCTGAGTGGTTCCACGGGCCGGGAGGTTTCAGCAGGGAGCGGCCGCCGGCAACTCTTCAGCCCATCGTGGCACCAGCGGCAGGCGGGTTGCAGCATCCACCTTTGCGCCGGTTCATGGACTGGCCCGTGGCCAACCCCTGCTCAAGGCAGATTATCCGGGCTTGATTTCAAACACGGAAATTTCGTTTGTCGACCCGAGCCGCATAAGTGGTCCCCAGGTCCCCGTACCGGGAGATACGTAAAGCCGGGAGTCTCCCTGCTGGTACATTCCGCGAATGCGTTTGAATTGTTGTTTGACGACATAGTTGAATGGAAATATCTGTCCATTGTGGGTGTGTCCCGACAGCTTCAGATCAACCCCGTGCCGGATCGCGGCTTCCCATCCCATGGGCTTGTGATAGAGCAGAATCGTAAATTTGGAGGTATCGCTGGTTATGCCGGGGAGATGTGTCGCAACCTGGTCGGGGTCATCCGAATCATCGATCCCGATAAAATGCAATTCCCCCTCGCTGACCGAGTCCTGCCTGAGGGTGACCATGCCCAGACGACGGGCAATGTCGAGTATTTTTTCCAGGTCCGCATATCGCTCGTGATTGCCAATGGTGAAGAAGGTTTTTGCAGACAACGATCTCAATGACTCCAACGCGGTATAATCTACTGCACTGGAGTCAATCAGGTCACCGGTAATCACGACATAATCCAGGGCCAGGGTATTCAGCCTGTTTACAATCCTTTGCATATATCCACCCTGCCTGGAACCGATATGGACATCACTGATCTGCCCGATCCGGTAACTTCGACTGACTTTGTTGCTGTAGATATCGAAACTCCTGACGGACAGGTGGTGGGAAAACGCAATGGCCCCGAGACTGAGCACGGCCCCGGTGAAAGCAATGGTTTGGGCAACCAGCCTGTCATCCGCCGACAACAGCGGACGAAGCGGCTCCGCCAGCAGTGTCAGCGTTGCGAAGATAAAACTGACCCCCATCCAGTGCACGACGATATAGCGTACTGCCATCCTGGGCCCGCTGAATGAGTAACGCATGGCCAGCACACCGGCCAGCCAGATGATGAGAGACTGATATCCGTGGATTGCCAAAGGTTCGCCGTACCAGTTGCCCAGCCGGTATGGCGGATACGCAAAAACGAAATAGCAGGCCAGACCAAACAGCAGGGGGAACCAGCGTCGGAAAAAAGTTTTATTTGCCATGAATCACTGCCCCCCGAATCTCCGGAAAAGGCTTTCTTGCATCCGTCTGTCGGCCTGGAAAATACCGCCCCGGCCCGTGTCTCCGTTTTCCGCACACTCCCGTCCAATGGCGTCTTCCGTCTGCCGGGGAGCGGTCTCCCCCGCCGCCAACACCGTCTGGCACTGCAATGGCCGTCCATTCACCTGTCCAGGGACGGTTGCCCCGCATCCGGATGCAAAAACAATCTGCAACCACATGATTTGATACAATCGGCCGTGGAACCAATCTGTACCATGAAACACCACCCGTCCAGAACATGGTCCGCCAAGGCCCGATAATGAAAACAGGATGACAGGCACACACTGACCGACCTACCCGGAGAATCCAGTTGAACCCCACGCCCAAATTGCGGAAAACCAAGGTGATCGCCACCATCGGCCCTGTTTGTGACAGCATCCAAACCCTCTGTGAAATGATCCGGGCCGGCATGAATGTAGCACGATTGAACATGTCCCATGGAGACGCACAGTCCCATTCTGCCACCCTGAAACGGATTCGCCAGGCTGCAAAAATGACCGGCCACCCCGTTGCCGTCATGATCGACACCCGGGGCCGGGAAATCCGGACGGGCAACCTGGAAACCGGCAGGGCCCTGCTCGAGCATCACCAGCAGTTTACCCTATACAACGATGGACGTACAGGTAACGAGAAAGGCGTTTCCATATCCTATGAACAGCTGTACCGCCATTCCAGGCTTGATGACCGCATTTTGCTGGATGACGGCCAGATCGAGCTGGTGGTGACAAAGGTAACCGGCAGCGAAATTCAATGCCGTGTCGACTGTGGCGGCATCCTCAGGAACAACAAGGGCGTGAACCTGCCCGACAACAAGACGGCATTCAACCACGTCCCTTCTGATGACATTCGGGAAATCGATTTTGCCGCAAACCATGATGTCCAGTATGTCGCGGCTTCATTTATTCGCAATGCACACGAAGTCGTCGATTTTCGCAATGCACTGTTGAAACGGGGAACCGACCTCCCGATCATCGCGAAAATCGAGAACCGGGAAGGCGTTGACAATCTCAAAAGTATCATTGCGGCAGCGGATGGCATCATGGTTGCCCGTGGCGACCTCGGTGTTGAACTGGAACTGGGAGAAGGGCCCACCATCCAGAAACAGATTATTCACGCTACCGTCTCCCAGGGCAAACCGGTCATTACCGCAACCCAAATGCTGAATTCCATGGAGCGCAATCCCAGGCCCACGCGCGCCGAAATCAGCGATGTGGCCAATGCCATTTTCGACGGGACCTCTGCGGTGATGCTGTCGGGGGAAACGGCGGCCGGACGAAGACCCGTTGAAGCCGTCCAGACCATGGTTCGGCTGGCACGGGAAGCTGAGGCAGGGCTGCGGCGCTACGGTTACCTGCAACGGATTGAGCCCAATCCTTCCAACGAAGTCACCGAAGCGGTCGCCCAGGCATCCATTACCATGGCAAACCATTTGAATGCAGCCGCGATCATTGCATTGACCGAAACCGGTTTTACATCCCGGCTGATCTCCAAATATCGTCCTGATTGCCCCATACTCGCCATCACATCGTCCAGACCCGTGGTCACTCGACTGGCCATGAACTGGGGCGTTTTGCCGATATTGTACGAAGGGGATGGTGGCGATGATGACAAGATCACTTTTGCCACTTCACGGGCCAAAGAACTCGGTTATCTGAAGGACAATGACCTGCTGATCCTGACAGCCGGCAGTTCCAAGCAAGCGGGCAGCACGGATTTGATACGCGTCCTGACCGTAAAATAATCATTGGGCCGAATTCCCCGGCAACCCCTGGCGCCCGCGCTGCCGCTTGAAATACCCGCGGCGCAGGACCCGCAGCCCAACCAAAATCATGGCCATGGGAACCCAAACCCGGTAAATCTCCATTTTCAGCACGGGGAGATTCCAACTGCCAGCAGGTCCCGTATGCCAATGGACGGGACGGGCGGTTTCGTGCCCTGCCCGGCACCGGACATCTCCCATTGTCTAAACATACCTGATACTGCACAATCAGACGAAACCATTGCATGGGAATCGATCCAGTGCTGTTCAGTATTCAACTTTCCGCCTTTTACCCGGACAAGCAATATGGTGGAGACCGCATTTACCGGGACATGCTGGAGCAGGCGGTACTGGCCGACCAGCTCGGTTTTGACGCAGTATCGCTGACCGAGCACCATCTGATCAATATCCTGATGATGCCCGCCCCCCTGCAATTTGCCCTGCTGATCGCCGGCAAAACACACCACCTGAAAATAATGACTTCTGTACTGGTGTTGCCCATCCATGACATGCGGGTCTTTGCCGGTGAACTGGTCGCCACGGATATTTTCACCGAGGGCCGGATGCTCTTCGGTGTTGGCCGGGGGGCATTCGGCTTTGAAATGGGCCGTCTCGGGGTCCCCCTGGATACCAGCCGTGAGAAATTCGATGAATCGCTGGACCTGTTGATGGCACTGCTGACCGAAGAAGAGGTCTCATGGAACGGCAGATACTATCGGTTCGACCCGCTCACCATCATGCCCAGACCGGTATACCAGCCGCATCAACGACTGATGATGGGGGTCATGGCCCCCGAGGCGATTTATCATTGCACCAAACGCGGGTTCCACATCCAGACCACGCCCCTCTCCGCCAGCGAGCAACAGATGCACACCCAGGTGGATGCCTTCAGGCGCGGCAAGGCAGAACTGGGTCATCAGGGTGACCACCTCAGCCTCAGCCTTTCCCGGGTGGCCTACCTTGCCCGGGATGCGGCCGACCAGAAGGAGAAAATCAAACTTGCCCATCATTACTACGGCATGTTCGACAATGTCTTTACCGGAGACGGGATTGTGAAAAACGGCATGATCAAGGCCGTTCCCAGAAAAATGACGATCCGGGAAACCGCCGAAAACCTGACCATCTGCCCGCCCGCAGAAATGATCGACAAGCTCGGTATCTACGCTGAAGCAGGCGTAGATCGCTTTATCATGAACCTTAATTTTGGTGCCGGCCAAAGTGAAACGCTGGATTCCATCCAGCATTTTGCCGAAGACATCATGCCCCATTTCTCACGAATACCGGAGACAGCACAAATGCGGCAAAGTGAAACAGCGCGGGGGAGGCATGGGTTCAGTCAAAGTCAGTTACCGGGTTGAGGGCAATGGCCCGGCCCTGTACCTCGTTCACGGTATCGGGGCCCGCAAGACCACGTGGGAATATCTCGTGGACGGGCTGAAAGAACACTTTACCTGTGTCACCCATGACCTGCGCGGGCATGGTGAAAGCCCTGTGCCCCCGGTTCCGTACCATCTTGATCAGCTGGTGGACGATCTGGAAGGATTGCGCAAACACCTTGGGCATGAAAGGATCCATGTGGCCGGTCATTCTCTCGGCGGCATGATTGGTCCGGCTTATGCCCGTCGCTATCCCCGTCGTGTTCTCAGTGTGGGGCTCCTCAGCACGGCTGCAGGCAGAACCCGCGCAGACCGGGGGAAACTTCAGGCGGTGGGCCGGGCGATGGAAACCAATGGCGTGATCCCTGTGATGGATACGCTTGTGGAAAGATGGTACACCGATGCATTCATTGAGGCACGGCCGGATCTCATCGCCAAACGCAAACGGGAGGTTCAGGATACGCCGGAGAATGTGTTCCTGAACGTCTTCCGGATCTACGCAACCACCGAGATGGCTCCCTGGCTCCATGAAATACACTGCCCGTGCCTGGTGTTGACCGGGGAACTGGACGGCGCCTGCACCCCCCGCCTGAATCGGTTGATGGCCGGGAAACTGCCGGATTCAAAACTGGTGATACTGGACAATCTCAAGCATTCCGTCCTGGTCGAAGCACCGGAAAGGGTACTCCCCCATGTCAGGGATTTCCTCCTGGCGCGGGCTGATGGAGAGACCCGTGTTTCGCGAAACTGAACCGGTTCAGCAATTTTCGCTTGCGGCCATGGCCACTGGTTGTCTGTTCCGCGGTTTCTCTGGAACCAGGGAGAAACCTGTTCCTCCTGGCGGCAGCTTCCCGGTTTTTCAGGGCCGGGCAAGCATCATGCCCGTTTTGTGTGTCGCCGGCCATGAAACCCGCTATGGTTTTTCCCCCGGCGCATCGTCCGCCTCGGGCTCTTCACCCTGGAGATGGACCGTGGTGGTTGGAAAGGCACATTCAGCACCATTGTTTTCAATGATTTTCAATATCTCCAGCATGATCTGCTGTTTGGTCCTGAAAAATTCTAGCCCTACCCGGGTTTTGGTATAACAGTAGACAAAAAAGTCCAAAGAAGACGGAGCGAAAGTGGTAAAACTGACCATGAGCGTCTGTTCCTGGTCGATTTCCGGGTGCGATTCCAGCAAATCGGTTACCTGTTGCACAATTGAATTGATGGCTGTTGCATCGCTGTAACGGATCCCGATGGTTTCATAGATTCGCCGGTTGGTCATACGGGAAACATTTTCAATCGAGATACTGGAAAAAGCTGCGTTCGGCACGTACAACGGCCTGCTGTCAAAATTGCGGATAACGGTGACCCGCCAGCCGATTTCTTCAACGACCCCCTCGATTTCACGTTCCGGAGAACGTACCCAGTCCCCCACAGAAAAAGGGCGGTCAAGATACAGCATCAACCCACCGAAAAAGTTTGCCAGCATGTCCCGTGCTGCAAACCCGACCGCGATCCCTCCGACTCCGCCAAATGTGAGCACCCCCGCCATACTGAAACCCAGTGTCTGCATCACGACCAGCCCGGCAACCACCCATACCGACAGCCCCAGCAACTTGCTGATGGCATCGGCCACTGACTGGTCGATGTCCTCGCCCCGTTCACGCTTGCTGGAAAGGAACCCTGCGTGCATGGATTTGATCAACCGCAAAAGGAACCACGTGAAAACGATGATTGCCCCGATCTTTCTTGCCAGCCCCGAATACTCCTGCAGGGAAGATTCCGCCGCCGCCAGCCCCATATTTGCCACCACAGACAACCCGACAACCCAGATCAGCACGCGTAACGGCGGGCCGATCGAATCAATCACCGCATTGTCCCAGATGGTCGTCGTTTTACCGGCCTGGGCTGAAAGACGATGGATCAGGAGCCGGCTCGCCAGACTCAGGAAGAAGGTGATTCCCAGTACGACCATGACCCGGACAATGACCGTGCCAGTGCTGAATTCCGTCGTGAGGCGGTCTATGAATTCCATGGACGGGTTGGCCCGTTTCGGATCGATCTTCTCATTTCATTCGGGCCGGGGCATGCGGCCTGACCACTGCTGCAGGGCCCTTCACTGCCCATTGCCTGTTTTCTCGACCCATTGTGTGTACCCGCCATTCAGGCTGTAGGAACGGACGAAACCACGGGAATGGAAATATTCCGCGGCACCCCTGCTCAGGTTGCCATGGTAACAACAGACAATGAGCGGGAGCTGGTGACAGGTTTCTTCGATAAACGCTTCGACATTGTCACGGTCGACATGCCTGGCCTGTTCAATATGCCCCCGGTCAAAAGACGCATTGTCCCGGATGTCGATGATGGTCACAGCCCCGGCTGCGATCAATTCTTTCGCCTGTTCAATCTCGATGGTTTCAAATGCCATGGTTTTTCCCGGACTCCCGCATGAACTGGTTGAAAGACGGGCAGTACGGAATATAACACCGACCCGTCCCCAAAAGTAATGTGCCGACGGGGAAACGGGTACCGGTTTCTGCCCGGCCTTCCTGCAAATCGAAGCGAATAATCCATCACCCTGCCAGTGGATGCTTTCAGGACAACCCATCCAGATATTTCGCTGGCAATCCCCCCTGGTCAGCGCCAGTGAATCGAACGTGCCGGCCGGGTGTAGTCCTGCCCCGGCTGGGTGAGACTGCAAACACGGGCATGAAACGCTGCATGGTCCGCATCATTCGAAAACTCATCTTCCAGCGAACCAAATGCTTGGTGAAAGGCGTCCTGGTCACCAAACAGGTCTGACAGCCCTTCCACCCAGGCCAGCCGGTCGGATTTGTCGGCAAAATGGTTGCGGCACCGATCATAGGTTTCCCTCACCTGCGGCTCGCTGATCCCGTAACTTCTCATCCTACCCACGAGGGTACGTAAATTGCCGGGCGTCTTGCACGCTTTGGCAGCCTCCCCCAGAAGAATCCCTGCGGTATCCGCATCACCAATATCCATATAGGCTTTGGACAAACATGCAAGATCCAGAAATCCGGCGGCCACCGCCTTTCCGTTTTCCAGCAATTCCTTTCCCAACCCGGTTCCGGGGAGATGTCCGTGTACCGCGCCCGCAAATTTTACAAAGTCCTGCACCTTGGCCGAATCGCTGTCTTGAAGCGCTTGTGAAGCGGATGCCAGAATCTCTCTTGCAAGGGTTCTTCCCAGTTCCCGGTCCTGAAGGCTGAGCGCCAGCTTGGCGGTCTGGTTGATCTCGGAAAAATGCCCGGTCCGGTCCGCCATTTTTCGAACCAGTCTGCGCAACCGGTCCGCCTCCCGCGTGGTCCGGTCGACGGTTTCGACAAGCTTCCTGTACTGGCACAAATCAAAATTGTCCGAGTCGAGAAGCTGTTCTGCACCGTCCAGCAGCCTGGTGGCGTAGTGTCGGTCTTCCAGTTGTTCAACCACCCGTTCCGCAAGCACCATAAAATGCCTGGGAACTGTGCAGGATTTTTCCTGCTCCTGAAATTCCTGGTACGATTGCTGGTTCGCCTCCCGCTTCAGGAGCTTGTCTTTCAACCGTTCATTCCAGTTGCGGTCCCCGCTGTGGGCGGCGACGGTTTCGGCCACTTTTTTGAGTTCGGCCAGATTCTCTGCCGATTCTTCCGCCTGGAGCAATAAACCGGTTTCTCTCGCCTGATCGTCCAGGATCAACCTTGACCTTTCGTGTACCGCCAGATAGTCCAGGGCAGAATCCGCCGTACCCTGCAGTTTGTCCAGGGCGGATTCAGCAAGGTCGGTCGCACCGGGCAATTGACCGGCAATGGCATCCAACACCCTGGAAATCGCATTGAAGTCGGATGCCTCCCCAATGGCACTGGCCAGTATCCGGTTCGCCCAGTCGTGATCACCCAGATTGTCCAGCACCTGCTCCGCAAGACTCAAAAGGCCATGGCTTCCGACGGTCTGTGCCTGGGCCCGCTGGTAGACCTGGCCCACCAATTCCTTGTCCCCGGTATCAGACAGGATTGCTTCAGCCAGTTTCATCAGTTCTCCCGGACCGGTAACCCGGCTTTCCGCTTTGGCATAGATAGACTTCGCCAGTTCGGGATGTTCAAGATCTGTTGCCGCCTTTCTTGCCAACGACAGCAGTGCATCCCGGTCATGGACATCAGGCAGACCTTTTTCGTAAAGCCCTGCCGCGGTTTCCCTGTCTGATTTGAGATCCCAGTATCCGTCTGCAAGGTCAATGTATTCGTCGCCGGACATGGCAAATTCCAGGCCGCCTTCAAGCAGTTCATCCACCTTGCTGTCATCGTTGAGCAGGGACTTGAAACCTTCGGCCAGCTGGACAAACTGCCTGGGAAACTGGGCATCCATTTCGGCTTCCTCGAGAATGTCTTTCGCCCATTGGCGGTCCTCGAACAGGGTCAGGGCACCCGCCGCAAAATCCACCGTCTGTCCGATATCATCACAGTATCGTGCCGCTTTTTCATACAGCGCCCGGGCACCGTCCGGGTCACCGTTACCCGCAACGCTTCGGGCCAACTCCAAATAGGCTTCCACGGTCTGGCAGTTCTCTTCAAGCCGGGCATAAAGAGAGCCGGCAAGGTCACTGTCGCCCAGCTTGCTTTCTGCCAGTCCGGCCAGCACCACCAGTTGCAAGGGGTCCGTGCTTTCTTCCATCCCCTGCCTGAATAATGCGGTGCCCCTTTCCCGGTCACCCAGCAAGCTGGCAATGGCGCCCCCCACTTCGGCATATTCCATCCCTTCGAAGCAGGCGTCTTCTCCCTGCTCAAGCAAATCTGCTGCATATGCCTGGTCCCCGAGCAGGTTGCTGAACCCCTCTGCAGTCATGACATACTCCTTTGGAAACTGGCACTGCATTTCAGCCTGTGTCAGCAGATGCCTCACATAGTCACTGTCCGACAGGCTCCCGGCAGCCCTGGCCGCCAGTTCGAGGTAATCCTGTGCATTGGCACAGCCAGGTTCCAGGGATTCTAGTTCAGATTTTGTGGTCATCAGCGGTTTTCAGGGTTTTCCCGTATTCCAGCGGGAAAATACCACAGATACAAAAATATAGGGAGGGATGTCGGCGCCGCATTCGGTCAGGGCGTATGGACCAATCTGTTTGACGGATTGTTGACAGCGCCGGACCATGCCACAATCGGCCCTCCCGGATGAGACAGTCCCTGAACAAAAACACCTGAGAAATCAATGAAAATCAAGGATATCAAAACCTGGGTGGTGGGTAATCCACCCCCCCATTTCGGCGGCCAGTATTTCATTTTCCTGAAATTGACCACGGACAATGGCATCGAAGGCGTGGGCGAAGTGTATGCGGCGACGTTCAGCCCCCGCACGATCGAAATCATGATCGCGGATGTTGCACAACGGTACTTTCTGGGCACAGACCCGTTTGCAATCGAAAAACTCTGGCGCCAGGTGTACGGGAGCGGCTACAACCTCAGGCCGGACGTATCACTTTTGGGGGTTCTGAGCGGACTGGAAATGGCCTGCTGGGACATCATTGGCAAAGCCGTGGAAAAACCCGTCTACCAGTTGCTCGGTGGCAAGGTCCACGAAAGGCTTCGAAGCTATACGTATCTCTATCCACGGGAAGGAGATAAAACCGATGTCTATACGGACCCTGACCTGGCGGCACAACGGGCACTGGACTGCGTTGAACAGGGTTTCACGGCGGTAAAGTTCGATCCCGCCGGACCGTACACGGTCTACGACGGCCGCCAGCCCTCTCTGGAAGACCTGGACCGCAGCGAACGGTTTGTCCAGAGAATCCGGGAAGCGGTGGGCAACCGTGCCGACATGCTGTTTGGAACCCATGGACAATTTACTGCAGCCGGTGCAATCCGCCTGGCCAGAAGACTGGAACCCTACGATCCATTGTGGCTTGAAGAACCGACTCCTCCTGAGAATCCGGCAGAAATGGCAAGAGTGGCCAGGCAGACCACCATTCCTGTTGCGACGGGGGAGCGCCTGACCACCAAGTATGAATTTGCCCGTGTCCTGGAAAACCAGGCCGCGTCCATTTTGCAAATGGCGCTCGGTCGCGTGGGGGGAATCCTTGAAGCAAAAAAGATTGCCGGCATGGCAGAAACCTATTATGCGCAAATCGCCCCGCATTTGTATTGTGGTCCGGTCGAGGGAGCCGCCAATGTACAACTCAGTACCTGCACACCCAATTTCCTGATTCTGGAAAGCATACAGGACTGGGGCGGCTTTCATCGGGAAATCCTGGAGAAACCCATGCAGTGGGAGAATGGCTATGTGATTCCGCCCACGGAACCCGGTCTTGGCGTCAGTTTGAATGAAGCGGTTGCGGAGGCCAATCCCTACCGGGGAAAGCGGTTGCATCTTGAGATGGACGACCGCGTACTGTAATCCCGGTCCGTGGTTCCGAAAATATTGCGGTGTCCCCCGGACAGGCCCGGGTTACCCGTTCCAGTCCAATCATCCATCCAGCCATAACGGCAATGGTTCACCGGGAGTGACCCCGGTCTCAGTGTGCACGAGGCGAAGAGCAAGAATCTCAACCCCCCGGTCCTGCGCTTCCAACAGCGTCTGGTGGTAGGCGGGATCAATATCAGCGGCAATGCCAAGGGAATTGCCTTCCGGGCGATTGACCGCAAACAGAATGACTCCCCTGTGACCCTGCTGGACTGCATGCTGCAACAGTTGCAGGTGTTTTCTGCCCCGTACCGTGACGGCATCCGGAAACAACACCCTGCCGTCCCGAAACAGCGTTGCATTCTTGATTTCAAGGTAACAATCCGGCCGACGGTTGCCGGACAACCTGAAATCGAAGCGGGATTTTTCGAAACCCTCCTGGAAATAGGCCGGTTCAGATTTCAACTCCCTGTACCCGTGAAAAGCGGGAATGGCATTTTCTTCGATGAAACTGCGAATGAACTGGTTGACCCGGGCGGTATTCACCCCGACCCAGCCTGCTCCCATGTCCACCCGCTCCAGCGTCCATTTCAATTTGCGTTTCGGGTTGTCGCTGGCACTGACCTGGGCGGCAGCACCGGGAGACCAGCACCCGGTCATAGCCCCGGTGTTAGGGCAGTGTGCGGTTACCCTTTCACCAGTGGCCAATTCGACATCCGCAAGAAAACGCTTGTACCGGGAAAGGATACGGCCGTCAAAGAGCGGAGGCAGCCTCAAGAGACCACTCCCTGCTTCCGGGAGTTTGCGGCTTTCAATACCGGCCAGGGCGGGTCGCAGTCCCTCGCCGTTGTGACCCGTTTCATCGCCTCCTCCAGGCCGCACCCCGACCAGGCCAAATACCCAGCAACGATGACTGGTGAGCGTTGCTTGCCGGCAGTGCAGTGCACATAGACCCGATGCCGGTTTGCAATGATTTCCGCCAGAAGGTCCACAGCCGCCGGGAGCTTTTGCAGGAGATCATCGTCGTCATAGTCGAATATTCCAAAATGATACACGGCCATTTCCATCTCAAGGTAGCACTGCTGCATTTTGGGCCAGTCAATTTCAAGCTTTGCAATATCCTCCTGTGACTGCAGATTGAGCACAGCGGTCAGACCCGCCCGCTTCAGGCATCGGATGTCGTGACCGCTCACGGGACATGTCCCGACAAAAATATTGTCCACAATTTTGTCAAAGCTGATCATACTGTCAATAATGGTCCGAAAGGACTTCCGCCGTCATGGTGCCCCTGTGCATTGTCCAGGCTTGTCTCCATCCGTTCCTGCTGCGTAAATGCCCGAACTGGTCCCGCCCTGTCCTGCCTGGTTCCGCCGAGTTTATCCCAAACCGACCGGGTATCGTAGATTCCACACACAGGCTGTGCGCGATTTCCGGGGCAGCAAAAGAGGTCCTGTCTCCCCGCGTCAAACCCGAAATCCCCCAAAACGGTCCATTCCCCGATTCACCATCAATACGTTTACAAAGGAACTTGAATCCAATACCATCCGAATCAGCAATGCAGCCCAAGACATGGCCGGGCCGTGTGTTCGCGGAAGGGCTTTCGAGTTGATGAAGCACGAAAAAATGTATTGCACTGCCTGGGGAACCCGGAACTGTCCGACAACCTCTTGGGGGGTAAAACGGTGGATCACGGTGAACACAATCAAAAACCGAAAAAGCATGACTGCAGTGAAACAGCTCCCGGCGGGCAGGCGGGATTTTGGGGTCCATTGCGGAATGGCATTTCCAGTATCCTCCATTTTCCACGGGAACCCTAAATGAAAATTTTCAATCAGCCGTTCACAACGCTGGCAATGCTGGTCCTGGTGTTGCTGATGACGGGCTGTGCCACTTCCGGAAGCCCGGTTGAACAGAACGACCCATTCGAAAGGTTCAATCGCGCCGTGCTGGAATTCAACATTGAGTCAGACCGCATACTGCTGAAGCCTGTTGCGGAGGCCTATGACCACCTCCTGCCAAAGCCGGTAAAAACCGGGGTCAATAATTTCTTCTCGAATCTCTGGGAGCCGATGACCATTGCCAATGATCTCCTGCAGGGAAAAATTGGTTATGCGGCCCGGGATACCTCGCGCTTCGTTGTGAACAGCACAATCGGCCTGTTTGGAATTCTGGATATCGCCAAGGGCATGAACCTGCCCCGCCGCAAGGAAGATTTTGGACAAACGCTGGCGGTCTGGGGCGTCCCCGAAGGACCCTATCTGGTGCTCCCCTTGCTGGGGCCGAGTAATTTGCGGGATGCCGCAGGCCTGGTCCCGCAATACCAGTACGGGGATCCGGTGGCCCGGCTTGATTCGTCTGAAAGGCTGTATGCGACGGGCCTCAGGCTGGTGGACACGCGGTCCAGAAACCTGGATGCAGAAGAGATTCTTGAACTGCAGCCGGACAAGTACCTGTTTCTCAGGGAAACCTACCGGTCCGGACGGGAAAACCTGATTCATGACGGCAATCCACCGGCTGACAGTGGCGGGGATTCCGAAGACGGGTTGATCGATCAATTACTGGAAGATGAACAACAATAGATGGCGGTCTATGCAGTTGGAGATGTGCAGGGTTGTATTTACCCTTTCGAAAAGCTTCTCGAAAAAATAAAATTCGATCCCGGCAGTGACAAACTCTGGTTGACCGGAGACCTGGTCAACCGTGGCCCGAACTCGCTTGCGACACTGAGGCTGGTCAAAAGTCTCGGGAAAAGTGCCGTCACCGTGTTGGGCAATCACGATCTTCTGTTGCTTGCCATCACCGAGAAAATCAAACGCAATCGCAAGGGCGACACCCTGCAAAGAATTTCCAGGGCAGAGGATATCGCAGAATTGACAGACTGGTTGAGACGACGGCCCCTGGTCCATTGTGACCGGGATTTGAGGATCATCATGGTGCACGCCGGCGTGTACCCGGGGTGGTCCCGCAAACAGTTGCTGGAATATGCCGGCGAAGCGGAAAAAACCCTGCAGGGCAAGAAATACAGAAAATACCTGAAACGCATGTATGGGCAAACCCCCTTGCGCTGGAACAAGAACCTGGGTGGATGGGAGCGCAAGCGGTTCATTCTCAACACCTTGACCAGGATGCGGTATTGTGACCGGAACCGAAGACTCAATTTCAAACAGAAGGGGCCGCCTGGCAGCCAGCCAAAGCGATTTGTACCCTGGTTTGACCATCCCGACCTGAAATGCGGGAAATGGAGAATTGTATTTGGCCACTGGTCATCCCTGGGATACTGGCAACGTGGGAACCTGATCAGCCTGGACAGCGGCTGCGTCTGGGGCGGCAAACTGACGGCCGTACAACTGGATGCCGACCAGACCGCACCCAAAACCTCGGTGGGGTGTAAAGCCTGGATCAACACCCATCCTTTCACCACTTTCCGGTAGTGGCAACCCCATTTATCCCCGTCCCTGCCGTTGCCGATCATCCCTGCATCACCACAACGAATGCCCGCCCATGCCAAAACCAGTTGACCGCCTCATAGATTTCATTGCACGCTCTCCAACCCCCTATCATGCGGTTGAAAACCTGGCTGGAAGACTGGACCAGGCGGGTTACGAACGGCTGGAGGAACGCGACACCTGGTCGAAACTCGCTCCGGGAAAATATTATCTGAGCCGGAACGGGTCTTCACTGATCGCGATAAAGCTGTCGAATTCTCCCGCCCGGAATGGTTTCAGGCTGATCGGAGCGCACACGGACAGCCCCTGCCTGAAGATAAAACCCAATGCAATCAGCGTCAATCACGGGTACTCCAAATTCGGGATTGAAGTTTACGGCGGCGTACTGCTGAATCCCTGGTTTGACCGCGACCTCGGGATGGCTGGCCGCGTTACGGTGGGGCTGAAAAATGGCGGGATCAGGAATTTGCTGGTCAACATTGATCATCCCATTGCGTTCGTGCCCAGCCTGGCCATTCACCTGGACCGTGAAGCCAATGATCATCGAAGCATTAACAAGCAAAAGCACCTGCCGGCGGTATTGGGTCGAACGGATGCGGAAGAAATGGATTTCAAACCCATCCTTGCCGAACAGCTCAAGAAACAGCATGCACACCAGGCCTTTGAATCCATTCTCGGGTTTGAGCTTTCATTGTATGATTGCCAGAAACCATCGCTGGTAGGCCTGAACCAGGAGTTTGTGGCCTCAGCCAGACTGGACAACCTGCTGAGTTGCCACGCCGCCGTTGAAGCGCTGCTTCAGTCCGGAAACACCAGCAACCAGGTGGTTGTGCTCAATGACCATGAAGAGGTCGGAAGCGGTTCAACCAGCGGAGCAGAAGGCCCGTTTCTTTCCTCCACACTGTCCAGATTGTGCGGCAGTACGCTGCAGCAGGCCCTTTCCCACTCCATGCTGGTTTCCGCCGACAATGCCCACGGTGTCCACCCCAACTATCCTGAGGTCCACGAACCGGCGCACCAGCCGCTGATCAACAACGGACCGGTAATCAAGATCAATCACAACCAGCGCTATGCCACGAACAGCGAAACCGAAGCCGTGTTCAAAGCGGCCTGCGAAATGGCCGATGTCCCCTGCCAATCCATCGTCGTCCGGTCAGATATGGGCTGCGGGTCCACCATCGGACCCATTACGGCAACCCGGCTCGGGGTGCGAACGGTGGATGTGGGCGTTCCGCAGTTGGCCATGCACTCGATCAGGGAACTGGCCGGTGTCCAGGACCTGGGGTATCTGTGCAAGGCTCTGGCAGAATTTCTTCAGTACGAAGAATGGCCGTTCTGACGGGTCAGCATTGCCACTGCCCGGCTGTTTTGCCTGTCCGGAGGCAACGAAGGGCTTCCTGAAACCCGGTTGAATCCAGGCTGGCGAGCAATTCCTGCGTGCTCAACGGACCGGGTTGGTCGATCAGGCCCAGGGGATAGGCGAATTCACCGATCAATTGAGGAGCGGTCTTGCCCGCTGACTGCCATTGTTCAAGGGAGTCGGACCCGTCCCGCTTGGACATTCTCCTGTTCCGGAAATCGTACACCAGCGGCATGTGCCAGAAACGCGGTTTGCTGAAACCCAGATCCGATATCAGGGCAATTTGCCGGTGGGTGGAAGACAGGAGGTCCGCTCCACGCACCACATCGCTTACCCCCATCAAACCATCATCGACAACCGTGGTCAGTTGATAGGCGAATTGGCCGTCCTTCCTTTTCACCACAAAATCTCCCGCATCCGTCGCAAGGTCCTGTTCCTGTCTTCCGCGGACGAGATCGTCAAACACGATTTTCCGGTCGCCGACACAATATCTCCAGGACAGGGGTTTCTTGTCATCCGGATTGGCCGTCTGGTGTCCTCCCGGGTAGAGATTGGCCCGGCAGGTCCCCGGATACGGCTGATTCCGGTCGCCCGGATGGGGTGCCCCGACCGCCAGGGCAATGTCCTTGCGCGAACAGAAACACGCAAAGATCTTTTTGCGCTTTCCCAGCATGTCCAACGCCTGCGCATAATACCGGGTACGCTGACTTTGCAGGTAAGGACCATATGCACCGCCCACATCGGGTCCTTCATCCCAGTCCAGTCCCATCCAGGCGAGGTCTTCCAGTATCTGCTGTTGGGCGCCTGGCCGGATACGGGGCTGGTCGAGGTCATCCATCCGCAGGATGAACCGGCCACCCATCAGACGGGCCTGTAGCCACGCGAGCAGTGCCGTCTGGAGATTTCCGAGGTGAAGCCGGCCGGTGGGACTGGGGGCATAACGACCGCATGCCGCGGACCCCTGGCAGTTACTGTCCACAGATCATATCATCCGCAATGGCTACATTTGTTCATGACTCAGTATTGACTTGTTTTACATGCTCAAAAAAAATCCCTCCAGTCATCTCCTTGGGACACATCTTTGGGAAGAGTCGGGTCGACCTCTTCTAATGCCTCCCCGTTGTGCAAGGCTCGCACAAAAGCTTCGCCGTAGGGCGAAATTCCGACAAGAAATTGGTTTCTAAATTCGTCCTTAAATTTAAATTGGCCAACACCCGTATCCACACTTACCTTTGTTTTTCCGTGTGAAAGCTTCACATCGATAATCAGCAGGATACCATCCTTTATTGCATTTGACAGTTGTATGTCCGCACCGGGACCAAGCAGGATGAGCTTTCGGTCGATGATGTGTTCAAATACTCTCCTTTCGAAATCGTTGTAGCGATTATTCAGTACATTTAGATTATTTTTGTATTGCTGCAAGGCGTTTCGGCTAATATGTTCTCTTTCCTGCAGGGCATGGCAGTTTGCACACAGAACAATTAAGTTTTCCGCTGAATGGTCTTTGGATTCAGCCCAAGGCACTATATGAGCGATTTCTATGGGCGTAGCAGTACGGCAGGTCGGTATGCTGCACCGATGACCTGATTCTACCAAAACCAAATCCTTGATTCTTTGGGGAATTGCCGGTCTTCCAGTCACTTGTAGCTACCTGCACGGACTCTCGCGTCCCGAATGAAATCCCCGAGATTCCAGAGCCAAGCCCGCTGGTCTTCCGTGTAACTGGCCTGGATCGATTCCGGAACCACGAGTTGCAGGTCTGAATTCTCCATCTGGGCAGTCTGTGGCTCGGAGATTCCCGGCTCAAGTGTCAGCAGGTGCTTTCTCGGAATCTTCGATGCTTCGGCCAGTACCTGCCTCCAGCGGTCCTTGCAGGTGGACTTCGCTCCCAGCATGGTCAGACACGGGTGGCCGTGCGGTGCCGCCCGGTAGGCCTCAATGCCGGGAAACAGGAAGTCCGGTTTCTGGTTGTTCTCCGTTATTGCCCCACGGACATGCGCGACCCCGCAGGCCCGGAATACGGCCTCCAGGTGATTTTCCAGGGAATGGCCCATCCGCGATTTTCGCCTGTTCTGGACACTCAGGGAAAATTTCAGAAAACTGTCGACATCAATATCGTCATTATCCGGGGCGGTCCCCCGGCCTGGTCCAGGGGTTTCGGCCAGAAACCCTTTCCCAAGACGCGCCTCGACAATCTTCCGTTCAAGACGCCGGAACAGCGACCCCTCATGACTCAACCAGGCCACCAGCGCAGCATCGGGATCATCCTCGGCCCGTGCCTCGGGCAAGGTCAGACGGGCGAGGTCAGAAAACTCCCGGGTACTCGGAAACATCATGCCAAACCTTTCGATGAGGGTATCCAGCTTGTCCGCCTCCGGGTCCTCGAATTCAATCCCGATTTCATCCAGAATGAAGCGGGCCGCAAAGTCCAGCTCCGATCCGTCATCAATGAACCCGCGCGACACGAAAGACCGTCCCTCCGGGTGCAATCCGAAAAGCCAAGAGAGCTGCCGTTCGCTGGTCGAGCCCCTGGAAGCGACGATGAAGTACAGCAACCTGCGGTGGTCCATTGCCAGAAACAGGGTATCTCCTTCCCCCATGGCTTCCGTGACCGGATTGGAGGGATAGTACAGGCGCCATTCCGGCCTTCTGTGGGCCTGCTGTTTCCGCGCATCGTAATGGGTCGCGGTCCCTTCAGAAGTAAAGCCGTCCTGGTCCTGTCCCAGCCATACGTAAACCACAGTGAACTGTTCACGATGAACCTTGCCAAGGAACTGGTCCCGCATGTCCTGCGTGGTGCCGACTTCATGCTGGTTGGACCGGCCCGGGTCGGTATCCACGGCGGTCAGACGTTTTACGCCTACCCCCACAAAGTAGTCACTCAGCTGTCCGTATCTCATCGCCTCCCAGTACCAGTCCCGTTTCGTTCGAGTTCAACCAAGTCGCGCAATCTTCCGCAATGGCCTCCATCGACAGGCGGGTCCGTCCCTTGAGGGCGCATTCCCATATGATAGCCACCCGCCATCCACAGTCGGTCAGGGCCCGGTGATGCCGGTGGTCACGGGCAATGTTGGCAGTGATCTTCTGCCGCCAGAAATCCCGGCGGGTCTTCGGCCACCTGAACAGGTGGCAGCCGTGACCGTGCCAGAAGCATCCGTGAACTAGAATGACCGCCCGGTATCCCGGAAACACAACATCGGGTTTGCCCGGCAGGTCCTTCCGGTGCAGCCGGAAGCGGAACCCCTGACGATGCAATGCAGACCGGATTGCAAGCTCCGGTTGCGTGTTCTTGCCCCGGATTCCCGACATCATCCGGCTGCGGACTGCAGGGGTCACCCTGTCGGCGGACATGAATCAGGCCGCAACGCCCGGTTCAGCAAACAGGAGTTCAGTCTGCCGGGCCGCGGGGGACAGGATCCGCCCCTCCCGGGCAAGGAGTTCGACAATGTGGGGTTTCATGAGCTGGGCCACCGCCCGGACAGCGGGGACCACCACGGCATTGCCGAACTGGCGATAGGCCTGCGTATCGGAAACGGGAATCCGGAATTCCTCCTGGCCGGGTTGCTCGAAACCCATCAGCCGTGCACATTCCCGCGGGGTAAGGCGGCGGGGACGCCGGCCCTTCTGCCGGATGAGAATCTCCGACCCGTCCTTGTAGTACCGTGCCGACAGGGTACGGGCCACCTCTTCCGGGCCAAACAGGGAGTAGCCGAATCCGTTGCCCGCGGCCCGGTGCTTTTTCCGGTAGGCCTGCAGATAATCCCACATATGCCGGGTGAGGGTGTATTTGGGATCGACACGGGCATCCAGGATGGTTCCGAGAACCGGTCCGGGCCCGGTCGGGATGGCCAGACTGTCAAAATCGAAGGCCGTCTCCTGCCGGAATCCCACCATGAAGATCCGTTCGCGTTTCTGGGGTACCCACGCCGAGGAATCCACGATTCGCGTCTTCACGGTATAGCCCAGCTCCTTTTCCAGGACGTGCATGATTGTGGAGAATGTCCGGCCGCCGTCATGCCGTCCCAGGTTCTTCACATTCTCGAGGAGAAAGGCGGCCGGCCGGTGGTGACTGATGATCTTCGCCAGATCATAGAACAGTGTTCCCTGTGTATTGCACAGGAAACCGTGCGGACGGCCCAATGCATTCTTTTTCGACACCCCGGCAATCGAGAATGGCTGGCAGGGGAATCCGGCCAGCAGGACATCGTGTGCCGGCACCGTTTCCGGTTTCGCGGAATAGGGCCGGATGTCGCCCACGAATTCGTGGTCCCCGTCGGCCGGTTCCGGGAAATTTGCGGTATAGGTTTCCTTGCAGAACCGGTCCCACTCCGCAGTGAACACACAGCGTCCGCCGATTTCCTCGAACGGGCGGCGCAGACCACCGATGCCGGCGAACAGGTCAATGAAACTGAACCCTTCTGCCTGGTCCGCAGTACAGCGCGAATCGGCGATTTCGCGAAGCCGGTCGGTCTTCAGCCGGCCAATGCGCCGACTCTCGCCATTGATGTAGCGCCGTACGGTCCGGGTGCTGACACCCAGCAAGCCGGCCACCTCGCCAATGCCCAGCCCGGTTCGGGTCATCAGGTCGGAAAATTCAGTGGTACCGCCAGTGTCCATATTCATATTCTGTGTCAATTCATGACATTCTGTCATGAATTGACACAGAATGCAAATGAGAGAAGTTTTGCATTGGACGCGTTTTTGCGGTTTCCGAAGAAATTTTCAGGAATCGTCTACCCCATCCTATCCCCCGGATTCGGCTGGACCGCAACCCTGTTATCACCATCTTTCGATCAGTATCATTGCCGGATGTGTTGGTGAATTCCGGTGTTTCTTTGTTTTTGACTTGTGGGTCGGACGCAATCAGTCCTATCCGGATTGCATTCGGTTTCACCACATAATGTGGATGCAACTGTCTGCCATGCGTTATCGATAGTCTGGTCTACCGGGACGAAAACCGTATACATGGTATGTAGTGGTGATATGACTTATCAGAGGTTCCTTCAGCCGGTATATGACCTCCCAGTCATCCATATCATTCGCACATGACAGATGGTATCGCCAATTGAATATCAGTTTCACCCCTTCATTTTCATGCGGCAACCTGAACAGCGGTGTTTTATAGATTGCCCCATTTTTAGCCGTATCGAACTTCTCTTTAAATTTGTTGGGCATTTCCACCACAAGAAGCAGTTTCTTGATTGGAACTTTCCCCCATGCGTGGTCGCACGCTGCACTTAAGCCGACCAGACGAAAATAACCGCCGTCAAGAAATTCAGCCCTCAGTTTCTGTTTTTCCATTTTGGAAAGGCTCCGTTTCGGAACTGCAAATTCATTTAACACCTCTTCTTTCTTATCGCCAAAGCACTCTCTGAACACCCCGTCTGATTCCAGAACATCTCGATTTATACACACTGACCCCCTGCTTCCCGCCAACACATTGTTAATATCGTGTGTCGAAATCGCAGTCATTGTATTAAGCTCTAAGGCTTCTTCATCTCCCAGTCTTGGTTTACCCTCCGGTTTCGGAATTGCCTCCTTCCATGCTTTCTCCATACGATTCTTGTTAACCGCGGTACTATGGAGCAATCGGTCCATCAAAATCGGACCGAACCCTTCGTTCATGGCCGATGTCAGGTCATCACCTGCATTTTTACCGGCACCCTCCCGGGCTACGGCCGTAAGCAGTTTCTCCATTGCTGGACCGGAGCTACCCAGAAACCTTTCCAGTCTTGGCACCAATCGAAGCAACGAATTCATCACCTCTCCGGCGGCAATACGCCCTGCGCTGTACCACCCAAACAATGCGGTAACCTGGGGTGGTAGTGATGTAGTCGCATCAATTACACCTTGTTTGAGGTTGCTCTGACCATTCAGATAGTCATTCTTGTCCAAGCACACTGAAGCCGCTGGTATTGGAACATTCCCCTCAAGGTTCTCCGACAAATATTGCATCAGGTCCGAATGTTCTGTCGAAAAAGTTGTCCATGTCACCAACACATAAGGGCCATTATCCGGAGCTATGATCTTTTCCATGGCAACAGCGACAATATCGTAGGTTTGTGCTCCGGCCGGAACTCCGATCATCAACTGCATATCAAGAAACAGTAACTGTATTGAATCCAGAGGCTCAGATATCTGTGGCTTACCGTTCTTGAACAGAACCGGCAATGCTGCGTATCCGCTTACATGCAGGTTATCCGAAAGCAATTTAAGATGCCGTTCATCGTCGTCCAGAATAACGATATTTGGCTTGGGTATCATGTTTCCTCCGGAAATATCATTGCTACCACTGCTCCATCTACCCATTCGGGCAAATCCAAGTCTGCCGGGTTCGGAAAGCTCAGTGTTCCTCCGCAAAGCTGCGTCGCAAGCGAAGCATAGTAAAGACCCAGACCAGAGCCCCCGGGACGCTGTGTTACGAACGGTTCAGCCAACAGGTCCGGATCAACCGAAAATCCCGGACCATTGTCTGCGACCACAAGGCAACGACTGTCTTCCAACTCTTCACCGATTCCGACATACAGTCGACGCTCAAAATGCGTGTCAGGTTTTACCTCCGGATAACGCACCCGCAACCAGTACAAGGAATTGTCGATCAGGTTGGTCAGCGCTCCCAACAGGAGGTCGAAAGAACCGTTCACCATAAACGGTGAATCCCATATTGGTAACTGGAATTCGGTATTCACTTGGTGTCTTTTAAATCTGCGATGACTTATCGATTCAACAGCCGTTTGCACAACTTCCCGTATATCCGCTTTTCCCGTTCCTTTTTGCCGGAGCAACCCGGCAATCGTTTCGAAAATCTGAACAAGCCTCTGAGCCTGTTTGACCAAGTCTGCCGGGTTCACATTGTTTCGGATAGCCTCATACAGGGATATCACACCACGGTGCACTTCATGGATGACTATTGCGAGATTGACTCCGGCCATTCCGGCTCGGAGCAATAGTTCCTTCATGCTGGTGTAATCACTCTCGACTCTGTCCAGAAGCGGGATGAGTTCTTTTGCGTATTCGGTCTTTTCGATTCTTGTTCGAAGCTCCGCCACGGGTGTCTCTACAGGCCTTTCAAAGCTTTCTTTGATACCCTCGATCGCTTGCTTGAGTCGCTTCTTGTCCTGTGCACGCTCGACTTCGAACTTGTCGATGACCCCGAGAACCAGTTTCCGGAATCTTCCGAAACACTCATTCTCGTCAAAACCTTCCCGATTGGATTTTTCCCGAAGACCATTGCCTGCCTCATCGGAACTGCTGCCCTCCAGCGAAATGCGGACTCCGCCAATTACGATATTGCGGCTCAACCTGTCCGTAGGCCGATTTACCCGTCGCAGGTCCAGACCCAACCAGTCATCCCCTGGTTCTCCATAGTTGAATACACGGACATCATCCCGATAAACTCGAATTCCAGCCTGTTCAGACAAAAACCGTTTTAGTGCCTGTACCTGCGGATATTCCCGGAGGACCCGATTGTCCCTGTCGTACGCAAAGAATACTCCGGAAATGGAACCGATTCCATCAAGCATTGACCTGTCGTGAACAACTTTCTTTGAATCATAGTCAGGGAGTACAAGCAAGCGGTCTTCTCGGTCATTGGAAGATGACCGCCCCTGTATACGCTTCCTCCAACCTGGCGGCGCAATAAATTTATACTTCCATTGAAACGTGTCCCCCGATAATCTGAACGAGAACTTCCATGGAGCGCTTTCAGTCATGTCTTCCACGGAAAGCATCCCGTCAAGCCAATCCTCTCGACCAGGCACACTCAGAATAGCGCGGAAATCTCCTGCTTTCTGAAAAGGCGAACAGATGGTGGTGATTGTCCTGTACAAACTCCGGACCTCCCTCCGGTCCCAACTTTTTTTCCGAAGATCGCTCACAGTAATTTGTGTCCCGCATTCTTCTTGGGCAAACAACCCGGGGGGATCATTGGTTTCTATTTCAACTTGAGCATCCTCAAGGTATTTTTCTTGCAGGAGATCATCCCATCTGAACCTGATGCGGTGTTCGGGGTGCCCGGTCCTCCTAGTCACGATCTCCAGACAACGACCGAGCTTATGACAGGCGATCCGTCCAAGTCCCTTCTCACCGAGGGGAAGACGATTAAATCTTCCGGTTCTCTGCCTTTTCATCCGTTGCTGTTCTCTGTGGTTGTTTCCTATCTCAAGCCAGCAGTCGATAATTATATCTTCGCTCATTCCCTCTCCGTCATCACGAACGGTGATGATCGGGTTTCCATAATCTAGATCTGACAGCGAAACCGTAACGGAGCTGGCATCTGCGTCATACGCGTTTTTAACTAACTCGAATATTGCCAGATAGTCTCGTCCGATCAACTGATCGCCGAGCAATGACAATATACGGGAACGGGTTCGGAATTTTGCAGTAGTCATTATCGTTAGTGACTGTTAACCCAACGGACTCAGATAGTGATTCTATATATTATTTGTCGCAGATTTCTGATTGTCGTCTTGTGACGATTGTTGCCAATCTTTAGCTATTTGACCCCAATCTACCAGCCGTTCTTTCGTACGAGACCAAACCTCCCAGAAATCCGGATCATCGGAGTGAGGGCGCTCATGAGCTTGCAGGTCGTTCATTCTGACCATAACAGGTAACTCTGATGCCCAGCCCAAAAGAATAGCCTGTTGTGAAGGCAGCGAAGGCAATTCACGCAATAGTCCGCGAAGATTGTCCGGGACAAGCCTATGAATCAGCTCCTGGTCCCGATCATTGCTAACCCGGTGCAAAAGAAAACTGTTGCACTGCGACAGGACAGTTGGTGAAAGTTCGGATGGCCGCTGGGAAGACAA
>WTGA01000146.1:39867-62713 GCA_011523765.1 Gammaproteobacteria bacterium
TGTTGCACTGCGACAGGACAGTTGGTGAAAGTTCGGATGGCCGCTGGGAAGACAAAACAAGGCCAAGGCCGAATTTCCGCCCCTCTCGGGATATTTTCTCAAACATCTGGCAGCAAACCGATGCAGTGCTTTGGTTCTCCGAGTCTTCCTTGTACCGCTTAATGAAAGCATGCGCTTCTTCCATAACCAAGACAGTCGGCAATGAGTGTCCTTCCAACTTTCGGTATCTCTGCAACGCTTCAAAGACCATACGCGCTACTACAGCTGTAATCACATGGATGATATCTGCAGGAACCAGTGACAAGTCGATGACAGTAATACAGCCATTCTTTGCATCATTTTCTCCAATATACTTCTTGAGCCAACTCGCGAGCGAGATGTTTATGTCGTCTCCGATAATATCTTTCATGCGAGTGTCCGCCAGCATCGTACGAATTCGAGTCAACAAAAACCCTACGTATTGCTCGTTACCAGTTTCCTGGGCCAGTGTTTCAAGATAATTTACAAATACGTCTCCAGTAAATTTTGTTGGAATATCCTCGTTTTTTGGAAGCAAGTCCTGTTCAGTTCCACCGAATGAGGCAAAGGCCGATGAGATTTCGTCAACTATACTGCTGATTTCGTCAATACTGGAATTATAATCAGGATATCTACCTAGCCGATTTTCCTTGAACCCAGCCAAGCTTTCGATAAGACTATCCAGTCTGTCGTCGTTTGCCTTCAATTTGGATTTCAGGCTTTCAACGCTTTCAAGCCATTTGCAGAGTTTTTCAAAGAAATTCTTTGGTTTCGGAAAACTACCCCATGGAGACCCAAGATTCCTATCATGGATAGCACAAATTAGAATCGTGCCTAAAAAGCGCTTTGTCGTGATACTTCCCTCTTCAGCAAGTTCAAACTCTTCGTTTCTCATTGCACGAAGCGCACGTTTCAACAGTGGTGCCTGCGCTCTCGAGCTGGCCTGCGTGAAGGAACACCATTCCGCGCTGTTCCAGAACCAAAGCGGGACTTGCAGAGGAGCGGCATCATCGCCTGGCTGAAAGATACGTCCAGTTTTTCTGAAAATCCTAGAATACTCTCCGTTCGGATCAAGAACAATAAATCTTGCGTTTGGTTGTTTGTCCTCGACTTCGGACGCAGCTATTGACCACTGTATCAACCCGGCCACGGAGCAGGATTTCCCGCTCCCGGTGTTACCAAGGACAGCAAGATGCCGCCCAAACAGTCGATCAGGGTCGACACAAACATCCGCGTTGGCCGCCATGGGACTTGTGCCAATTTTTACACGCCTCTTTTCTCCGGACTCGACAATCGCTCTAAGCTGCTCGTCTGTAGGGATAAGTACGGGCTCCCCGACACTGGGGAAACCATGCACACCACGCTTGAAAACAAACTCCGAGCCTTCTTTTCGCAGGACACCCAGAGGATTCACCCGCATTTTCCGAGAGGGAAAAGGAAGGTCTACAAGACCATAGTCCTGAAACCCTTTCCTTTTCGGAAACGGTGACCGCTCAACCGCGACCCATTCCACTTGCGAGACAATGTGCCCAGGTTCGGTAGCGACCAGCACATAACTGTTAATCCGAGGGAATGCCCTTGGAATACCGGCATTCGCCGCAATTCCGTCAGGGGCTTCCAGATCAAGGCCAACTTTCATCTCATCCGGTGATACAAATTCGATCGCGCCAATGCGCAATGCAGCCGAATGCTCAACAGGGGATATGCTCATTTCATCCCCTGTTTATAATCGTCGTGAGGGCCTGCAACCCCACGCGCCTTCAGCAGATCAGCCATCTTGATGGTGGTTCGGTCTATCGCAGGCTTGGGCAAGTAATTGTCAACCAACGTTTTTAGATCGCCAAAGTGCTTCCCGATAAGAAGTGAAATCTGTGCCGGTCGTTTTACCTTCCTGTAAAACCTTCTGATTCTGTCTCCTTGGTCATCAAAACCGATAATCACCAAATGCGTGGAGGGTATTGTGAGCATATCGCCAATAATTCTATTGATATGGTCGTCACCGAAGCTGTAGCCATACACAACAACTGTAGAATTTGGTCTGCAGACTGATGCGGCAAAATCCCGAAACAATTCCACATAGGGAAATTCCGATGTTTCCCTGTCTTTTGCGGCATTCGGATAAATCAGCAGGTTTTCACAGCCGTCATCCAGATACGTGCCAATATCCTCTGCACCGTAAGGCAACGCATATCGACGAATAACATCATCCTGTGTACTCCAATCCAGTGAACCATGAAGTTTTGTAAATTGGACAACACCTTCCAGATAGCGGGGTTCTCCCCGTATGCCCGGTGGATTGTAGTGCATATCCACCTCTACCCTTGAAGACCGAAAAACCGGATTAACGGTACCAACAAACCTGTCAATCAGACGAATGCCTGCCAATTCTGCGCCGTATTCAATAACGCGATCGTAGTTTGTTGTAAATATATTCAGTCTCTCTCTGGTCGCAGACCGACTTGCAAAACTAATGAGGAAGCTCATCAGGTACTCTGCCGCCAGTGCTGAATTTTTCGACTGGATAATATTGCGTTCACAGTCGAGAACACGATTGGCGAACTCGGCCAAACCATCGCCAAGCTCTTTCTTGAATTTAGCCAGACACTTCCCGACTTTCTTTGACCTGCAAGCATCGCCAGAAATATAGATGATCAATCCTCTGATCCATTCATTGGAAACTCTGATTTGATCCTCTATATTGGGCTTACCACGTCCAGCATTTCCCGCGCTTTTCTTCGCTGCTTCATTGATTTCCTTTTGGAATACAGAAAATGGAATCTGTGCCATCCCTGCCCCTACTTCATCCTTCGCCAGATAATGGACTGCAGATGAAATACCACTGCCCAATAACAACGATAAATGCTCGCTCTGGGAAAGAGCTGTTAACCAAGGTTCGATTTCCGAACGAAGCTTTTCCGAACCAAGTTTCTTTTTCTTTTTATTAACGGGCTGGCGTTGTTCGCGAACCTTATATATGTCACGACAATTCCAACTCATATTGTCAATTTCTTCGCTCATAACCGAAACCCATTCGTTTATTTCGCTTTCATCATTTCGACAAGAGTTATACGCGAATCTGGTCTATGGGGAGATTGAGAAAAGCGGTGTATCGGGTTGAGTAGAGTTTCGGACAAACGATCAACTTAGGCACACCACCATGAACAAGAATAACACCATTGAACTGGAAGGTCACGAATCCGTCACCGGAATGATACAGACCGGTATCCATCCATAGACCGTACAGGCAGTCAGAGAGAATCTGAAGGAACGGTTGTCCACACATGAAACCGATAGCTGCTGGATGGTCGGGCTGTAACAGGATTTTATAGGCTTTATGACGCAGAAAAATCACATTACTTGGGCCGGATGCTACTTCATACTGAATGATCAGCATAAAGTGAGATACAGCATGCAGGGAAAACATCCCAACCAAGCCACGCAAACGGGGATTTAACGCCGGTCAATCAATGAAATCACCAACCGGTCTGCCGCTCCGGAACCGGGAGAAAATTCAATATATTTTTTCGGCACACCAAAAGTGACCAGCCAGCTGGCCAGGGATTCTGCCCACATTCTTCCCATCTCACCTCCGGGATAGCGAATTTCCACGGTAATTTTTTCGTGTTCTTCAAATTTTTGCAGAATCCGATACACCGGCGGAAGACTCAGGATGTTCGGGCCATTGATATATTCCGGCCATTCCGAGCGTCCCAGTGTTTCAGTGTATTCGGAAATAGCCAGGCCCGGGTTGCTCAGGCAAACCAGAAAGACCCAGACCAGGCATGTATGGAGTTTGTTCACAGCCCCGGCATTATAACCCGCCGACAACCGCACCATCACATTGCAGCCACATCATACTGTTCCTGGTCGTATCCCGCCTTTGCCCGTACGGTTATCTTTCGTCCTATCACGGCCTCCAGATCCGCAAGCCCGGCCGCTTCTTCCCCCTGCAACCAATCGACAACAGGCTGGGATGCGACAATCAGGTATTCCTGTGCATCGACCGCCCGTGCTGTACGCAGGGTTTCCCGAAATATTTCATAGCATGTTGTCAGCCGGGATTTTCGGCTGCCGCGCCCATCACAGGATGGGCAGACTTCGGTCAGGACCTCTTCAAGACTTTCGCGGGTACGCTTCCGGGTAATTTCCACCAGCCCCAGGGCTGTCATCTCGTTGACCTGGGCCTTGTTTTCATCCCGGCTGAGCTCGTGTTCCAAGGTACGCATCACCTGGGCGCTGTGTTCGGCCACGGCCATATCGATAAAATCGACAATAATGATGCCTCCCAAATTACGCAACCTCAACTGCCGTGCCAGCACCGCCGCGGCCTCCAGGTTGGTCCTGAATATGGTTTCCTCCAGATTTCTCCTGCCGACAAAGCTCCCCGTGTTGATGTCCACCGTCGTCATGGCTTCCGTCCTCTCAATGACCAGATACCCGCCGGACTTCAGCATCACCTTCCTGTTCAGGGCTTTTTGAATTTCATCTTCTATGCCATACAAATCGAATATGGGGCTGGCATCCGGGTAATGCTCTATGCGGTCGAGCACACCGGGTTTTACCTCCTGCAAAAATTGGTGCATCTGTTCGAACATCTCCCTGGAATCGACCCGTACCTTTTCGATATTTTCCCACGCCAGGTCGCGGACCGTTCGCACGGACAGGGGGAAATCCTGATGAATGAGCGCAGGCGGTTCGCTCGTACTGGCCTTCCGGCGCATACGGTCCCACATCCCGGTCAGGAAACGGATATCCGATTGCATATCATCCACTGAGGCGGATACGCCGGCCGTGCGGAGAATAAACCCGCCGTCGGCACTGGAATTGCCCACCGCTTCTTTCAGGCGTTGCAGGAGCCGTTCGCGGCACTCGGGGTCCTGTACACTCTGGGCCACTCTCATGCCATCGGTGCCTGGCAGATAAACCAGATTGCAGGACGGGAGGCTGATTTGGCTGGTGAGCCTGGCACCCTTGCGACCCATCGGGTTTTTGACCACCTTGACGAGAATTCTCTGCCCCTCTGCCAGCAACGACGCGATATCCGCCTTGGGGTCAGATTGCTGGAGACCCGGTATTTTCTGCTGCGACGGCACCAGGTCCTGGGCATGCAAAAATGCGTTGCGCTCGAGCCCGATATCCACAAAAGCCGCCTGCATGCCGGGCAACACCCGGACAACCACCCCGAGATAAATATTCCCGGTTATGCTCGCATTCCGGCTGCGCTCGACATCAATCTTTTGCAGTATGCCGTTTTTGATCACGGCCACACGGGTTTCACAGGGAGTAAAATTAACGAGAATTTCTTCTGGCATCATGATTTCGCCGGTTCAAACAGCAGTTGGTGAAGATGCCACAGCGGCAATCCGACAACCCCGCTGTAACTTCCTGCCAGTTCCGTGACAAAGTGCCCGGCTTCCCCCTGTATCCCGTAGGCTCCGGCCTTGTCGTAGGGGTCCCGGGTATCGCAGTAACGCGTAATCTGCTGCCTGGTCAACCGGGCGAAGGTCACCCTGGATTCGCTCAATCGCTTTCGGCAATGACTGTCCTCAATGAGCGCGACTGCGGAAAGAACACGGTGTGTCCGCCCGGAAAGCTCCGTCAGCATGGCCATGGCATGTTCCCGGTTCTGTGGTTTGCCCATGATTTTTCCATCCAGGGCAACCACCGTGTCGCCTCCGATGACACGGCAGCCTTTCCCCACAACCCTGCATACCTGCCTGGCTTTCGATTCGGCCAGGCGCAGGGTCATTTCTTCGGGTTCTTCGTTTTCCTTTGCATCTTCCACCACATCGGCCGCCACCACCTCAAACTTCAAACCCAAAGCCGCCAGCAACTGTTGACGGCGCGGAGAACGGGAAGCAAGGATCAGACTCATGGCTAGCGAACTATCGATGGTACGGGGAACCTTCGAGAATAGACAGACCGCGATAAAGCTGCTCTGCCAGGACCAGGCGGACAAGGCCGTGGGGTAACGTGAGTGCCGACAACGACCAGACCTCATCCGCCTGTCCGAGGAAGTCCGTGCTCAATCCTTCAGGACCGCCCACCACCAGCGCGACGGGTTGTCTGAGGTTTATCCACTCTGCGAGCTTTCGGGACAAGGCGAGACTCGACCAGGATTGGCCTGTGCGTTCCAGGACGACCACCCGGGCACTGTCTGGAATCGCCTTGCGTATCTTATCCTCTTCCGCCCCGGCCAGACGTTGAAGATCGGCATTCCTGCCACGTTTGGCGGGGTGGATTTCTATCAGTTGAAGCTTGACCCGACTGTGAATTTGTTTGGCGTAGTGCGCATACCCCTGTTCAATCCAATGCGGCATCCTTTTGCCCACAGCGATAACAAAAATCTTGTGCATGGCATCCCCTTAACTGAAAACGTCGGCCTGTTTTCCTGCAGCTTCGGGGTCCTGTGACGGGGTCTCATGGGTCATTTCGGCATGGCTCCGGCTGAAAGTCTCGTTCCACAGGCCCTCCAGATCATAATGTTTCCGTACCCTGTCGCGCATAATGTGAACGACCACATCCACGTAATCCACAAGAATCCAGTCCCGGGATTCTTCGCCTTCCATGCCAAGAGGTTTCCAGTTCTTCTTCAACATGAATTCCTGTACACGGGCGGCCAGTGTCTTGATGTGACGGTCCGAGGTCCCGGTCACCACCACCATGTAGTCCGTGATATCCGTTAGATTTCGCACATCAAGCACACTGATGTCCAGCCCTTTGGCCTCGTCCAGTGCAGCTGTTACGGTATCGCACAGCCGCATTGAATCTTCTGGCAGATCTTTCTTATGTCGGGTCACTTAAGTTCACCGGGGTATATAGTTTATTTTTGCAGATGTATTCCCATACGGGCTCTGCCACCAGGGGGCTGACATCAATGCCCCGGGAAATCCCATAACGAATTTCCGTGGCAGAAACGGGATTGGGTGCCACATCAACGAGCAGGATCTTCCCCGCATGATACGGCTCAAACTCATGGGAAGAGACAATTTCGCCGTCATTCCACCAGCGCGGAACCCGGGCAGGCCTGCACCAGCCCGGACGACACATCACGATAAAATGGACGGCAGCAACCAAATCATTCCAGCGATACCAGCTCTCCAGCTCAAGAAACGCATCCATGCCCAGAATCAGGCAGTACTTCCTCGTCGGGAAATCAGCTTTCAGCGATGCAAGCGTATCATAGGTATAGGAAAAACTGTCACGCCTGGTTTCCCGGTCATCCAGGTCGAATTCCGCAATCCCGGCAATGGCAAGATGGACCATTTCCACTCGATGCCTGGCGCTGGCCGCTGGCCGGTGACGATGCGGCGGCACTGCGGTCGGGACAAAGATCACCCCTGCCAATCCGCAGGATTTCAAGACACTGGAGACCGTTTCAATATGACCATTGTGGACAGGGTCGAATGTGCCGCCGAATATGCCGTAAAGAGGAGATGTCATTGCGGGGCAATATAACACCCTTCCGTGAGGATATTCCAGCGCATGGAATCTGCCGACGCACCGGGGCCCCTATCGTGCGAGCAGCGGCAAGATCTGGTCCCGGGCTTCCGTTCCGTTCCAGTCCTTGGCCCCGATGCCGCCAAAAACATACTTTCCGGATTTGTCTGCCAGCAATGTTGCCGGCAATCCCTGTACCGCATACCGTGTTGCCACTTCTGTAGCGGGGTCCAGCAGGATGGGAAAGCTGAAATTGAAACCGGTTCTTTCCAAAAACGACCGGATGGCCGCGAGGTCTTCCCCCATATTGATTGCCAGAATTTCGAACGGCTCATCCGCAAGCGATTCCTTGAGCGCCTGCATGGTGGGCATTTCCTCGATGCACGGTGCACACCAGGTCGCCCAGAAGTTGATCATCACCACGCTTCCGCGAAGACTTTCCAGCACCACCTGGTTTCCGTCAATGTCGGAGAGCGTGAACAATGGTATCGTCTCCGGCATTTCGCCGGCAGGCAGTCCCTGAACCGGCAACATGCCAAGAACCAGCCAGAGTCCCATCCAGCGAGGCAGCGGCAAATATTTCACAGGGCGACCGCAACCACAAAAACCAATGTGCCCAATACGAGATTCACGGCAATCAGCTTGCGGATCGTCCCCAGGGCATATGCTGCCACTTTCCATTTTTCTTCCCTGATTCCGCGACACAAATGGTGAAAGGGTGCCACATAGATGAACTTGAATATCAGCATCATGACAATCCCCAGCACCATCATGGCGATCACGGGGTTGCGGATCACAGCAACCCCCCCCATCGCAAATATCATGTAAAACCCGGTGGCGAGCAAGACAGCGATACTGAGCCACACCCAAGGGAAGAATTTTTTGAAGGTTTTCATCCAGAGGACCAGGCGCTGCTGTTCGTCCATCGTCCCCAGAACGGGCCGCAGCAATACATAAGAGAAGAACATCCCGCCTACCCAGATCACGGCGGCCAGAAGGTGCAAGGTAAGCGCGACGGATTGCATGCCGGTCAAATACTCGATCCTGAATTTCAGATTTTGGTTGCGGTGATTTTAAACTGCCATCGCAAGTCATTGACGGGCTTGGCGGAACCGAAGGTAAATGTGTGCGAGATGTCCCGGGACTGGTTCGGGGGAATGCGGACGATGATCCGTTCATCTTCCTGGCCAATGACCTCGCAACTCTCATCGCCTTTTCCGGGACAGTCCAGCATGGTAACGCTCACGATCGTGTTCTTGAGTACAAATTCCTCGTCACGATTCACCAGCCGGGCACTCAGGCGATACCCGCCGCCGTAGGCAAGTTTCATAACCGGGTTTTCAATGACAATGTTTTCCAGGGGCAGTTGTGGATACGTGTCATCCGTGGTACTGAAAATAATCAGCCCCGCACCCAGGGCGAGCAGGCCCAATACGCTAAAAGCAACTTTGGGGAAATATCGGGATAAATATAACAGGGCGGCGACAATGACCGCCGGCAAAACCCACTGCATAGGCACTCCGGAATCAATTTATTTGACTGTACTAAAATAGCGGTTTGTCAGAAATTTGACAATGGCAATGATGCCTGTAACGGCGATTCGAGAGATTGGCTTCCATTCACCAGAACCAGGGGCCGCGCGATGCCGGATCCATGACGGCAACAGTGCGGTCCGGGGCTACCTGAAAATGCGTTCGCCGGACTGATCAATCAGGGTTCTGGTTTTGATGGTGATCAGTTCCATTGCGCCCTCCTTGCTCCCGGTGGTGTCGGCACGAATGAAATGGTGGGTCTTGAGTTCTCCCCCAACTTCCTTGGAGATGATGGCTTCCGTGGACCAGCCGTTATTGCCCTGTTTGGGTGTCAGCTGAATTTTGAACCCCTGGTATTCGAATGAGCTTTCTTCTCCACTGTCCCCGCGCCCCCGACCAAACAATGACTTGATAATCCCCATGATTTTATCCCTGCAGTGCCATCATGCGGTTGTGTGCGTGCAACGCCGCCACTTTATAGGCTTCCGCCAATGTGGGGTAGTTGAACGCATTTTCCAGGAAGTAATCCAGCGTCCCCTTTAATGTGAGAACCGCCTGGCCAATGTGGATCAGTTCCGTCGCACCCTCGCCAACGATATGCACACCGAGCAGCCGTCTGGTCTTGCTGGAGAATATCATTTTCATCAATCCCGACTGCAATCCCATGACCTTGCCACGAGAGGTTTCCCTTAATTGGACAATGCCGATTTCATAAGGTATTTTTCTTTTGATCACCTCTTCTTCCGACATGCCGACGGTGGACATTTCCGGTACCGCATAGATACCGAAAGGGAAAAACTCCGGGGTTTTGTGGGATTTCTCTCCCAAAGCGTGCAGGACAGCGACCCTGCCCTGCTCCAGCGAGGTGGAAGCCAGGCTTGGAAAACCGATCACATCCCCGGCTGCATAAACATTTTCACAGCTGGTCTGGAAATTCTTGTTTACGCTGATTCGGTTACGATGGTCAACCTTGATGCCCAGTTTTTCCAGGCCCATGTCCTTGGTCGCGCCGACACGTCCGGCTGCAAACAACACCATATCGGAGGCGATCGCACGATTGCTGTCCAGATGCACGATGCATGAACCGTTATCGCGACATTCTATTTTCTTCACCTTTTGACCGAATTGCAGTCTCATTCCATCGTTCACCACGTCATGCCGGAAATGCATGAGAATTTCCCTGTCCATGAAATCAAGCATGGTTTCCCGGGGCTCGATCAGGGTTGTATTCGTATCCAGTGTCTGGAATATGGTTGCGTATTCAACACCGATCACCCCTGCGCCAATCACCGTGAGTGACCGCGGAAGCTCGGTCATGCAGGTGACTTCATCACTGTCTATGACCGTCTCCCCATTGAATGGCACGTAGTCTGGACGATAGGTTTTCGTTCCCACCGCAACGATGAACTTGTCCGCGGCCAGCGACACCGTATCGCCGTTTGGCACGCCCACCTCCACCACCTTGTCACTGACAAACCTTGCATGGCCCTGGATGATGTTTACACCATTTCGCAACAGGTGGTCCTGCTGAATATCCACTTCATTTTGCAGGGTCATCTGGAGGCGTTGCATCAGGTCCGATGCCCGGATATTGGCCTTTACCCGATAAGCGCGGCCGTAAAACCCCCTTTCACGCCAGCCTGTCAGGTTCAGCACGGTTTCCCGCATCGTTTTGCTGGGGATGGTTCCGGTATGTACACATACACCACCGACCTGGAACATCCCGTCAACAATGGCCGCCTTTCTTCCCAGTTTGGCTGCCTGGATGGCTGCGGCTTTGCCGGAAGGGCCGCTGCCTATGATCACTACGTCAAACTTTTGCATTTTCTCTTTTTTCGTTTGCGATTTTCAGACAAAGAGAATTTAGTCATGGACTGCTCTTTTGGCACACACCGGATTCCCGGACATTTCTCGAATTCAAGGCCCGGGAAACCCTGTTGAATTGCATTTTGTGACTTGCCCCATACCCACGCCTGTTCTGCCGTTGTGTGGGGTCTTGCGGACTGGGTTGGGAACACCGGCATATTACGCTGTGGTGGCCGTCCTGCCCGGTGCTGCCTTCACGGCAAACCCACCGCGACGCGCCCGCGAATCAGTCAAGCACGGGCACTATATCATCATTGCCCAGGCACATCAAATTGGCCTTTCACCTCGACCCCAACCGCCTCACACCCTGGATGGAGACCCCCGCACCATCGGTCAAAACAGGTCCACGGGATCCAGATCAATGGACCACCGGACCCTGCGGCTCCGGGGGGCGGTTTCAACTTGCCTGACCCAGCGGGCAAGCAATCGGTGCAATGATTTTCGGTCCTCGCTTCGTACAAGAAGCTGGGCACGGTATTGTCCCGCCAGTTTTTCCATCGGGGAACTGACCGGGTCCATGATGCGCACCCTTCCCGGGTCCGACCCGGACAGCAAATGCATGCCCAGTCTGCGGACATACTGCAAAAACCGCTGTCCCGCAAATTCATTTTTTGATTCTGCTCTCCATAAAGCAAGGAACCCGTAGGGCGGCAGCCCGGTTTGTCTGCGTTCGCGGGTGCAATGGGTATAAAACTGATCGATATCCTGATTGAGGATCATTTGCAGGTACGGGTTTTCGGGGTGTGAGGTTTGAATAATCACCCGCCCCGGACTGCTGCTGCGACCGGCCCGTCCCGCCACCTGGGTCAATTGCTGGAACAGATATTCGGGAGCCCGGAAATCTGTGCTGTACAGGCCCCGGTCCGGGTCGACGATGCCTACCAGGGCAATTCCCGGAAAATCGTGGCCCTTTGAAATGAGCTGGGTACCCACAATAATATCAATACGGCCCCTGGTGATCTCTTCGAGTGTTTTTTCCAGTTTTCGTTGGGTCGAAATCTCATCACGGTCAAAACGGCAGATATTGGCCCGGGGGAATTGCCGGCGAAGTATGTTTTCAATCCGTTGAGTCCCGACGCCCACATGGGAAATATCTTTTGAGCAATTCGGACACTGTGACCGGGCCCCTGTGATTTTTCCGCAATGGTGGCACCGAAAGGTGTTGCTCTTGCGGTGGTAAGTCAAGAAAGCATCACAACGGTCACACCGGGCCTGCCACGCACAATGGTGGCACTGGGCAACCGGTGCAAATCCCCTGCGATTGATGAACAGTATCGCTTGCTGCCGATTTTCCAGGACCTCGCTGACCGCCTCCAGCAATGGCGGGGACAGCCCCTCAAATCGTGGTAACCGTTTCAGGTCCAGGAGTTCGATTCGCGGCAATTGGGCCGGGCCGATACGGGTTTGCAGCTTGTAAATCCGGTGTACCCCGGATTCCGCATTTTTGATCGATTCCAGGGAAGGAGTGGCCGAACCGAGTAAAACCGGGACCTTTTCCAGGCTGGCCCGCTTTATGGCGAGGTCCCGTGCATGGTACCGAAACCCGTCATTTTGCTTGAATGAACGGTCGTGTTCCTCGTCAACGATGATGATCCCGGGATGTTTGAGCGGCGTAAAGATTGCGGACCGGGTACCCAGAATAACGGTGGCAACCCCCCGCCGCGCCTTCCACCAGGTCCGGTACCGGTGTAACGCCGTCATCCCTGAATGAAACAAACAGACCCCGTTTCCCAAATGATCCGTAAACCGTTGGGCAAGCTGGGGGGTCAGCGCTATTTCAGGAATCAGCACCAATGCTTGCCCGCCCCGCTCGATACAATTCTTTGCCAGCTGGATGTATACCTCGGTTTTACCGCTGCCGGTCACGCCATGCAGGAGATGGGAACTGAAGGTTCCCAGACAACGAGAAATCCTGTTTACGATCTCCTGTTGTCCTTCGGTCAGCCGGAGGTCCGGTGCGTTCCGCGGACCCCGGTCCAGTCCGGGCACTCCCGTTCGTTTCTCGATCAGGTGTTTGTCAAGGAGACCGGACAGCAGCCTGTTGAAATCCCGGTTTCCGGAGCTGCCGGACTGACTCTTTATGCCCGACAGGGAAATCCATTCGCTTTTCGAAATCAGCGCAAACACGGCCTGTTGCTGCGGTGCCCTGCGAAGAACGGCCTGCGCCCCTGATCCATTCAATCCCGGATGTACCCGGTACTGGTCTTCAAGCAGGGGGTTTTCCAATCTCCTGGACCGCCTTAACAAACTGGGCAAGGCCGCATTGAGAACCTCCCCAATTGGATGATGGTAATATCCGGAAGCCCATCGCACCAGGTTGAGCAAGGCCGGGTCGATGGAGGGGTGACTGTCCAGGACGGCTTCGACCTGTTTGAGCTCCCTGCCCTGGGGTTTCTTCTGGTTTGAAATAACCATCCCGACCAGTTTGCGTTGGCCAAACGGGACCAGTACACGAATACCGGGGACCAGACATTGATCGCAAAGGTAATCAAATGTCTGGCGCACCGGAACAGGAACCGCTACTTGTACCTGGTAATCCGAAACGGTGTCGGTATCAGTGGAATTCAATGGACTGCCTGTCTTCTGGACGGGAATGGACCTTCGGCGCGGTAATCGGGCATGACATCACCGGAATGCACACGGATTCTTTGGAGAACAGCATGAATAAAGTCAGTGGTGTTCCACCGTTGAAACCAACCGGGCCCGCCGGCCCGCACCCGGCAAAACAAAGGTTATCATAACCGGATGACATGAAAATAAAAATGACCCTCATAGGAAGAGCACTGCCGCAGGGCCCCAAACCCCCGGACCGGTCCTGGAGCGGAAGCGCACAGTACGCGGATGGGCCGGCATGATGGGGAGATGCGGTTCGAAAGGGTTGCACATCTCCGGCATGGGTTGCCAAACCTTCATTGCAGCGCACTGTATCGGCGGTTCAGGAATGGAAGGACACCACCCTCACCACTTGTAATCCGTGCTGTCGATCCTGAATGAGAATTCACCCTGTTTGCGTTCCTCGACAAAACGCGACAGCGTACTGTGTATCACTTTAAACGCCATCTTGTCCCAGGGAATATCCGTTTCCTCCACCAGCTTCACATCCAGGCTTTCCTCCCCTATCCCGAATCCGTCAGGCCCTTTCAGTCTGCCCTTGAAAATCATGTAGACCTGGCCGATTTTGGGCAGGTTGTAAATCTGGTACAAATCGAGACTCTCGACGACGGCACAGGCTTCTTCCAGCGTTTCTCTCCGGGCACCCTGTTCAATGGTTTCACCGATTTCAAGATAGCCGGCAGGGACGGTCCAGAATCCTTTCCTCGGTTCGATCGCCCGCTTGCACAACAGAATTTTATTCCCCCAGCAGGGTATGCAGCCACTGACGATTTTCGGATTCTGGTACTGGATGAAATCGCAGCGTTCACAGATATGGCGTTCACGGTTGTCCCCCCGGGGAATCGCAAGGGTCACCGGGTGACCGCAGTGGGTGCAGAACTTGATTTTTCCGATCATCTTCGACAAATCAGTGTTTGGATTGCATGAAGCTCAGGACGATTCCCGTAAAGACCATTGCGCCAAACCAGTTGTTGTTCTGAAACGCCCGGAAACAACGCTCCGGCAGGTTGTCCTTGCACAAATACTGCTGGTAAACCGCGAAACCCGAAGCCATCAGCAATCCGAGGTAATAATGCCAGCTCATGGTATTCATCAGACCAAACACGGCCAGCAGGACAAGGGTGGCCAGATGCAACACCCCCACAATCAGTTTATCGAACCGACCAAATAAAATGGCGGTGGATTTCACTCCGATGAGCAGATCATCCCGCCGGTCCGCCATGGCATACTGGGTGTCGTATGCAACAATCCAGAGAAAATTGGCTGCGAAGAGCATCCAGGCGATATCCGGGATATGGCCGGTCAATGCCGTGTAAGCCAAGGGAATACCCATTGAAAAGGCAATTCCCAATACCAGTTGCGGGAGGTGGGTAAATCGTTTCAGGTAGGGGTAGACCACCGCAACCGCCGCCGCAATGAAAGCCACCCTGATGGTTTCGAAATTCAGCTGGAGTACCAGCAAAAACGCAATCCCAAGCAGGAGGATGAAAAGCACCGCGGCATGCGCGACCCGGATCACCCCTCTTGCCAGCGGCCGGTTCCTGGTGCGATGCACATGGGGATCCACATTGCGGTCGGCGATATCATTGATGATACAACCTGCCGCGCGCATGACGTAAGTTCCGAGCAAAAAGATCACGACAATGGTCGGGTCCGGATTCCCTTTCCCTGCAAACCAAAGTGCCCAGAGAGTGGGCCATAACAAAAGAAAACAGCCAATTGGCCGGTCAACGCGCATCAGCTGCAGGTAATCGAGCAGCTTTGCAGGCCCTGATTCAAGCGTTTGCATACTGGCCACTGTTCGTGATCCATCTTGCAACAAGCGGTTGCACGAGTTCCGGATGGTTCCGGTTCAATTTTCCGGCGATTTTTTCAATGTCGGGAAGCAGGTCCCGGTCCCGGGCGAAGTCGGCGATTTTCAGATTCTGCAGGCCGGTTTGCCGAGTGCCCAGCAATTCCCCCGCACCGCGATGTTCCAGGTCCTTTTGGGCGATTTCAAATCCGTCATCGGTATTTCGCAGTATTCCCAGGCGCTTTTTGGCAAGCCTGCCAAGGGGTGACTGGTACATCAGTACACAGGTCGCTTTTCCGGCACCCCTGCCAACCCGGCCCCGCAACTGATGCAGTTGCGCCAGGCCAAGGCGTTCTGCATTTTCTATGATCATCAGGTTGGCATTCGGAACATCGACACCGACCTCAATCACCGTTGTGGACACAAGCAGGTCAATCCCGCCATGGCTGAAACGTTGCATGATCCGTTCCTTGTCGGTGGACTTCAACTTTCCGTGTATCAACGCTATGCTCAATTCCGGCAGGGTTTTCGACAGGACTGAATACGTCTTCATCGCCGCCTGTGCCGGGAGTTTGTCGGATTCTTCGATCAGGGGACAAACCCAGTAGACTTGTTGCCCTGATTGGCAGACACCGCTTATGCGGGCAGTAATTTCATCGCGACGGTCGCTTGGAATGACAATGGTTTGGACGCGCTGTCTGCCCGGCGGCAGTTCATCGATACTGGAAACATCCAGGTCCGCATAGAAAATCATTGCCAAGGAGCGGGGAATGGGGGTCGCGCTCATGATGATCTGATGCGGGACCGAGCTGCCCAGATTGCCCTTGTTGCGCAACGCCAGCCGCTGGTCCACGCCAAACCGATGCTGTTCGTCGATGACCAGCAATCCGAGGCGGTTGAATTTCACCGCTTGCTGGAACAGGGCGTGTGTGCCGATGATCATCTGTGCGTCACCCGACTCAATCCGGGCCAGGACGCGCCTTCTTTCCGCGGCCGATAGTTTCCCGGTGAGCCCGGCCACCTGGATGCCCAGGCCGGCAAACCAGGAAACAAATGTTTTTCGGTGCTGTTCCACAAGCAGTTCAGTCGGGGCCATCAATGCCGTCTGGTAGCGGTTGTCAATGGCCTGCAATGCGGCAGCGGCGGCAACGACAGTCTTGCCGGAACCGACATCGCCCTGTATCAAGCGCAATGTGGGTGTGGGTTGACCGATATCTGCCAATACCTCCTTGACGACCCTTTCCTGGGCGGTGGTGAGCCGGAAACCAAGCAAATCCTTCAGCCTTTTCCAGGTGCCGCCGGTTTGCAAAATGGGCGGTGCGGATTCCCGGTGCCTACGCAGGCGTAACCGGTTCAGCGCCAGGTGATGCGCCAGCAATTCCTCCAGCGCCAGTCTCTTTTGTGCCGGGTGAGAACCATCCCGCAGCGAATCAGTCTCCACATCGGATGGCGGGTTGTGAGCAAACTTCAGCGCATCACCGAGCGGCATCAACCCGAATTCCACCAGCAAATCCTGGGGCATCAGTTCCTGCAGCATTGCACCGTGTTTTTCCAGTGCCTGATTCACCAGGCTCCTGATTTTCGAGGGGTGGATGCCTTCTGTACCCGGATAAACCGGGGTCAAGGATTTCTCCGGCACCATGGAAGGTTTCTCCTCGTGTATCCGATATTCCGGATGCACCATTTCCAGCGACTGCCGGCCCCTTCTGGTTTCGCCAAAACACTGGACCCACATTCCCGCCTTGAACCCCTGTTGCTGTTTGGAAGTAAAATAAAAAAAACGCAATACAATCGAACCGGTGCCGTCATCGATACGGACCTGCAGACTGCGACGCCTTCCAAAGCCCGTTTCTGCGGCATGGATGACCCCGGCAATCATGGTTTCCTGTCCGGCTTTCAGGTGACCGATCAAGCTTGTCCTGGTTCGGTCCTGATATCTCAGAGGCAGGTGAAAGAGCAGATCCTCCGGTGAAAAAATATTCATTTTTTCCAGCTTGTCAGCCAGTTGCGGCCCAACACCGCAAAGCGACTGCAAAGGCGATGCGGGCCGGGAAGGAATGGGCTGAACGTGGTTGGAAATGTGCCTGATCCCCTGAATTACCCAATCACCAGGATTGCATCGATTTCGATGGGAACCCCTTTGGGCAGTGAGGCCACTCCGACTGCCGCTCGGGCCGGGTATGGCTCCGGGACATGCTTGGCCATGATCGTATTGACGGTGGCGAAGTTCGCCAGGTCGGTCATGTAAATCGTTAATTTGACAGCATCTTCCAGTGAACCTCCAGCCGCTGCCGCGATGGCTTCCAGGTTTGAAAAAACCTGGTTGGCGGCAGCTTCAAAGGTGTCGTCCACGATATCCATCGTTTCCGGATCCAGGGGAATCTGTCCTGAAATGTAAATCGTGTTTCCGGACCTTACTGCCTGGGAATACGTGCCGATTGCTCCGGGAGCACTCTTGGTTGCTATGATTTCTTTCTTGCTCATTGGGTCTCTGTTGGATTTTGTTTTATGGTTCGATTTAAGCACAAAATAGTAACCAGTCTCAGGATTGCGCAGTTGAACAAACCCTGGACGCTGCGGGAGGAGCGTGAAGGGTCCCCGCGATCACAGGCCTGGATGCACCCGTTACCGAAGGCAATGTCGAAGTCAGACCCTGCACGGTTCGATAGGCCATCCATGCGAATGCCGCCGCTTCGACCCATTGTGGATCAATCCCCAGTGTTGTCGTCGGTTCGAGACCAAAATCCGTTCGCCTCGCAAGCATGGAAACCAGCAGCGGATTGTGGGCACCGCCTCCGCACAAGAATCCGCGACTCACGCCGGGGGTCAAAGCGTTGAGCGCATCCGCAATGGACGTGGCGGTAAATTCGGTCAGTGTTGCCAGGATATCGGCATCACTGCATTGACCGTATCCGTCCCAGAGACCCAGCTTTTCCTTTACCCACTTCATATTGAAATATTCAAGTCCGGTACTTTTTGGAGTTTCCAGTTTAAGGTATTTGTCATCCAGCAATATATTGAGGAGGTCCAGCTGGACCTCCCCGGTCTTTGCAATTTCCCCGTCCTTGTCAAACGCACAACCAAAATGTGTTCGACACCAGTTGTCGATCAATGTATTGCCCGGGCCAGTATCAAAACCGGTCACATCCAGTACCGGGTCAGCGGGCAAACAAGTAATATTTGAAATTCCACCGATGTTGATGACACTGCGATTTTCCCTCGGGCTGGCGAATACCGCCTGGTGAAATGCGGGAGCAAGCGGGGCACCCTGGCCACCGGCCTGGATGTCGGCAGACCTGAAATTGGAGACCACCGGGAGATTTGTCAAGCGGGCCAGTTCTTCTGCGTTGCCAATCTGCAGCGAAAAAGGCGGTTTTGAATTCGGGCTGTGGTGAACGGTCTGGCCGTGGCACCCCACCACCGCTATCCTGGCTGGACCGGAGTGCTCGATGAGCCGGTTGACAACGCCGGCACAAATTCCGGCAAGCTGCATGTCCAGCTCAGCAGCTTCCGATGCATCCCTGATTTTCCTTTTTGCTGTTTTCCTGATTTTCTTTTTCGTTGAGTCCGAGTAGTGCTGGCTGCAGGTTGCATGCAGCTCCGGTCTGGCCTGGTCGTGGATTTCGAGCAGGACTCCATCGACGCCATCCGCACTGGTACCGGACATCAGCCCGATGGACAGCGCAGAGGGTTTTTCGGACGGCATGGCAATACCAAAATATTGCATCAGGTCTTGTGGGTCTGGAGCATGACAATCCCCGACCTGCCACCCAATGGGGAGAACGGCCCTATTGGTAGGTTTCGTTTTGAGCCAGGTATATGTGACTCAGGTGGTCGAGTTCAGATACCCAGATTTCCGCATACTTCACGAAATCGGACTTGTATTTCTCGGGAATGGGGTCCGATTTGGGGAGTTCCACAGTCACAGGATTCTTGTGTACGCCGTTTATCCTGAACTCGTAGTGCAGATGCGGGCCCGTAGCGAGGCCTGTACTGCCCACATAACCGATCACATCTCCCTGTTGAACCGGGACACCGCTCGCAATCCCCTTTGCATACCCGTTCAAGTGGGCATAGAGCGTCTGATACTTTCCGCCATGACGAATGATCACGGTTTTGCCGTAACCATTCTGTCGTTCGGCCTTGACAATTCTCCCGTTTCCGGTCGCAAGGACAGGCGTTCCCGTGGGGGCCCCGTAGTCGACTCCCTTGTGCGCGGTCCAGACTTTCTTGATCGGATGCAGGCGTCGATTGCTGAATTTTGAGGTAATGTAGCCAAACTTGAGTGGCATCCTCAAAAAGGTTCCCCGAATCCCCTCCCCATCGGGAGAATAGTAATTTACTCCGCCCTCCTCATCTACGTGGCGGATGGCCTGCAGCTTCCTTCCGGAAACGACCAGTTCTGCTGCAATGATTTCGCCATTTCCGACTTTTTGGTCGCCGAGGTACAGCTCTTCATAGATGACTGTGAATTGGTCGCCACTCCGCAAATCCATTGCAAAATCGACCTGCCAGCCAAACAACGTGGCAAACTCGGATATCGTATCGATTGAAATGCCGGCATCCATGGCAGACTCATAGAGGCTGCTGCGAACAATCCCCTGGGCATTGTTGGACCGGACTTCAGGTACTTTGGTTTCCAGGCTCGCAAAATACTGGTTCTCGACCTGGAGAATATCGAGGGTTTTGAACTGGCTGAGTGCGTATTGCAGTTGCCCCAGATTCCCCTGGGCATCCATTTTTATCCTGATTTGCTGGCCAGGTCTCATTTTCAGCAGGACGCCGGCTTCTTCGAGCTGTGCCACCTCGATCGCTTCCCGGCTTTTCAGGCCAATACGTTGGAATATGTGTGTCAAGGTATCCCCTTTTTTGACTTTCACCACAATCCAGGGCTGCCCGTGCAAATACTCCAATGGCTGGATAACCGACTGGTCGGCACCTTGCTCCGAGGTGTCTGTTTCAGGTTCCAATGCCGGAGAATAACTGACCAGCAGACTGGAGTGCCTGGTGGCATCTGCCCGGGTTCCCACCGGGTCCGGCGAAGCCGGCCCCTCGATGACAGGATACGGGTCCGCCGGGATTTCCCAGACTTCGCTGTCCGATGCGGACACAGCCGCCTGGTTGCCAGCCGGTTTCAGCACACTGTCGATTGTCGTGGGCATGTCAATCAGGGTATAGGCCACGAAGAACAGCAGGGCAACCAACACCAACCCGAAATGATATCCGCCAGCCGTTGACTGGTTCGCACCCGGGTATTTATGATTGAGCAATAGTATCGACTGCTTAATGAACGACATTAGTGGGATTTGACTTTTTTATATTGAGAACCGGTCACCGCCGACCACGCAGTCCATGTTCCACGTCAGGCTCTACTTTACCTATATGTGCTTTAAAGGTCAAAAAAGTTTCGCTGCGACACTGCGTTGCGGCAAAGAATTGATGAAAAAATGGTCCTCCTCCAATCATGAATAGGTGTCAATATACCATCAGTGAGCAGATTTCAGAGCTGTCACGGGGAGCTGAGGAGATTCTTGTGGAACAGGACTTGGAGGACAAGGTGGCGAAAGGGAAACCATTGAGGATCAAAACCGGTTTTGATCCCACTGCCCCGGACCTGCATCTCGGCCATACAGTACTGCTGAATAAAATGCGTCAATTCCAGGAATTCGGGCATACCGTGATTTTCCTGATTGGCGATTTTACCGGGATAATCGGCGACCCCAGTGGCCGAAATGCAACTCGGCCGTCCCTGACATCGGATCAAATAAAAGAAAATGCCGGAACCTATCAGGAACAGGTGTTCAAGATACTGGACCCGGACAGAACGGAGATCAGGTATAACTCCGAATGGATGGACGAACTGGGGGCGGCCGGCATGATCAGTCTGGCAGCACTGCACACGGTTGCCAGAATGCTTGAGCGTGATGATTTCAAGAAACGGTTTGCGTCGAACCAGCCCATTTCCATCCACGAATTCCTTTATCCACTTGCCCAGGGCTATGACTCTGTCGCGCTGGATGCCGATGTTGAACTGGGCGGGACAGACCAGAAATTCAACCTTCTGATCGGGCGTGAGCTGCAAAAACATTATGGACAGAAACCACAGGTGGTATTGACCATGCCATTGCTGGAGGGCCTGGACGGGATAAAGAAAATGTCCAAGTCATCGGGAAACTATATTGCCCTGGAAGATCCGCCAAATGACATGTTCGGCAAAATCATGTCCGTCTCCGATGACCTGATGTGGAGATATTATGAATTGCTCAGCTTCCGGTCGGGCAAGGAAATCAGCGGCATGATGAGCGCCGTGGACGAAGGCGCCAATCCCCGGGATGTCAAGTTCGAACTTGCGGAAGAAATCACAACCCGGTTCCATGGCCGGTCTGTGGCGGTCAAGGCAAGACAGGATTTTGTTTCCCGGTTTGCCCGGGGCGATATTCCCGAAGATATCCCCGGGGTTGAACTGGTGGTGGGCGCCGATGGGCTCCGTATTGCCAATGTGCTCAGGGATGCCGGCCTGGTGACATCGACTTCTGAAGGGATACGGATGATCAAACAGAATGCAGTCAGGATCGATGGGGAAAAGATCCGGGATGCCGGCCTGACTATTGAACCGGACCGGTGTCTGGTCATTCAGGTGGGGAAAAGAAAATGGAGAAAGGTCAACACCTGAATCCGGTATCACCCGCCCCGGAATCAACGGTTGCGGGTTGTTCCGGGCGACCCGGAGACCGTCCTGGGTGAAAGGGAAAACGGGCTGATTTTGCCCCTCTTTCCGGTCAAACGGGCCATTGGTCCAACTTATGCCCGAAAACTGCTGAAAATTGTGAAAATAAGTGTTGACCATGGAAGTTTAACGCGTATAATTCGCGCTCCCGGATTTGGGCACCCGCCTGAATCCCTGTTCTTTTAAAACCAAATCAAGCAGATTGTGTGGGCGCTTTAATTCGTCAGAATCTCTCATCCAGTATGTGGAATGAAATGCCGCAAGGCATGTAGTTCCCGAAAAATCTGTCCTTCGGGACAGTAAACCAACTGGAGAGTTTGATCCTGGCTCAGATTGAACGCTGGCGGCATGCTTAACACATGCAAGTCGAACGGTAGCAGGCCGATGGGAACCCTTCGGGGCAACCTTGGTGCTGACGAGTGGCGGACGGGTGAGTAACGCGTAGGAATCTGCCTGGCAGCGGGGGACAACTCCGGGAAACCGGAGCTAATACCGCATACGCCCTACGGGGGAAAGATGGGGATCTTCGGACCTGTCACTGCCAGATGAGCCTGCGTTAGATTAGTTTGTTGGTGGGGTAATGGCCTACCAAGGCGACGATCTATAGCTGGTCTGAGAGGATGATCAGCCACACTGGGACTGAGACACGGCCCAGACTCCTACGGGAGGCAGCAGTGGGGAATATTGGACAATGGGCGGAAGCCTGATCCAGCAATGCCGCGTGTGTGAAGAAGGCCTTAGGGTTGTAAAGCACTTTCAATTGGGAAGAAAAGTATACGGTTAATACCCGTATACCTTGACGGTACCTTTAGAAGAAGCACCGGCTAACTCCGTGCCAGCAGCCGCGGTAATACGGAG
>WTGA01000033.1 GCA_011523765.1 Gammaproteobacteria bacterium
TCGATTCCGGTGAAGTCCTGGATCGCTTGCTGGTGATCCCAAAGGGATTCGTAAAGCAAGCACAGAACGGGGAACTTTTGAAAAGTCCCCCATTCTCTGATTTGGCCGGCCTGTTTCAACAAATCGCGTTTGAACAGGTCAACGAAAGGGCCCACAGCCCGCAAAAGGGCCAAATGCTTGTTGGCCCCATTCACGGATCGGTGTCTGCGGCCAGTGAGCTCAGGGAACGGGGTTACCGGATTTTCATTCTCGGAAACTGGAGCCGGGATGCCTTTGCAAGAGCGACGGAACGATTCGACTTCCTCACTCATTTTGACGGGGCCCTGCTGTCCGGGGATTGCGGGTATCTGAAACCCGACCCGCACATCTTTGCACTGGCAGAAAGACAATTTGACCTGCAACCCGGAAAAACCGTTTTTATCGACGACCGGACCGACAACGTCCAGGCCGCCATTTCAAGAAACTGGAACGGCATCGTTTTCGAAAACCCGCGCCAGCTCTACCTGACCCTGATGGAGCACCGGTTTCTTTAGCCCGGATTTCCCGGCAGTCTGGTTGTCCGGTCCCGGACCGGCAGCCATCTGACCGCCGGAGGCCGGGCATTCGGTGCCTGTGAATTCGCCCGGGGATCAGAGTGGGGCCGGAAATGCCTCAATATATCCGAACAGTCCGGCACTGCCGCCGGTATGAAGAAATACCAGGTTCTGTCCTTTTGTATATTCACCCTGGCGAATCAGGTCGATCAATCCTGCCAATCCCTTCCCGGAATAGACCGGGTCCATGAGAATGGCCTCCTGGTGCGCCATCAGGGTCACCGCTTCCACCATGCTTTGCGTGGGCAACCCATAGCCGCTCCCGACATAATCGCAGTTTGCAATCACCTTGTCCCTGGCGACACATCCGGAGATTCCCATATGATCCGCTGTGGCACAAGCCAGCTGGTATACCTTTTCCTCCTGTTGGTCTTTCGGAGCACGCACGCCGATCCCGAGCAGCGGAATCTGTGAATTCGTCGCCTCCAGGCCAACCACCAGACCCGCCTGGGTCCCCGCACTGCCGGTTGCCGTCACGAAATGGTCGATTCTCAGGCCCATATCGTTTGCCTGGGTCAGGGTCTCGATGGCACAGTTGACATATCCCAGCGCACCGATGGCATTGGAACCGCCTCCGGGAATGATATAGGGGGTTTTGCCCCGGGAGCGGAGTTCTTCCGCCTTGTCTTCCATGGCACCGTCCATGTCGGTGTCCCTTGGAAAGTGCGCAATCTCGGCACCGAACAGCCCGTCGAGAAAAACATTGCCGGACTCCATGTAATCCCGGTCGGTATAGCCGGTCCGGTTTTCCAGGAGAATCGAACAATCCATCCCAGTCTTGGCAGCCGCGGCGGCCGTCTGGCGGGCATGGTTAGACTGTACCGCTCCGTGGGTAATGACCGCATCCGCCCGGTTTTCAACCGCATCCGCCATCAGGAATTCCAGCTTCCGTGTCTTGTTTCCGCCTGTCCCCAGGCCGGTACAATCGTCCCGCTTGATATAGATATCGGGACCACCCAGGGCCTGGCTCAGATTGGGGAGATACTCCAGTGGTGTGGGCAAATGGGCAAGATGTATTCTGGGGAATCGTGACAGGTGCATCGCTTTTCTCGCAATTGGGGGTTAGTTCAAATCAGAAATTTCCTGATCAAGGATCGTGGCTATTGTATTGCATTGCGGTTCCGTCAGGGACAGCGGAATACGCATGTCGCAGGTCGTCTGCAGGATTTCGGTGGTCCGGGGCAGTGCCTGGGGTTCCAGGTACTGCCAGTGATGATACTGGCTGGTATACCCCTGGGGCTCGGGCCGTCCGAACCATTTGATGGCCACCCCTCTTTGCGCACACCGGTCCGACAACCGTGTCATCTGGTCACCGGTCAGGCCCTGGACATGAAACTGGATGGAACTGGCAACAAAGGATTCTCCGGCCTCGCGGGCCGGCACTTCAACCCCCTCCAGGGCATTCAACCGCTGTTCCAGCCATCCGTAGATCTGGTTCCAGCGTGCCCCCCGACTGGCCATTTCCCTCAGTTGCGGCCGCAATATACAGGCCGCCAGGTTGGACATCCGCAGACTCAGGTTCGGTATCTGCTTTTTCCATCGTTCGAAGACCCTGGGAGAGGGCGCACACCGATGCTGGGCGTAGAGCATGTAGCTGCCTGAATACAGGATTGCCTTGGCCGCCATGTCTTCATCGTCGGTGGCAATGATACCGCCCTCACCGGAATTGATGTGCTTGAAGGTCTGTGTGCTGAAACAACCCACTGCCCCGTACCGCCCGGTGAACCTGTCCTGCCATTTCGCGCCCATGGTATGGGCGCAGTCCTCCACCAGCGTGAGACCCAGTTCGTCGCAGATACCGGCGATTTTGTCCATGTCCGCAATGTGCCCGCGCATATGGGTCAGCAACAGCACTTTCGCATTGCTGAGCCTTGTTTTGCGGCGCAGGTCATCCAGGTTGATCCGGTAGTCCCTGTCCACCTCGACCAGCACCGCCTTTGCGCCCGCGTGTTCAATGGCTCCCGGTACCGGTGCCAGGTTAAACGCATTGACCAGCACCGGGGCACCGGGCCGGACCCCCGCGATTTTCAGTCCCAGAAAAATCGCACTGCCGCCGGAATTGACACCAATGGCAAATCGGGAACCGAGATATTCGGCGAACTCTTCCTCAAGGAGCGTGGCATGGGGCACCGTGCCTGCATATTCACCATACCGATGAAGGCGGCCGGTCTTCATCAACGCGACGGCCTGGTCAATGGATTCCCGGGGCAGGCCCCCGGGGTCGCTCAGGTCAATATCGAGGATAGGCTGTTTTTTCATTGGAATCATTTGCCGCCGAAGCAACCGGAATTCGCCGGGGCATGGTGCCGGATACCCCAGACCGGACGGACCGGGCAATGGTGGCGAGGGGTGATTGTACTGGAAGCCGGCCCGGGGTTGGCATCTATTGTTCCCGGTCGTCCTGTCTTTTTGCATACCGCACCGTCCGCTTGGCCAGGATTTCCGTTGAATCCATGAATGGGACGGGGACCTGGTCGGGAGAGAGCGCCAGGGGGACTTCGGTACAACCGGCAACAATGGCTTCGCAGCCCTGCTGCACCAGCTGGTCTGCCAGAGAACGCATCGCTTCCCGAACCCCCGGGTCCACCCCGGCAGACTTGATTTGATAGACCAGTTCCATAAACTCCCGTTGCCGATGAACCGGCAACACCCTTTGCCGAATATTCCGCTCCCCCAGGGCCTTGCGGTACAGGCCGGCTTCCAGGCACCCGTCTACCGCAAGCAGGCCGGCACTGCGGAGCCTTGGACAACACTCCTTGACGTGGCGGCAGGTTTCCTCGACGATGCTGATGAACGGGATGCTGACCGCAGAGGTGATGGACTCCTGGAACGCATGGGCGGTATTGCAGGGCATGACCAGGAATTCCGCGCCGGCGTTTTCGAGACGAACGGCGCTTGAAACCAGTGCGTCGGCCGGGGAAGGACCCGTTCCGGCGATTGCATGGTTCCGGTTCGGCACCTTGGGGTTGTTGTCGATGAGAAGGTGGAGATGGTCCTGGTCCGATTCTGCTTCGGTGTTACGCAGAACCCGCTCGAAAAAATCGACGGTGGCCTCGGGTCCGAGACCCCCGATCACCCCGACTACCCGTTCCCGGGAATGTACGCTCTTTTTCATCGATTTGCAGGACGATTTCTAGGATATGAAACGGTTTCAATGTGCCGGGCAACCGCTTTATTCCCTCCCCGGCATGAGCCGGGTGCGAGTGGCTGCGGACCGGATGGATTCTACGCCGATCCCCTTAATTTTACCGTATAATCGCGGACCCGTTTTCACTACATCCGCCATGGAGAAATTTGATGACCCCGACCAGCAGGAATTCATTTGACAGCTATACAACGCTTGGAGTCAACGGAAAGTCCTACGACTTCTACAGCCTGAAGGCGGAGAAGATTGCCGGCCTTGCCGATGTCAGTCGCCTGCCGAATTCAATCAAGGTGCTGCTGGAAAACCTGTTGCGCCATGAGGACGGGGTGGCCTGCACCGCAGAGGATATTGCAGCCCTGGCAAGAAGCGGCGAATGCCCTACCGGCCAGGAGATTGCCTACCATCCGGCGCGTGTCCTGATGCAGGACTTTACCGGTGTGCCCGCGCTGGTCGATCTTGCGGCCATGCGTGATGCGCTGGTCAAGGCGGGTGCCGACCCGGAAAAAATCAATCCGTTGTCTCCGGTGGACCTGGTGATTGACCACTCCGTGGTGATCGACCAGTTCGCCACCCATGCCGCCTTCGGCGCAAACGTCCGGTTCGAAATGGAACGCAATACCGAACGGTACGAATTCCTGAAATGGGGACAGGGCGCATTTGACAATTTCAGCCTGGTCCCCCCCGGCACGGGGATTTGCCACCAGGTCAACCTGGAATACCTGGCAAGGGGAGTCCGGAGCGACCGTATAAACGGCAGGCGGATCGCCTACCCGGATACGCTGGTCGGGACAGACAGCCACACGACCATGATCAATGGCCTGGGCGTGCTCGGCTGGGGTGTAGGTGGAATCGAGGCTGAAGCAGCCATGCTGGGACAACCGATTCCCATGTTGATACCGGAAGTCGTGGGCTTTGAGTTGACCGGCACACTGGGCGAAGGCATTACGGCCACCGACCTGGTGTTGCGCATTGTGCAAATGCTCCGGGAAAAGGGAGTCGTAGGCAAGTTTGTTGAATTTTACGGCAACGCACTGGACCATCTCCCACTGGCCGACCGTGCCACCATCGCAAACATGGCCCCGGAATACGGCGCCACCTGCGGGTTTTTTTCCATTGACCAGAAAACCCTGGATTACCTGGAACTCAGCGGTCGGGACCGCGATACGGTTGCCCTGGTCGAAACCTACAGCAAGGCCCAGGGAATGTGGCGGGACAGTACCGAACCCGACCCGGTGTTTTCTTCCGTACTGCACCTGGACATCAGCGAAGTGCAGCCGAACCTTTCCGGGCCGAAAAGGCCCCAGGACCGTGTTCCCCTGCCCGGCCTGCCGGATGCCATGGAGGATTTTGTCAAGCAGGACGGGAAGGGAAGTGAGCTGGAAACCTCTTTTGACAGTGGCGACGGATTCGACATGCATCATGGCGATGTGGTGGTGGCCGCCATCACGTCCTGTACCAATACGTCCAACCCGGCCGTCATGATCGGTGCCGGCCTGGTGGCGAAAAAGGCCGTGGAACGGGGGCTTGCCCGAAAACCCTGGGTGAAATCCTCCCTGGCACCCGGGTCCAAGGTCGTCACCGAATACCTCGAAAAAGCCGGGCTGCAGCAATACCTGGACGAGTTGGGATTCCACACCGTGGGGTATGGCTGCACCACCTGTATCGGCAATTCCGGGCCATTGCCGGAAGCGGTTCACAACACGGTGAACGGCAATGATCTGGTCGTCACCGCGGTGCTCTCCGGCAACCGGAACTTCGAAGGCCGGATTCATCCCCTGGTCAAGGCAAACTGGCTGGCTTCTCCCCCCCTGGTTGTGGCATACGCCCTGGCAGGCAGCACCCGGATCAACCTGGCTGCAGACCCCATTGGCCAGGACCAGGAAGGCCGGGAGGTCATGCTTGCGGATATCTGGCCTGGCAACGACGAAATCGCCGCCGAAATCGCCGGAATCGATGAATCCATGTTCACCGAAAAATATGCCGATGTATTTGCTGGCGATGATTCCTGGCAGGCCATCCCCACCGCGCAAGGGGATACCTTTTCATTCTCGGAAAGCTCCACCTATATCCAGCTCCCGCCATTTTTCGATGCCCAGTACACCAGCGGCAAGAACCGGAACATCGAGGGAGCGAGAATCCTTGCATTGCTGGGAGATTCCGTCACGACGGACCACATCTCGCCGGCCAGTTCCATTGCAGCGAACAGTCCCGCGGCCGATTACCTCACCGAGCGCGGCGTGCAGGAAAAGGATTTCAACTCCTATGGGTCACGCCGTGGCAACCACGAAGTCATGATGCGCGGCACTTTCGGGAATATCCGCATCCGGAATGAACTCGTCCCGGGGACCGAGGGCGGTTACACCTGCCGGCCCGGAGACACTGCGCCGGTTCCCATTTACGATGCGGCGATGCAGTATATGGAAGAAGGCACGCCCACCGTTGTCATCGGCGGCAGGGAATACGGCACCGGCTCCAGCCGGGACTGGGCGGCGAAGGGAACCTTGTTGCTGGGCGTCAAGGCGGTCATTGTTGAAAGCTTTGAGCGGATCCACCGTTCCAATCTGGTGGGTATGGGGGTATTGCCCCTGCAGTTCATGCCCGGGGAAACCCGCAAAACCCACGATTTCTCCGGCAGCGATACCATCGATATCCTGGGTCTGGACGGGGAAATCAAGCCCAAACAGGTGTTTGAGGCACGAATCAACCGTCTTGACGGCTCGGTGGATTCCCTGCAGCTCCAGTCAAGAATTGATACGGCGGTGGAAGTGCAGTACTACCTGAGCGGCGGGGTCTTGCAATTCGTGTTGAACCGGATCAAGAGCGAACAGACGGGTTGAACGCCGTTTCGTACCGCTTTGCGCGGGTCGGGGATGCTCTCTCCGGCCCCCGTCAAGCGGGGCACGACAGGAAAAGGGCCAGAACCGGTGCCGCACCGGCCTTCACGCCATGCCGGTCCCACGGATGGTTGTAAAGGAGGTTCCCGGCGGCGACCGACCGGTAATCATGGTGTCCCCCGTAACGCCACCGGGCGGTTCCGGAAACCAGAAAATAGATCTCGTCGGGCAGGTGGTTGTGCTCGGGATAGGCCTGGTAGGAATCCACGTACATCAGGCCGGTGGCCACATCACCGAGTTCAAACATTGAACCAAACGCCATAATCGCCACCTCCCGTCCCTGGTCAGTGGTCCGGGGAGAAAATTCCCAGGGCAGAAAATGGGCGAATTCACGGAATTCCCGGGCCAGTTTCATGTCCTTGACCCAGGACAAACGGGCCAGGGCGGGCAGTGGGCTGGGCCTGAAATCCAGTGGCCGGACCTCCTCGAGGCGGCGCAACAGGCACCGCACCATTTCACTTTGTCTTGGCTCCTGCGCACACAGTGCCATCACCCTGGCACAAGCGCGTAGCCAGGAATGTACCTGCTCGGTAACGGTTGCCTGGTCAAAACCCATGTTGCCGGACAGTCAGGAAACCCCTGACCCGGTCAGGCTGTATTCCACTGCGAAAATCAGGCAACCCGTTTCTGTCCGGCTGTGATGCCTCGTTCCCGGCTCGAACAGCACCACATCCCCCGGGCCCAGCAGCGTACCATCGGGTTCGATCAAATCCCCTTCAATGATGAGGTATTCTTCCCTTCGGGCGTGGGTGTGCCATTCCGTCTCGGCACCCGGCTCCATGCGCATGATGTAGGAACCCTGGCCGCTGGCATGATCAAAACTCAGCTTCAACAAACGGATATCGGTCCGTTCGGGTTCCCATTCGTAGACACCAAAGGGAGTATGGGCCGTTCTGACAATCTTTCGGCCATCGGTCTGATCACTCATCATTGTGCTCCGATCAATGCTGGCTCTTCTCTTTTTCATCCGGTTGCGCTGGTGGTTCCCTGTCCCGGTCGAGCCTGTCAAGATCATACCGGATCCGGGCTTCCACGTATTCATCCGCTTGCGGCGAATTATACTCGGCAACCGGTGTTCCAATCACCCCTGCTGAAATATTCGGGCCCTGTTCCTCCGGCAACACCGCTTCGGAGATACACATACGATAAATCGTGAAACACAGGATCAATCCGAAGAACCCGCCGACGCCGAAAAAAAAGTACGATATCCCGAACTGGCCCATCAGGAAAGAAACCACGAGAGGTCCCGTACTGAGACCAATGCCCCCCACCATCAGCAGGCTGCCGCTTGCCGCGACGATCTGTTCGGGTTCCAGCCGGTCATTGGCATACGCAACCGACAAGGAATACATCGGCATCGCCGCACCGCCCAACAGCACGATGGATGCAAAATACAGCACACTGCCTTTATCCAGAAACAGGGGGGTAAGGCTCCCGATAACGGCGGTCACACACAATCCCGCCAGAATGATCCGCCGGTTGATCCGGTCCGCCAGCCATCCCACCGGCCACTGGGTAACCAGGCTGCCGAGGAGGAAACAGGCCATGAACAGCGACACCAGCTCCACCCTTTCCAGGGACTGGACCGCGTACACCGAACCCAGCCCAAAAATGGTGCCGTGCGCCATTCCAGTCAGGCAGTTGCTGAACACCGCCAGGGGAGACGCCCGGTAGAGATCACGCAATGACATCGACGACGACGCCCCGAATGCGGGTGCCGGACGGGCCGTCAGCAGGATCGGAATCAAGCCGATGGAAACAATAATGGAAACCAGCACGAACAGCTCGACCTGCAAGGGGTTGCCCAGGTTCAACAGAAACTGCCCGCCGCCAAGCCCCAGCGTGGTAATCACCATGTACACGGAAAGCACCTGCCCCCGGGTTTCGTTGCTGGCCCGGTCATTCAACCAGCTTTCCGCCACAACGAACAACCCGGCATAGCTCAAACCCGTGACCAGCCGCATCATGGTCCAGCTCACGGCACTGACATGAATGCCGTGGACCAGCACTGAAATCGAAGCCAGCGATGCCAGTGCTGCAAATACCCGGATATGCCCCACACGCTGTACCAGCCTGGGTGCCAGCACGGAACCCAGAAAAATGCCGACAAAGTACCCGGACATGACGATACCCGTGGCAAAAGTCGGAAAACCTTCCAGGGTCGCGCGCAACCCGAGCAGGGTGCCCTGCAAGCCATTGCCCAGCATGATAAAACCGACGCCAAACAACAGTGCCCAGGAGGCACGTAATTCATTCCACATTCAGTTGCCTGCTATTGTCAATGGATATTTCCGGTTCAAGGGTGGCCGATTCTATCGACAATCCAGAGCAAGTACCATTGATTCTGCGGGCGTAGAATGGGCAGTTAATACCCAGCCAAACCCCATCACCGTTCGACCGATCCGTCCCGGGATTCCATAATCCATGTCCTCCCTGGAGTCCTGTCAAACGGGGTGGTTTATTCCATCTGGATGATTTCTATTGTCCCCCCCGCGCCACTTTGAAGTGCAACACCTGTCATAGCGTTTGAACGGGCCGTCGGGGTCGGGTTGCGAACAGCCAGGTGATGGCAAACAATCTCTGTACTGAACTACGGAGAATTGCCATGCCTTGCGGTTACCACCCCCTGACCTATGCGGAACGATGCCAGATTCACGCGCTGAAGAAAAGCGGTTTGTCGATCCGCGGCATGGCGCACCAGCTGGAACGGTCTCCCGGGACGATCTCCCGGGAGATCGTCCGCAACCGCGGTGGACGGGGATACCGTCACCGGCAGGCCCAGGACCGGGTCCTCACCCTGACGGCGGACAACGGCAAGGAATTCGCCGGACAC
>WTGA01000155.1 GCA_011523765.1 Gammaproteobacteria bacterium
GGTATTCTTGGCAACATGACCGACATGGACATGACCATGACACCATTTGAAGCCGGTCTGGGACGTTTCATCAATCTGGATAAAGATGACTTTGTGGGCCGCGATGCCCTGGTTGGCAAGGATCAACGTCCTTTGCTCCTGGGACTGACCTGTCAGACCGCAACCCCAACAGCCGGCAGTGTCATTTGGGATGGGGGCCGGGCAATCGGACACATCACATCGGGAGTGCCGTCACCCACCCTTGAATGCGGGATCGGCTACGCACGGTTTGATGAGCCCGGCGATTGGGTGGGACGCACGCTGCAGCTGGAGTTGCCGGACGGAACGCGACATCCGTGCAAGATCGTCGAAATTCCGTTTTTTGACCGGGAAAAGAACATCATTCGCGGTCTTGACCGCACGATTCCGAATTGATCTTCCCGACCACCCCGGTCAATCGCCCCCTTCCCGGCCCGAAATCAGTCTTGTTGACAACGATGCCCGGTCCCGGCAAACCCCGTCTCAACGACTCATGATCCATTGGAGAATGGCTTCCCGGTCCTGGTCAAGGGCCGGCGGGCCCGCTCTCGTGTCCGGATCATCGTAGCCCGAGAGCTTGATGGGATTGCCCGGCATCTTGAATTGTGTTCCCCTTTCGGTTTGTGCCGCAACAATCATGTTTCGTTCGGCGACCTGCGGATCATTGGCCACCTGCTCAATGCTGTTGATCGGTCCACACGGGATTCCGGCATTTTCAAAGATCTCCAGCCAGTCGGAAACGGATTTCGCCTCCAGCGACTTTTCCAGCTCGCTGTACAGGGACCGGGAGTGGCGGGTACGCGCGGCATTGCTCCCAAAACGCGGGTCCGCACTTAATTCCTTGCGGCCAATGGTGTCACAGAACTTGTGAAACATGTCGTCGTTTCCGACTGCGATGATGATGTATTCGCCATTTTTTGCCTTCAGACCGGAAAATGGTGTAATGGACGGGTGCCGAAGCCCCAAAGGCTCCGGCACCACAGATTCGGCAAAGTAACGGCTGATGGCATTTTCCAGAATCGCAACCTGGCAGTCGAGCATGCCCACATCGACTTTCATACCCTTCCCGGTTCTTTCCCGGTCATAAAGGGCCGACAACACCCCGCCCAAACCAAACATTCCCGCGGTGATATCGCCAATCGATGTCCCCACCCGCACAGGCGGCATGTCCTTGCTGCCGGTGAGACTCATCACGCCTCCCATTCCCTGTACGACCAGGTCATAGGCAGGTCTGTCCTTGTACGGACCGGTATGGCCAAATCCCGAAACGGCAGCATAGATCAGCCTGGGGTTGATGGACTGCAGACTGGTCCAGTCATAACCCAGCCTGTCCAGGGCCCCCGCCGAAAAATTCTCAACCAGAATATCTCCCTTCCCGATCAGCTTTTCCAGCACCATCCGGTCGTCCCGGTCCTTCAGGTTCAGCGCAATGCTTTCTTTCCCCCGGTTAATGGTTGCAAAATAGGCGGACTCTCCGTTCACGAAAGGCCCAAAATGCCGGGCATCATCCCCCTTTTCCGGCCACTCCACTTTAATGACCCTGGCACCGAGATCGGACAGCACCATCGTCAGGAACGGACCCGCGAGGACGCGGGTTAAATCGATCACCGTGACCCCCTGCAGCGGGCCGGTTCTAGAGTCTGTCACCGTGCTCACCCAATGCCTCTCGCACACATTGCTGGAAGTAGATGGTCCCCGGCTCCCGGTCATGAAAGAGCATGCTGTCCTGAAACCATCCGCTCTCCAGATTTTTCTGCACGTGCCTGCAAATGCTCATGTCCTGCTGAATCACCTGATCGGACAATGAAACGACCTCTTCACGCTGCCGCTCCCCGACCGATGGTCCGAACCAGAACCAGCGCTGCATACGGGTACGGGTCGAACTCAGTGGTGTTACCTTTTCGACATTAAAGCTGCTCAGGGAAAAATGCATCAACAATCCGGGATATTTGTACACCCAATGTCCAGGGGCTGTGGATTCTCCCTGTTTATACGTGATTTCAAAGCCCACGAACTGGCCGTTTTCATGAACCCTGATCCTGGTCTGACGGGTTGCCAGGGATTCGTTGAGTTCCGGATGAACCCGTGACAAGTGATAGCCTTCGGCAGAATTGTCGCTGTAATTTTTCCAGTTGATCCCGCATTCGTTCAATCGCGTACACGCATACTCCATCCCGGACAAGGGAGGATAACCGCCTGCAATGGAAACAATCTCTCCCAGCCAGTCTGAAAGTGTCACACAATCCTTGTCCAGACAGGCAAAAATCAGGCTGTTCCAGATGCTCACACGAACCGGAATCAGCCCGAATTTCGAGGCGTCGATATCACGACCCAGCTCCACCCCGGGGGCCGACAATAAATTTCCGTCCAGATCATAGCTCCATGCATGATAGGGACAGGTAAACCGGGTGGTTTTTCCGGTTTCGCGGGTACACAGCGGAGCGGCACGGTGGCGGCAGATATTCACAAAGGCCTTGATCTCGTGTTCCAGTGATTTCAGGACAATGACCGATATGCCCGCTATGACCGCCGTGACAAAACTTCCCGGTTTCTCGACTTGCCCGGCATGGGCGACAAGACTCCAGTTTTTCGAAAAGATCCTGTCCTGCTCCAACTGAAAAATCTCGTCATTGGCATACCAGTCCGCGGGCAACGATTTCACCACACCGGCCATCTCTACTTCACTCCGTATTCTTCCACATCCGTCCGGTAGGCAAACAGGGCCGGTGCCCCCCCGGTGTGGACAAAGATGATTTCTTTGTGGCGAGCCAGTTTTCCGGCTTTGACCATATGCAAAAGACAACCCAGAGCCTTCCCTGAATACACCGGGTCGGTCAGCAAGCCCTCACGCGTCGCCGCAAGATGAACCGCGCTGGTCACGATCCGGGATGCTTTTCCGTAACCCGGCGCAAGCGCGCAATCATCGACCCAGACATCTTTTTTTTCCACCAATTTCGGGAGATTCATCATGGTGGACAAATGGGAGCAGTGACCCAGGACCCGGGAAGCCTGGAGTTCCCGGTTTCGCCTTACACAGGCTCCCAACACCGGCAATCCGGAGCCATGCAAGCGGAGTCCGAACAAAAGACCCGCATGGGTCAGACCGCTTCCAGATCCAACCACGACGAGGTCGGGCGCAAGCCCCCGATCATCCGTTTGCTGGATTAATTCCCCGGCAGCCAGAACATACCCCAGTGCCCCTTTGGGTTCCTTGGTGGGAGCCAAGGGGATGACATACGGTTTGCGGCCCTGCTTTTCCAGGCGGTCCGCAACAAGGTGAACGGCCCGGTCGGCCCCTTTTTCGTCCTCACCCCCGCAATAATCGTGAATATGGGAACCAAACAGGCCCGTCAGCAACCTGTTTCCCGAACACCGATACTCCGTGGATACGTTGTCGACCCGGTGTTCCACCTGGATATGGCACTCAAGGCCCAGTTTGCTTGCCGCCGCGGCAAGCAGACGCATGTAGTTGGACTGGACCGCACCCGTACTCAATACCGTATCGCAGTCCTTTGCCAGTGCATCCCCAAGGTAAAATTCCAGTTGGCGCACCTTGTTACCGCCAAATGCCAATCCGGTACAGTCATCGCGCTTCACATAGAGCCTCACACCGTGCATTTCCGACAGCCTGGGCAACCGCTCCAGCGGGGTGGGCACATGGCCCAATTCCACTCTGGGAAACGGGTCCAGTGGATTCGGGGAAATTGCAACTGTTCTTGACATTCCAGACTGTTGGGATATCCGTTCTTGGAAACTGCCACATCATCGAGCCATTGGCAACCAGAAGTCGGCCCATTGCCCCGCCAGACAGGCTGTCCCGGGTTGGTGGAATACAGCCATATCGGACAGTGATGGTTGCGCCGGGGTCGATCAGGAAAGACCGGTGGATTCCAGGCCGGACCTGAGCGCGATCATCACGCCACCGGGCGGACTGGCCATACCCATGCAAAACCGGTTCATCCAGCTGGACCTGTCCGGTCTAGAGCCATCGCCCCGGCCATTGCAGAGCCGGATGCCGCATTCGAAACCCCTTTCACGTTGGCAGGCAAGCGCTGTTCATGCGGGGAGGCCCTGGAAAACCGAACCCCGCGGGTTGCCCTCAAGATCCCTCTTGTGAGATCGGTTTATTCCTTTTCCAGCTCAGCCTGAAGAGCGGGAACCGCCTTGAACAGGTCCTCGTTCCATCCGTAGTCGGTCACCTGAAAAATAGGGGCTTCTTCATCATTGTTGATGGCAACGATCACTTTCGAATCCTTCATTCCCGCAAGATGCTGAATTGCACCCGAAATACCGACCGCCAGATACAAATCCGGGGCAACCACCTTGCCGGTCTGCCCGACCTGGTAGTCGTTCGGCACAAATCCGGCATCCACTGCCGCCCTGGAAGCCCCTACCGCACCGCCCAGGGTATCCGCCAATTGTTCCAGCATCACAAAGTTTTCACCGTTTTGCATGCCGCGGCCTCCGGAAACCACCACTTTGGCCGAAGTCAGTTCCGGTCTTTCACTGGGACTCAACGCCTGCCCGACAAACTGAACGCTGTCGGTCGCATTCACGTCCTCAATGTTTTCAATTTCAGCCCTGCCGTCCCCGCATTCAGCCAAATCAAAAGCCGTGGTCCGGACGGTAATCATCTTCAGGGAATCCGAAGATCTCACTGTTGCCAACGCGTTGCCGGCATAGATCGGCCGTACAAACGTATGACTGTCCACAACGGCACTGATATCTGAAATGGCCTGCACATCACACAGCGCAGCCGCATACGGGATCAGGGCCTTGCCAAAAGTGGATGCGGGGGCCATCACATGGGTATAGTCCCCTGATCGGGATTGGATGAGTGCCGCCATATTTTCGGTAATATCCTGTGCATGGGTAACCGAATCACAGACCAGGACCCTGCTCACCCCGGCAATCTTCGACGCAGCGTCCGCAATGGCACTGCAGTCCTGTCCTGCGACCAGCACATGCACATCTCCGCCGACTTGAACTGCCGCTGTAACCGTGTTCAATGTTGCGGGCAACAAGTCTGATTTATCGTGTTCTGCAATGACCAAAGTACTCATTTTAAATCACCTTCGCTTCATTTTTGAGTTTCTCGACAAGTTCCGAAGCATCCGCCACCATGATCCCGGCTTCACGGGCGGGTGGCTCATTGACCTGAATCACCTCAATCCGGTTGGAAACCTCCACCCCGAGTTCTTCTGGCGTTGACACCTCAACGGGCTTCCTCTTCGCCTTCATGATGTTCGGCAATGACGCATAACGAGGTTCATTCAGGCGAAGGTCAGTCGTGACGACCGCAGGGCTGGCAATCTGCAACATTTCCAGGCCTGCATCAATCTCACGGGTGATGGCAAACCCAGCCTCATTTTTTTCGATTTTGGAAATGTAACTCCCCAACGGGCGTTGCATGACCGCCGCCAGCATTTGCCCGGTCTGGTTGTTGTCATCATCGATTGATTGCTTGCCAAGAATGACCAGGTCAGCGCCTTCCTTTTCGGCAATCGCCCGGATCATTTTCGCGATGGCCAGGGGTTCCAGCGTGGCGTCGGTATTGATATGCACTCCACGGTCTGCGCCCATGGCAAGACCTGCCCGGATTGTTTCCAGGCTCTTTTCAGGACCGGCTGAAAAGATGATGACTTCTTCTGCGTCTCCTTTCTCCTTTAATCGAAGCGCCTCTTCCACGGCGATTTCACAAAATGGGTTCATCGCCATTTTGACGTTGGTCGTTTCAACGCCTGTTTTATCAGCCTTTACTCTGACCCTGATATTGGCATCGATCACGCGTTTTACGGGTACCAGTATTTTCATTTCGTGGACTCTCCTCGAAAAGGGTGGTGGATAGCAAAAATTGGAGGCGGATTCTACCCTAATCCAGGGCCGTGAGTAACCGTTATCCTTGGGTTTTTATCTTTCCTGTCCCGAATCATAGCAGACTGACCCGACAACAAATGGCTTCGACTGTCTCAATCGGGGTTCCACAATCAGGTAGAATCCACCACCACAATCATTTTCTTCGCACACCATGAAAAATCTCACGGCCGCTGCCTTGAAGCCTTACCTGGACACGGCCATATCGGCCGCCGACAGTGCCCGGCAGGTTACCCGGAAGTGGTTTCGACTCAAAATGAAAGTCGGGAGAAAGGAAGACAGGACCCCGGTCACCATTGCGGACCAGGAAACGGAAACCGTCGTAAAAAACATTATTCTTGACAGACACCCCCGGCACGGGTTCTTCGGAGAAGAAAGCGGGCAACAATTCACGGACTCTGAATGGCGCTGGGTCATTGACCCCATTGATGGAACCAAGTGTTTTGCAACGGGCATGCCCACATTCGGCACACTGATATCGTTGCTGCATGAAGAAGAACCGGTCATAGGCATCATCGATCATGCGATGCTGAATGACCGATGGATTGGACTGAAAGATGCCAAAACAACGCACAACAGGACCATCTGCCGGACACGAAATACCATGAAAATAGCCGATGCATCGGTTTATACCACGACCCTGGACATGTTTGATGAACAGACCGGAAAACAATTCGAAAACCTGACCAGGAACTGCAAGTTCAGGGTCTTTGGCGGAGACTGTTACAGCTACGGACTGCTGGCATCCGGGTACAACGATTTGGTCTGCGAAGCTGACCTGCATCCCTATGACTACTTTGCCCTGGTCCCCGTGATTCTGGGGGCCGGTGGAGTCATTACAGACTGGCAAGGCAGAAATCTGGGGATGAAGAGCAATGGGCAGGTCCTGGCAGCAGCCAATTCCACGCTGCATGGGAAGGCCCTGGAAAAACTGAACTAGCCGGCATCGGTTTCCGGGTCCAGCCTGCCTCCCTTCCCGCAGATTTTTATCAGCGACTGCACACCCGGATGACCGGCCGGTCGTGTTACCATCCTGCCCATCCCTTCGCGCAAATCCAATATCGACCGTTCGTGAACATCCTTCTGCCATTTCCCGAAAGGGGCCGTGTGCACCCGTCGGCCCATGATCCGGCGCCGCGGATTCCGTCATTCATGGTCCGGACCGACCCGTTGACTTCCCCTGCCAGAGTCTTGCACTGCCCGCCCCCCCGGTCGGGCCGCATGCGATCCGGTACCGCTGAAGCGCTGCCGGGATATCGCTTCCACCAGGCAGGGTTTCCACCATCGCACACTGATGCCAAAGCACAATCACCATCATGACGCTGCAAGGCAGGTTCTGAAGCATACGTTCGGCTTTGATGACTTTCGCCCGGGCCAGGAAGCCGCGGTCCATGCGCTGCTGGACGGACGCAATGTACTCAGCATCATGCCAACCGGGTCGGGGAAGTCTCTTTGTTTCCAGGTTCCTGCCCTGGTGGCTGGCGGCCTGACGATCGTGGTCTCTCCCCTGCTGTCACTGATGCAGGATCAGGTCACGGCATTGCGCGTGGCGGGGGTGGCGGCCGAAACCATCAACTCGTCCAAAAGCTACCCGGACAATGTAGCGGCGTGGCGGCGCGTCAGCACTGGCGAAACCCGTCTTCTGTACATGGCTCCGGAGCGGCTGATGACAAACCGTATGCTGGCCGCGCTGCAAAAACTGGATATCAGCCTGATCGTGATTGATGAAGCCCACTGCATTTCACAGTGGGGGCCCTCTTTCCGGCCCGAGTACCAGGACCTGTGCCGGCTGAGACAACTTTTTCCTGAAGTCCCGGTCGCAGCGCTGACGGCGACCGCAGACGAAATTACCCGGACAGACATGCTGAAACAACTCTTCGACGGGGAGGCGGATGTCCATATTCTTGGTTTCGACCGGCCCAACATTCGTCTGTCCGTATCGGCGAAACAAGACGGCAGGAGACAGTTGCTGGATTTTCTGAACCGGCACACCGGCAGCAGCGGGGTGGTTTACTGCCTGTCCCGCAAGAAGACCGAACAGGTCACCGGTTTCCTGTCGCAGCACGGCTTTCGGGCCCTGCCCTACCATGCCGGCATGGACCAGTCAGACCGCGATACCAATCAAAACCGGTTTATGACGGAACCCGGTCTTGTGATTGTTGCCACCATTGCCTTTGGAATGGGTATCGACAAATCCGATGTCCGGTTTATACTGCATGCCGACATGCCCGGAAGCATGGAAGCCTATTACCAGGAAATCGGACGGGCCGGACGCGATGGGATGGCGGCTGAGGCGCACATGCTCTTTGGTCTTGACGACATCCGCATGAGACGCCTTTTCATTGAGCAGAACGATCTGGATGACGCACACAGTCTCCGGGAGCACAAGCGCCTGGATGCACTGGTCGGTTACTGCGAAGCACCCGCCTGCCGACGCCGGCTGCTCCTGTCTTATTTCGGTGAACAGAGCGGCCCCTGCGGCAATTGCGACCTGTGCCTGGATCCTGTTCAGCTGAAAGACGGCACCACTGAAGGCCAACAGATCGCCTCCGCGGTCTATCACACCGGACAACGCTTCGGAGCTTCGCATATCATCGATATCCTGCGTGGCAGCAAAACGGGAAAAGTGGCCAAGGCCGGCCATGACCAACTGCCTGCATTTGGCGTCGGCACGGAGATTTCCAAGCAAGACTGGCGTTCGCTGATCCGGCAATTTGTCGCGGCTGGATTTCTCCACCTGGATATCCAGGGTTATGGCGGCCTCAAGCTGAGCGGGAAGGGTTTTGACCTGCTGGACGGCCGCGGGCAATTCCTTTATCGACCTGAGTTTTTGAACCGGAACAAACCCAAGGCCGAGGGCCGCAAGCCACTGGTCACTCCTGCGATGCCCGAGTTGTCCTGCGACCAGATCATCCTGCTCGACAAGCTCAAGGAACTGCGGCTTCGCCTCGCCAAGCAGCACAACGTCCGGGCTTACATGATTTTCACTGACCGGTCCCTGATCGACATGGTACACCGTCGTCCACAAAACCGGGTTGAGTTCGCAGCGGTGAACGGCGTCGGCGATATCAAGCTGCAGCAGTTCGCTGAACCATTTTTGGCAGCCATCTCCGAAGTCGCGGCGTAACCTGAAGTCGATCTGGCCTGCATCTTGTCATCGGCCGCCTGCGACCGACCAATCATCCCCTCCGGGCACAACCGGACACACCAGAATGCCCGTCCGGCCCGCCCAGTGGCCAGGGCCACGGTTTCCGAAAGTGCCCGGCACAAGGCCGATCACAAGGTGACTGAAGA
>WTGA01000031.1 GCA_011523765.1 Gammaproteobacteria bacterium
CGGTGCTGTTTGATCCTCAATCGTTGTAGATTGAGGAGAGTAAAATCATTTCAGGACTCCAGAGGTACAGTGGTCGATTTTTGTTGCTTTCCGGAGATTATGCTAAGCTACGGTTTTTAAAATACTTTTGACTGTTTTTGCTTGTTCCAGATTTCCATTGATTATCAGCAACTCACTGGTTTATTTGGAGTATTATAATCCCTCAATGGAAACATCGTGCCGGTTCAAGCCCTGCCCCGGGTACCATCTGCATCCGCAGGTTGAGTGGTACCGGGGACAGCACAGTGCTGACCGAGTCGTTCGGACAGCCCCGCATCCGACACCGCGGCGGCCGGAGTGACCAGCGGGAAAACCAGGACAGACATTGTGAAATACATTCCCCCTGTCGGGACGGTTGGTGCGATGGCATGGCTGCTGTGTTTCGCGGCGGCCTGCACCCAGGCCGCTTCGTCGGAACCCCCCTGCACGAAAGAGGAAAGGACGCTGGATTTCGGGTTTTACGCGTACTACGAACCGGTAAGCTACAGTGCCGACGGGGATGCGGGAGCTCCCGGCTTCGACCGTCATCGCGGCTACGAAGCCGACCTGCTGACCGCACTGGAAGCCATGGACCCGAAGCTCTCGTTTTCCCGGCGGGGCATTGAGGCCTGGAGCGGTATCTGGTTGCTGCCGGCCGGGCCCCGGTTCGACATCGTCGGTGGCGGCATCACGATCCTGGATTCACGGACCCGCGATCCCTCCGGCCGGACAGCGGTCGTTTTCACATCGGGCCACATCGAGTTCCGTCAGTCTCTGCTGGTACGCGCAGAGGATGCGGAACGCTTCGCCCGGCACCGGGACCTGACCAGTGCGGACCGGGTGGGGGTGCTTGCCGGGACGACAGGCGAAGCGCGCCTTCTGGTACTGACCGGCCTTGCGGACGGGGACGGTGTGCTGGCCGCTGGCACGCGGGTGGATACGCCGGCCGGCACGGTCGTGGCGGATGGCAGCGTGGCCTATGCCATCAACGCTGCCGGAGCGTCGCCCGCGCTCACTGGCCGCCAGGCCTTGAGGCCGGCATCGGACACTTTGCCGACGGTGGTGTATTTTGCGGAGGACCCGGCTTCGATCAAGGCGCTTGCGGCCGGCAGTATCGATGCCATCGCCCGGGGTGAAGTCGGCAACCGGGCCGAGGTCCGGGTACACGGGGATGCGTTTGCCGTCACGGCGCTCGACCGTCAGGTCGAGCAGGGCGGTTTTGCCCTGGCGGTGGAGGACGCAGGACTGGCAGCGTGCCTCGACCACCACATCGGGTGGCTCACGGACGGCGGACGGATCGGTTACCGGGAATGGCTCGACGATCCCACGGTATTCTTGCGGCGTGCCCGGCAACCGGTCGCGGGAGAAAGCCACTAGCGGCTAGGCCGCAAACAGCGGGACGAGGCAGGGCGGGACCCGCAGTGCCATCGGCGACGGCCTGCCGACTCCACCGGTACGGCTGCAAATCCCGGCACGCACTGTCCCGGGGCATGGACCCGCGGGAACCACGGATTGCGGCGGGTTCCGGAAGGAACGCAAACTGCCGATGGCCGGGAGTTGGTTTTCAGGCTTTCAACCGTTTGCCGGCAGCGCGGCCCGCGGAAGCGGCATTCTTCCAGAAACAGCGGGTTTACAGGGTCGGGCCTATGCCCAATAATCGGTCTGGCACATTATTGATCCCGCAAAGATTATGGCACTGAAAGTACTCGCACTGGGGGGAGATGGAATCGGTCCTGAGGTCGTTGACGCCTCCCTGAAGGTACTGGAAGTTGCGTCCGCTTCCATCGGACTTGCCGTTGATCTGAGTGAAGACCTGCTCCACGGCGCGGCATGGGACCGGTACGGGACCTTTATCCGTCCGCAAACCCTGGACATGGCACGGCATTCGGATGCCCTGCTGGTCGGTGCGGTGGGTGGTCCCCAATGGGACCATATCGTGATCAGCGGTGGTCCGGAGGAACAGGACGGTTTGATGAAACTTCGCCACGAACTGGATGTGTTTGCCAGTATTCGACATGCCCGGTCCTGGGAGGTCCTGCTGGATCAGACCCCCTTTTCCCCCGGTCGGGTCCGGGGTGCGGATATGGTGGTGATGCGGGAACTCTGTGGCGGTGCGATGTTTGCCCGGACCCGGGGAATGGAAATCCGCGCAAACGGCAGCCGCCGCGGTTATGACCTGAATGAATACAGCAGCGAGGAGATCGCACGGTTTGCCCGGATTGGTTTTGAAGTGGCCCGGCGCCGGAAGGGACAGGTGGTTTCCGTGGACAAGTCCAATGTGTTCATGGCCGGGAAGCTCTGGCGGGAGGTGGTCGGGGAGGTCGCAAACTCGGAATTTCCGGATGTGGAACTCACCCATTTATACTCCGATTTCGCTTCCTATCGGATGTGCTGCCATCCCACTTCGTTTGATGTCATCCTCGCGGACAACCTGTTTGGTGACCTGTTGTCGGACCAGGCGGGTGCCATCGCCGGCTCTCTGGGCATGCTGGCTTCTGCGTCCTTGCCGGACTTGCCCGGAGATGGATGTGTACAGGGAACGGCAATCTATGAACCCGTCCATGGCAGTGCTCCGGACATTGCGGGACAGGGAACGGCCAACCCGATCGGCATGATACTTTCCATGGCCATGATGCTTCAATACAGTGCCGGCGCGGTGTCCTGTGCGAAAAAAATCGAAGCCGCGGTGGAGGCGGCATTGAATGCGGGTTTTGCCACGCAAGACATCGGCGGGAGGCAGGGAACCGGGGAAATGACCGACGCCATCATCCGGCAGTTCCGGTCCCTGTAGCATTGGGAATGATTCCGTGCCAGTAAAGATACCGGCCGGATCCTGATGCTCTCGGGGATTGGTCCGGCGGACCACCTGGTTTCCCATGGGATTCCGGTACGAATGGACCTGGCGGGAGTGGGTGCCCGGATGTATGACCACTCCAATGTTCCCCTGCAGCACGGTATTCTTGGCAAGCGTCTCAGCATGGCTCGTTACCAGCGTTCCAATCGCGCGGCCCGGTTGACTTTGCCGTACCATTTCAGGCGTTCGGGACCGGGGAGCGGTCCGTTTTGGTCCGTGGCACGGTTTCATGCCCTGCGAAATTGCCGGTCTCCCGGAACTGGAAGTGTTCTCACGCCCAGGGTGGCCGGGGAAGAAGGTGCCGGGGGCGGTTGGAACATTCAGGCCCTGGTGCATCCCGGCCGGTCCATCCTTGACCGGGGCAAGATGGCCAGACCCGGATTCCAGTTTGATGTAAACTTGTTGCGGCCAGAGAGTTACGGCACGGTCCGGTTGAATTCAGGCGGCCCCATGAAGATGCTGCAGTGGACCCGGGCTACTTGACCCATGAAGGGGACGTCCGCGACCTGGTTGCGGGAGTACGCCATATGGGAGAGGGGTGGTCCGGACCGTCTTGCGGGGCTTTGCGGGGCAGGAATGGTCCCCCGGACATCCCGCCGGGACGGATGCCGGGATTGAAAACGCAGTCCGGCCACTGGCGGCCACCGGTCACCATCCGGTTGCTGCCTGTCCCATGGGCGCTGACCACGAACCCGATGCCGTGCGCGACAATGCACTGCGTGTTCGGGGTGTGGAGGGATTGCACGAGATTGATGGCTCGAGCCTGCCGAGTCAGGTTGGCGGAAACATGAATGCCCGATCATCATGATCGCGGAAAACGCGGCGGATATGGTGCCTGGCCGATCACCGCTGCCGCCTGAAGACCCGAGGAAACCGAAATGACCAGAACGTTGGCCTGTCCGATAACCTGTGGCGAAGCCACGATGAAACTGCTGGAAAAATATGGCATCACGACCGTATTTGGCATCCCTGGCGTGCATACCCTGGATTTTTGCCGGGGCCTGGACCGCGACCCGGGGATAGCCCATGTTCAGACGCGCAATGAACAGGGCGCGGGATTCATGGCGGAAGGCTGGGCCCGGGCCACTGGTCAACCCGGCGTGGCGCTGGTGATCTCCGGTCCGGGAGTCACCAATGCCAGCACAGCCCTGGGCCAGGCCTGGGCCGATAGTTTGCCCATGCTGCTGATTTCGGCAGAATCTGCCAGCTACACCATTGGCAAGGGATGGGGAGTTCTCCACGAAATTACTGAACAGAAAAAGGTTACCGAACCCCTGACTGCATTCTCCGCCACGGCCAGGTCCGCGGCGGATGTGCCGGGGTTGCTTGCCCGGGCTTTCTCCCTGTTTGCCAGCCAGCGACCCCGGCCGGTGCACATCTCGATCCCGATCGATGTCCAGGCACAGATGGTGCACGAGGAATGGCAGCCGGTGGAGCTGCCGGCTGCTGCCGTTCCGGGAAACCAGCCGATCGAAGCGGCCAGGAGGTTGCTGGTGAGTGCAAAACGGCCGCTGATGATGCTGGGCGGCGGTGCCTGGCAGGCCGGCACGGCACTGGTTTCCATCGCCGAAACCCTGGGTGCGGTGGTGGTTGCCTCCACGGCGGGCAAAGGCATTGTCCCCGACGATCATCCCCTGTCCCTTTCGGCTTCCACGGTTCGCCCGGAGGTGCTTGGTTTCCTTAAGGAAGCCGATGTCATCCTGGCGGTCGGCAGTGAGCTGTCGGAAACCGACAGTTTTACGGAACGAATGGACCTGCAGGGGAAATTGATCCGGGTCGACATTGACGTGTCGAAGATCAACGATTTCTATCCCGCCGACCTTGCCATCGTTGCAGATGCCGGGGCGGCCATGGAGATGCTGGCCGCCGCGCTGGGCGACCATGTGCCGGTTGATCGTGCTGGTGCGGAAGACCGGGTAGCGACCATTCGCGCAGAAATCAATGCGAATCTTTCAGCTTCTGAAAACCAGCACAAGGCGTTGCTTGCACTGCTTGCGGAAACCGCACCGCCGGAGACCCTGTGGTGTGGAGATGTCTGCCAGCTGGTCTATACCGGTGCCTTTGCCATGCCGATGAAAAGTCCCCGGAAATGGTTCTATCCTGCGGGTTACTGTGCACTGGGGAATGCCCTTCCGAACGCCATCGGCGCCAAGCTGGCGCGGCCCCGGAGCCCCGTGGTGGTGCTTGCCGGTGACGGCGGCTTCATGTTTACCATGCCGGAACTGATGACTGCCGCAGAACGGGGGCTGTCCCTGCCCATCGTGATCTGGGAGAACGGCGGTCTGAAACAGATCCAGGACGATATGGACAGCCGGAATATTTCCCGGGTCGGGGTAGAAGGAGGGAATCCGGACTTTGTCGCGCTGGCCCGGGCCTGCCACTGTCATGGGACGAGACCTCGAAACCCGGAAGAATTCAAAACCGCGTTCACGGAGGCATTGCACCGCGACCGGCCGACGGTCATCGTGGTTGAAGAGCAGCGGGACTGAAATATCACTGTTTTAATTTCACGGAAAACCTTAGAATCGGTCCTCCTTCATCCTGAAAAGAATGCAGGGAAAACCCGCCGGTTCAGGCCGGGTTCCGGGACCCGCTTATTTCCGAATATTTGCTCTGACCTGCCATGATTGAAAAACACTACATTTCCGCACAGGAACTGCTCGAAGATTCCTATTTGCTCGGTGCAAAAATCATTGAAAGCCAATTTCGCCCGGATTTTATTGTCGGGATCTGGAGGGGAGGCGCGCCCATCGGCATTGCAGTGCAGGAAATGCTGGAGCATTTCGGGATTACTACGGATCATATCAGCGTGCGCACCTCGCTCTACCGGGGCATTGACCGGTCGGAACCCAGCGTGAGGGTGCATGGACTGGATTACCTGGTGAAAAACCTGAATGCCGAAAATGCACTGTTGATCATCGACGACGTGTTTGATTCGGGGCGGAGTATTGAGGCGGTCATCAATCAGCTGAAAGTGAGAACCCGGCGGAATACGCCGGAGCAGATCAAGGTGGCCGCCCCCTGGTACAAGCCTGCCAACAACAAGACGGCCCAGGAACCGGATTATTACCTGCATACCACGGACCGATGGCTGGTATTTCCGCACGAAGTGCAGGGACTCAGCGATCAGGAAATCATGCAGGGGAAGGGCAGTCTCTATAAAATTATCGAAAAGGTGAAGTGTTGACCGCGGCCATATCGGGCACACACCGCTCCGGGCAAATAAAATTTTCCGGGAAAGTGATGGGCGGACAATCCCGAATCCAAACCAGCGCAGCCAATGGCCGGTTCGTTCTGCTCCCGGGCGGAACGATATGTCGTGAAAAGAATATGTCACGACGCAAAAGGGCATATGCTCCGGCTTCCGGAATTTATATATTCTGATGGGTGTGCATCACCTGGAGTAGTGTAGTAAGCTCCCGTTGTTTGACTATTCAACTGATATTGCAGGAATAAAATATGGCAGACGACTACGATGACGAGATAGATTTGTCTTCGTTGCCCGATGATGAACTTGTCGAGCAGATGCATGACGATCTGTATGACGGATTGCGCGACGAAATCATTGAAGGTACCGAAATCCTGTTGGAGCGTGGATGGGAGGCGACCAAGGTGCTTGACGAAGCACTGGTGGAAGGCATGCGCATTGTGGGGATCGATTTTCGTGACGGAATCCTGTTTGTTCCAGAAGTGCTGATGTCCGCCAATGCCATGAAGGGCGGCATGGCCATACTGCGGCCGCTCCTGGCCGAAACCGGGGCCGAGCCCATTGGCAAAGTGATCATCGGAACCGTGAAGGGAGATATCCACGATATCGGCAAGAACCTGGTCGCCATGATGCTGGAAGGCGCCGGATTTGAAGTCATCAATCTGGGAATCGACAATCCGGTTGAAAACTACCTGAATGCGATTGAAGAACACCAGCCCGATATCGTCGGCATGTCCGCACTGCTGACGACCACCATGCCTTATATGAAAGTGGTCATCGACACCATGGTTGAAAAGGGAATTCGGGACGACTATATCGTTCTCGTTGGCGGGGCTCCGCTGAACGAGGAATTCGGCAAGGCCATCGGAGCGGATGCGTACTGCCGGGATGCGGCGGTTGCAGTCGAAACAGCCCAGACATTAATCGCGGAAAGGCACGCCGCCTGAATGTTACAGGGACACTGATGCCTTCCGGTCCTCACCCGAGTCGGATTCTGGTGGTCGCCTGCGGTGCCCTTGCCCACGACCTGGTCCGGGTCAGGGAAATCAATCGCTGGGATCATCTGGACATCCAGTGCCTGCCCGCAGAATTGCACAACCGGCCCCGGCTGATTCCGCAGGCTGTGCGGAAGAAAATCAGAGAAAACCGGGACCGTTACGCGAGCATGTTTGTGGCGTATTCGGACTGCGGGACCGGCGGGCTGCTTGACCGGGTTCTTGAGGAGGAAGGGGTGGAACGCCTGCCGGGCGCACATTGCTATGAAATGTTTTCCGGGACCGGCCGGTTCAATGAACTCCATGAAGCAGAAATCGGGACATTCTACCTGACTGATTTCCTGGCCAGGCATTTTGACCGGCTGATCGTCAAGGGGCTCGGCCTGGACCGACACCCGGAATTGAAGGAGTCGTATTTCGGAAACTACCGGAAACTGGTTTACCTGGCACAAAGGGACGATGCCTCCCTGGACAGAATGGCCAGGCAGGCATCGGAGTACCTGGATTTGGAATACCAGCGGGTCAGGACCGGCGACGGGCATTTGACCTCGGCCCTGTCCGTGCGAATTGGTGTTCCGACGGGCAGTCCCGGGATTGCCCGCAGTCACTGACAAAAAGGAGGCACCGGTTGGCAAAATTAATCACGGTGTACTGGCGGGATATTCCGGCACAGGTGATCGCAAAGGAGCGCCGTCAATCCGAAAAAGTTCAGCTCAGCGACCGTTTTGCCGAGGCCATTGACAGCGCGGCAATGCGGGGTGGAAAAGGCGGTACCGATGCGTATCTTGAGGAATGGAAAAGGGTCAGCAGGAACTGCACAGAGGATTTGAGAGCGGAAGCCGAGGCCGAAGCCGCAAGACTGGAGGCGGCATACGACAAGGGGCGGTTGCTTTCCCTGATCCGGAATCATGGGGTTGAGCCCCCGGGTGAAATTCAATCCTGACATTTCAGGGTGCCGCAACGCATCGTGGGTTCAATGGAAGGAGGATGGTTGACAGCCCTCCGGTGGAGACCCGGACAAGATTACAATAAGGCCGATTGAGGAAAATCATGACAGACACGGTGATCAGTTCAGCGACGAAAGAAGTGCGGATAGGGTTTGAGCAGCCATTCGTCATTATTGGAGAGCGTATCAACCCGACAGGCAGGAAGATTCTGGCGGAAGAAATGAAAAACGGAGACTACAGCAGGGTTGAAAGGGATGCCCTGGCCCAGGTGGAGGCAGGAGCCCGAATGCTGGATGTGAATGCCGGAATCCCGCTTGCCGATGAACCGGCGATCCTGGCGGAATCGATCAAACTGGTGCAGTCAATTACCGACGTGCCCCTGTCCATTGATTCCTCCATCGTGGCCGCCCTGGAAGCGGGACTTGCGGTGTACCAGGGAAAGCCCCTGCTCAATTCGGTGACGGGCGAAGAGGAGAGACTGGAATCCGTATTGCCGTTGGTGGCCAGGTACCAGTGTGCCGTGGTGGCGATATCCAACGATGAAGCGGGCATATCCGAGAACCCGGATGAACGGTTTGATGTGGCAAGGAAAATCATTGAGCGTGCCGCAGACCACGGCATTCACCATAGCGATATCGTCGTTGACCCCCTGGTGATGCCGGTCGGGGCGGTGAACAGTGCAGGACGGCAGGTCTTGCACCTTGTGAAACGGCTTCGTGAAGAACTGAAAGTGAACACCACCTGTGGAGCGTCGAATTTCAGTTTCGGGATTCCCAACCGAAAGGGCATGGATGGTCATTTCCTGAGCATGGCGATCGGTGCCGGCATGACTTCCGCCATCACCAACCCCCTGCACGAAGAAGTCATGCAGGGGGTCATGAGTGCGGATGTGGTCATGGGACACGACGGCAATTGTGCGCGGTGGCTGAAGAAATACCGTCAGCCCGTGGAGGAGGCGGGCGGTGGCGGCGGAAGGCGCGCCGGTCGGCGACGCCGCAGGGGCTAGGTGGCTGTCCGAGAACTCATTCATCCCAGGATGAAGTATAATACAGGGAGT
>WTGA01000170.1 GCA_011523765.1 Gammaproteobacteria bacterium
CACGGGGGGAGAATACGTTCCCGGCATCCGGGCACTGAGCCTTTCCGGACGACCTCCTAGATGCCAAGGAGTTGGGCCCTACAGCGTGTCGCAGTTGTGCACCGGGACATGGGGTACCGGGACCGTATTTTCCGGCATCCCGTCCGGCAACAATGGCGAATGGCATCAATCGGCACACGGTGTTTCGGTTCACCATACAAACTGTTTGACATGGAAGCTTCCAATACCACCTCTTTAACCTCATGTGTAGTCTAACCAACCTGCCCCGTGAAATCCAATCGCCCGGACATTTTGCCACCATTCAATGCGGAAAATTTTCATTTCGGTTCGCATTGCAGGGGAAGGAGCCGGGGGCTTGGCCGTGACAGGGAACCGGATCTGGTATAACTTGGTGCCTGTACAGAATTCGACCGGCTGACATGAACCTGGAATCCTGTATAACGACCGTCATGAGAGCCAGTGGCTGACCATTTTACTCTCTTTGCTGGTCATGCTGGCCCTGGCCTCGGGTGCCCGGCACTTGGTCCTGCTGGTCGGTCGGTGACCTGAATAACCTCATCGACGATGACCGGTCCGCAACGCGCTAACGGTCGTTCTGAGCAGCTTGTCTGGCAAGGAAAAGATTGAACTCGACAATCGAGCCCGGCTCCGGAAACCGCGGCCACCGGCGTTTCGGTGGTCGGGGCCCATTCGATTCAACGGAATATCGAAGGCAGGTTGCTCGGTATCATTGTGGCGATGGGTCTGTGGGGGGATGTGGTCGGCGAGGCTGGCGTGGCGGCGCCGGTGGTCACGGCCATCGCATTCGGCATCATCGTGGACGATACGATCCACTTCATGACCAAGTACATGAGGCCAGAAAGAGCGGGCGGCTACCGTCCGAGCCTGTTCAATCCTCCTTTCGTTCGGTGGGCAAGGCGCTGATGACGACCACCGTCGTGTCCAGGTTGGGATTCATGGTGTTCGGAGCATCGGGGGGATGGAGACCAACCAGGCCCTCGGCCTGCTCGTGGGAATTACAGTGATCCTGGCTCTTGTGGCCGATTTCCTGTTTCTTCCACCGCTCCTGATGGTGCTCGACGGGAACAGGGAAACGGCGGGGGAGATCAGGGAGCGACTGCGGCGGTCAACGGAATAGGCCCGGAAGATGCGGCGGCATGGTCCGATGCGACCCGAGGGGTACCGGGACTAACTGTGGCCCAGCAGATCTTTTTTGGCCTGGTTCAGATGACGGACCATGAGATTGGAAGATCTTTCCATATCCCGCCGGATGATGGATTTTACCAGTTCGCTGTGCTGGTGGTTGTAATAGGCGATTTTCTCGGCCGTCAGGATGTTGTGCTTCCGGTGACTCCACTGGGTATGGCTCCGGATATCATTGATTCGTTTGTACATCCAGATGAGCAGGGGGTTCTGGGAGCAGTGGGCCAGCACCAGATGAAAGGCCTCATCGGCCAGTGAGAAGCTGTTGGCATCCTGCCGGGCATTGACAACGTTGTCCAGCGCCACCTCGAGTTTCTGGAGTTCACGATGGTTGGCGTTGGAGACGACCAGCTTGACAATGTGGGGTTCGATGGCCAGACGGGTTTCAATCAGTTCCAGGGGGCTGGTTTCTTCCGCGATGTTCTGCTGTTCAAACTTGCTGTCGTAGGTGACAAAGGTCCCGCTGCCGAATTTCTTTCGAACAAAGCTGGCGTGTTCAAGTTGGTCGAGTGCAGCCCGTACCGTCCCCCGGGCGACCGTGTATTGCCTGGCCAGGTCCCGTTCGGAGGGCAACCGCTGGTTGAACACGTAGTCCCCGTTGATGATGGCTGTGCGCAACCGGTTGAAGATTTTACCGGACCCCTTCGGGGTCTGTATGTCTGTTTCCATGCAATAAAATTTTATGGTTTATTTATGGTCTACCAAATATAGGGGAAACGAATAATTTGGTATTGATTGCAATGGCTCTTTAATGTTTTACTTCGGTTATTCAAAATAATTCAGAAAATGGTATAAGTAAATAATGAGAAAAACACACCAATTTTATACCATCAAACTGCAGCTTTGACAAGAAAGTAAAAAATGACATTACCGCAATACAGCAAATATCTCATTATCGGGGCCGGTATTCATGGTTTGAGTACGGCTTATCACCTTGCACTGGAACTGAAGGCCAGGGGAAAAGGCGGCGGGAAGGACATTGTTGTGCTGGACAAGACATCTATCGGTGCCGGTGCATCGGGAATTGCCTGCGGGGTGGTCAGGAACAATTATTTCCAGCCGGCCATGCGTGAGTTGATGGTGCAATGTGTGGAAGTCTGGGAAAGTGATTCCCGGGCCTACAGCTACCATCCCGTGGGTTACATGCAGATCAGTCCCGACATCATGTTCGATGATGTGGCATCCATTGCGGCACAGCAAAGGGATATCGGATATGAGTCCGTATTCATCGAAGGCGAAAAAGCGTCCATGCAGTACATGCAGGGGCTCTTTCATGACTGGCAGGCAAAAGGCATTACCTCGGTGCTCCATGAGAAAAGAGGGGGATTTGCCAACAACACCAAGTCGCTGTACGGATTGGCCGGCAAGGCCGAGGCGGAAGGTGTGCGCATTCTGACCGGTGTAGCAGTGACCGGTTTCCATTCGGATGACGGGAGCGACAACATCAAGGAGGTAGTCACCTCCAGGGGCAACATAGCCTGTGACCAGTTGATTGTGGCACCCGGGCCCTGGGCGAAGACCCTCTGGGACATGCTTGAATTGCCCAGGACCGTCGACATCAGGACCAATGGTACAATGCACAAGGATATTCCCATGTGGGTGTACTGGTCACTGCAGGAAGGGACACTGGGAGTGGACCCGAAGATGCAGAAAACCAATGATGGCGGGATGCCCCCCGTGATTCATGTGGACTCGGACGCGCCGTTGTATTCGGATGTGGATGGTGAGCTGATCACCGATGAAATGTGGGGAATCTATTACAAACCGGATTTTCATTTTAACGGTATCCAGGGCGGGGCGGCACCGTTCAAGGTGGAAACCTGTCCGGATGAGGTGGCAGTCGACCCGTACGGGGTCGATTCCCCTGAATTTATCGTGGGCGACAAATTTGCCCACATGTGGACCTCCGCCCTGGCACATTGCCAGAAGCGCTTCGAGGGCCAGATGCCCAAATACAATAATGAGCCATCAGGAGGAATTGGCTCGTTTACACCGGACAGCTTTCCGGTATTTGATATCTTTCGTGAAAACTGCTATTTTATCGCCGATTCCAACCATGGCTACAAGATGATAGGCGTAGGGAAACTTGTTGCCGGAGAGTTGGTGGGTTCCAACAGTTTGCTGTTGGAACCTTTTCGTTTTTCACGTTATATTGAAGGCAAGTTACATCCCGTCTCAAACAGCCCTTTCCCTTGGAGCTGAAGTCCCAGAATGGAACTGTCCTGAATGCGCAAACACCACACCTTTTATTGTCAATTGGAGAACTACCATGGCTGAAACGACCCCCCCCCAGAATCATACCGGTACCAAACGTTCTACGAGCCGGGTACAAACGTCTACAGACCTGGAGCGATGTGTCAACGCTCCGGGCCGTGCCGAGTTGGTGAAGCAGGTCCGTGAGAAAATCAATGAAATGGGCATCACCTATATCTATTTCCAGTTTATATCCGTAACCGGTCGAATCGTCGGCAAGGGGATTCCGGCGGACCATTGGGAACGTATTGCCGAACGCGGTTTCCAGCTGGTTTACGGCTCAACCGCGAACCTGTTTATCGACCGCCACGGAGATTACATTGGCTATGGCCCTGAAGCATCGGAACTGGTCGGGATTGCAGACCCGGAAACCTTTGCCCAATTGCCGTGGGACAAACGGATTGGACGGGTCTACTGTACGTGTTATCGCAACCGCGAAGAGCGTGTCGACCCTGGTGCCCACCTCACTTCGGATTGCCGTGGAAACCTGAAGATTATCCACGAGGAGTTTGAGCAGAAGCACAACATGCATTTGCGTGCGGGTACCGAACCTGAAATGATGTGGCTCAAGCTGGACGAGGATCGGCAACTGAAAGGGGGGGTGACCAAACCCAACTGTTACCACATCGACCAGTTTGAGGAACTCCGGCCGGCATTCATGCAGGCCATCGAGTACGGCCAGCAGATGGGTCTCGACATGATCCAGGGTGATCATGAGGATGCGCCCGGCCAGCTGGAACTGAACTGGATGTTCGATGATGTGGTGCGCAACTCCGATCGATTGACGACCTACCGCCAAATCTGTGCCCAGGTTGCCCGGGAAAAAGGACTGCATGCCTGCTTTATGTCGAAGCCGTTCATGAACGTTTCCGCTTCCGGCTGCCACCACAATCTTTCCCTGTGGTCCGGGGGGGAGGACAAGGTGAACAAATTGCACCTGGAAACCTTGCCCGGACTCGATGGGGTATTCTCGTATCGGGAAGGCGGGACCAACCATTTCCTACCTGACCCGGAGATTGATGCGGTCAAGCCCGGCCCGGTCGGCTTGCAGTCCATCGGGGGGGTGATCGAACATCTGGGGGCATTGACCTCGATCGGTTCATCCACCGTGAATTCTTACCGGCGGTTGTGGGATACCGGTTTCTGGGCTCCCGTCTTCGCGGACTGGGGATTCCAGAACCGGACCTGTGCATTGCGGGTCTCTGCGCCAGGCCGGTTTGAATACCGTTCCGTGGATTCCATGGTGAATCCTTACCTGATGGGCAGCGCACTGCTCAAGGCATTCGATGACGGAATATCACGCAATCTTGATCCCGGTGAACCGGAAGAGAGAAATATCTACCAGGCCATGGAAGCGGGCAAGCTGGTCAAGAAACTTCCGATGACGCTGGGAGATGCCCTGGAGGCGCTTGCGAAGGACGAAGTGATCCGGTCTTCCATGCCCGGTGAAATGTACAAGGTGTACAGCCATTACAAGGGCGACGAATGGGAGCGATTCAACCATTCGGTTTCTGACTGGGACCTGGAAAATTACCTGGATTGCCTGCCATAGCCGACTTCCCGGTTCTGGCAGGTATAGGTGGTTTGGCGGACTGGTGGCCAGTTCCGGCGAGCCGGTATCTATCAATCTAAACGACGAGGAATTACAGAATGTGCGGGATTGCTGGACTTATTCATCGCAATGGCAGCTCGGATATCGGATCGGAAATGACGGCCATGCTTCAGTCGCTGAAGCACCGCGGGCCGGACTCCACCGGATTTGCGCTCTACGGAAGGCCCACGGAGAACCAGTGCATCATGCGTTTCAAGGTGGCGGAACAGGAAGAGATGAAAAACGGATTTGAAATCCGTCAACAGGTCATTGAACGACAAAAGGAAGTGGACCACCGGCTGGAAACACTGGGTGCCCGGGTGACCCTCCGCGAGGATGCGACAGAATATTCTCATCGCTATGTGTTTTCTTTCGATGGTGACATGCGCCGGCTCGCGGATTATGTCGAAGATATCGAGGGCGTGGAAATTCTGTCCATCGGTGCGGGACTGGAGCTGATCAAGGACTTGGGGGATGCAACGACGGTCTCCGGACAGTACAGCCTGTCCGGGTTTGAGGGCACTCACGGCATTGGGCATACGCGAATGGCGACCGAATCCGATGTGGATATTCGTTCGGCGCACCCGTATTGGGCGTATCCATTCAATGATGTGTCCGTGGTGCACAATGGACAGCTGACCAACTACTGGACATTCCGGCGTGAAATGGAAAGAAAAGGACATCGATTCATGTCCAACTGCGATTCCGAACTGATTGCGGTCTATATCGCGGACCGCATCCAGGAAGGGGATGACCTGGAAACCGCCATGGTGAGTTCTGTCGAAGAGCTCGATGGCGTGTTTACCTATCTCGTTGCAACCAGCGACAAGCTGGGGATGGCCAAGGATGTCATGGCCGCCAAACCGATGGTGTTGTATGAAAGCGATGAGTTTGTCGGCCTGGCATCCGAGGAGGTGGCCATTCGCAGTATCTTTCCAAGCGAAATTGAAACCTGGGACCCATATCACGGGGAGGTAAAAGTATGGCAGGTATAGAACACAGGTCTCACGACATGGGGTTGCATGTCGAGCAACTGACCGGGCGGACACAGCAACGGTTCTTTAGCGCAACCGAAGAAGAAAACTTCATGTACCCCTGGTCCTTTGAAGTGGATTTTGAAAAGAGCGCGGAGTTCGATGCCGAGGCGATGACGTCGACACAAATCAATCTGAGGATCCGGGAACTGATGCAGGATGGGGTCGGTTCCATCACGGTCAGGAATCCCAGAGCAAAACACGGGGTGGGGGTGGGAATCTTGAATCGCCTGAACCTCCGGTTTGAGGGCAGCCTCGGGTATTTCGGCTGTGGTCTGATTGATGGCCCGAATATCCAGATCAGCGGACGGGTCGGGTGGTCCTGTGCCGAGAACATGATGGCGGGGACAGTCGTCATTGAACACAATGCCGGGTCGACATTCGGGGCCGCGATCCGCGGCGGTGACCTGGTTTGCCGCGGGGATGTGGGATCGCGCACGGGGATTGACCAGAAAGGCGGAACGATCATCGTCGGGGGCCGGACCGGTGCATTTTCCGGTTTCATGATGCAGCGGGGCCGCATGGTCATCTGCGGCGATGCGGGCAAGAATCTGGGCGACTCCATGTATGACGGGACCATCTACGTGGGCGGAGAAGTGGAAGACCTGGGAGTCGACTGTGTGCCGGGTGAAATGAACGATACGGATCTCAAATGGCTGACTGAAAAGCTGGCCAGGTATGATATCTCACCCGCATGCGGCGTCGAGAACATGAAAAAGTTCGTGGCCGGCAAGCAATTGTGGAACTACGACAATCTCGAACCCAGTGAAAAGAAACTGGTGCTTTGATTTTACCCTGTAACGATATTCGAGAGGATTAAAGGCATGTCTAAAGTGAATCGAGACACCAATAAACTGGGTAACAGTTTCATATTCCCGCCGGAGGTGATTGATGACATCCACATCAAGTCTGAACTGGGACGCTATCGTATGCGAGGATTTTCCCTGTTCAAGAAAATACCGACCTGGGATGATTTGACGTTCATGCCGGGCACCTTGACCCGGTTTGTGATTGAGGGGTACCGGGAGAAGTGCTTGACGGAAACCGTGATCGGGCCCAAGGCAAAGAGACCCCTGGTGCTGGATATCCCGGTCTATGTGACGGGCATGAGTTTTGGTGCCCTGTCCTACGAAGCCAAGACGGCCCTGGCTCGAGGTGCGACCATGGCCGGAACCGCGACCTGTTCCGGAGAGGGCGGCATGATCCCGGATGAGCGCCGTTATTCGGAAAAATGGATGTATCAGTGCATTCAGTCCCGGTACGGATTTAACCCCAATCACCTCAGGCTTGCCGACTGTGTCGAGTTTTTCATTGGCCAGGGCTGCAAGGTTGGTCTGGGAGGGCATCTGATGGGCCAAAAGGTGACCGATCAGGTGGCCGAAATGCGGTCGTTGCCGGCAGGGATTGACCAGCGCTCCCCCGCACGCCACCCCGACTGGCTGGGGCCGGATGACCTGGCCCTGAAAATCGACGAGATTCGTGAGGCCACCAACGGCGAAATCCCGATCCAGCTGAAGCTGGGGGCCGCACGCGTGTACGACGATGTCAGAATGGCGGCCAAAACGGGTCCGGATTCCATTTACATGGACGGGATGGAAGGCGGGACGGGCGCCGGCCCCCATCTCGCAACCGAGGAAACCGGCGTACCGGGGATTGCAGCCATTCGCCAGGCTCGCCGTGCACTCGAGGATGTCGGGAAATCGGGGGAAATCTCGCTGGTCTATGCCGGCGGAATCCGAAATGGCGGGGATGTGGCCAAGGCCCTGGCACTCGGTGCTGATGCGGTCGCAATCGGACATTCCGTATTGATGGCCTTGAACTGCAACAAGGCGATTCCCGAAGCGGACTTCGAAAAGGAGATGGGCGTGGAAGCCGGGCATTGCTACCACTGCCATACCGGACGCTGCCCGGTGGGGGTTGCGACGCAGGACCCGGTTTTGCGCAAGCGTTTGAATCCGGATGAAGCCGCCGAGCGGGTTTACAATTTCCTCCATACCCTGACCATCGAAGCGCAGATGCTGGCCCGGGCCTGCGGGAAAACCAACGTGCATTCCCTGGAACCTGAAGATCTGGCTGCGTTAACCATGGAAGCCTCCGCGTTGGCCCAGGTTCCGCTTGCAGGCACCCAGTATACGGTGGGACGGCCCGACATGACACGATTCTAGGAGGTGATATCCATGAGCAAAGCAGACATAGATCAATTCATTGATTCCGACGGGCTGGATACGGACCGTGAAAAGGATATCGGTCAGCACATCGGGTACCGATATGATGTGAATCTGGTGCCGGACCTGGACCGATGTCCTGCGTTTCTCCGGAAGTACATGGAGTTCATGGGCTGGGACGACCTGAACTGGCTTGAAGATGTCCACATGGGATATGAAGAAGGCCGACCGGCCGTTTTTGATCGAAATATCAACGGGTGGGTGCAGGTGCCGGAGGATATGGAACTGCCGGATAACCAGCAGGACCGGGACATGATCGCCCGGGAGTTGCTCGTCAAGTTCCAGATGTCGAAGTCCCATCCCATGGTTGACCTGATGGGCGCTTACCGAAAATTCTGACTCATTTTGTTCTTTCCGGTCACCGGCGCATTCCTTCGGGGATAGCTCCGGTTCTTCGACGCGGGACGGACGGGATACCCTGATCCAATCTTCTCGCAAATGACATTGGTTTCCTCTGCCCGGGATCTTCAACATGAGTTTATCGCCTGGCAATGCCGGATCAGGCAGTATGCGGTTCGCAGGAACGAAGGCCGTCCCTCGTCCGGGATGCGACCCGAATTGTGGTTGAGAGACCAGGCATCCGGACCGGTGAACGTGCTGGTCGTCCGGTCGGATAGCGAAGCAGTCACCCGTGAATTCCGATACATGGTTCAAAAAACCCAGGACCCGCAGGACCGGTATTCCAGTGCCATCCGGTTTCTTTCCGAATGTTACTACCGAAATCCCCGGGATTTCGATGAGGAACTGACCGGAATTTTTCCTGTTGACAGCGAGCTGGCCGACCAGATGGCAGCGGAAGCCCGGTGCCGGCTGGATTTTGACCAGGGAAATCAACAGTATACACTTCATTGCCGTACACGTTTGATCGGTCAAAGTGATTGGAAATACCAAACTTCCTACTGGCACAATCGCCTGTTCAATTCGTCCATGCCCGGAGTGGTCAAGGTGGTAGGATTCAAGCCGGACTGGACATTGTCTGCTTTCCACTCGGAAAGCTGAGCATCCGCGATGACAAAACTGAGCGTAAACCTGAACAAAATTGCATTGCTTCGCAACAGTCGTGGCCGCGACTATCCCAATGTCCTGGAGTACGCACGCAGATTTGTTGATCTTGGGGTCAACGGGATCACGATTCATCCACGACCAGATGAACGACACGCCAGGCGCCAGGATGCCATGGACCTGGGAGAAATGCTGGGGCGGTTCGAGGCGGTTGAATTCAATATCGAAGGGTATCCCTCTGAAGAGTTTTTGCAATTGGTGGAAAGCGTCCGGCCTGACCAGTGCACCCTGGTTCCCGACGGTGAGGATCAGATCACGTCGGATCACGGATGGGATATTTCCGGAAGTTCGGGGATACTGGAAATGAGCCTCCAGAGGCTGCAGGAGGCTGGAATACGCTGCTCATTGTTTCTGGATCCGGATATCGGGCAGGTCCGGGCAGCCGCCCAGACCGGGGCCGAAAGAATTGAGCTTTATACCGAGGAATATGCACGGAACTATGGTCTCAACACTGCAGATCACGTTTTTGAGCGATACCGGGAAGCGGCACGATTGGCCGAAGAGTCGGGACTGGGTGTCAACGCGGGCCATGATCTGGACCTGAACAATCTGGGACGTTTCCTGGAAATCGGGAATATCCTGGAGGTTTCCATTGGCCATGCCCTGACCATTGAGTGTATCGATTGCGGGATGGAAGCGGTGGTTTCACGCTACCTGGAAATTTGCGCCTGAGCAAGGGCCGGCAACCGAACCACACAAAATCCGGCCCTGGGAAAATGGCACGGGACTGGTTGATGAAGGCGGTTTTGGGGCTTCGGTCTGTTTTCCGGACGGACCATGACCATCTGGAGGGAGGACATGGCCACAGGGCAAAGAGCCGGCAACCCGGCCCGTTTCAATTTAATCCCAGCTCTTTTTTCCGGGCGTTGACCCAGGTGCGTATGATTTGATCGGCAGCCAGGCCGATAAAGGCGACACAAAGCCCCAGGGTAATGCCGATTCCGGTGCCTTCCGCGTCGGAGATGGCCTTCAGGATCAATTGCCCCAAATCCGTTGTACCGATGAAAGCGCCAATGATCACCATGAACAGGGCAAAAATGACCGTTTGGTTTAAGCCCAGCATAATGTGCGGAAAAGCCAGGGGTAACTCGATTGAAATCCATCTTTGGAAACGGGAGACACCCAGCATCGATGCTGCATCGTGCAAAACCGGGGGTACATTGCGCAGGCCTTCAACGGTATAACGGGTAGCAGGGACCGCGGCATACACAACGGCGGCGATGATGACCGATGTATCGGTGATACCAAAAAGCATGATCACCGGGATCAGGTAAATAAACGAGGGGAAAGTCTGGAAGAAATCACACATCAGGATGATCGCTTTGCTCGCAACCGAACTTTGTGCACATACTGAGCCGACCGTGATACCGATCACCGCGGAGACAATGACTGAAATCGATGCCATATAGGCAGTAATCAGGGCCCGGTCCCAATATTCGGAAAAGGCAATGAACAGCAGGAACCCGCCCACAATCAGCGAGGACCGGATGCCGTCCAGGATATAGGCGATGCCCATGACCAGCAGGAAGGTTGCAGCCACCGGCATGCCAAGGTAGGCCTCCTTGACGGGTACCAGGACGTTCGTAATCAGGAATTCATTGAAACTTTTCAAACTGTAAAAAAACGTGTCCCATATCCAGTCAACACCGGTTTGCCAAAAGGGGGCGGTCGTAATGCCTTTGTTATGGGGAACGATATACAGGTAATTGAAATCTTCCTTGAAAACGAGGCTGCCGACATAGGCCAGTAGACAGCCCCCTGCAAATACCGCCAGGGCCAACAATGAATACCTGTGACGGTCGATAAAGCCCAGGTCGGCAAAATAATCCGTTTGTTTGTTTGCCCAGGCCAGGGACAGTTTGTCCAGAAGCACCGCGATCAATACGATACAAAGGCCTATTTCAATCCCGGTTCCGATTTTAAGGGAATTCAGTGCAATCATTAAGTTGGAGCCCAGGCCCTGGGCACCGATAAAGGAGGCAATGACCGTCATGGCCAGGCACTGCATCACCACCTGGTTGACACCAATCAGGATGTTGCGCCGGGCAGTCGGGATCAATACCCGGAACAACAGCTGAAATTTGTTGCAGCCACTCATCATCCCTCCCTCGACAACCTCTGGAGGGACATTTTTGAGTCCGAGCAAGGTCAGCCGGACCATGGGAGGTGTGGCAAAAATGATGGTTGCAATCGTCGCGGCATGGTCCCCGACACCAAAAAGCACAATGACCGGGACCAGGTAGGAGTAATGCGGCATGGTCTGTGCGATATTCAGGAACGGATTCAATACCGCTTCGACGAGTCGGCTTTTATAGCCCCAGATCCCCAGTGTCAATCCCAGGACAAAGGAAACCGGTGCGGCAATCAGTACGAAAGAGAGCGTCTCCATGGAAGGCTGCCACTGACCGAATATACCGATATACGCGGTGGTGACGGCGGCCAGTACGGCAAGCCGTTTGCCCTGGAGTTTATATCCCAGAAGAATGGCCCAGCCCGAAATCACGGTCCAGGGGAGCGCAGGCCAACGCAACCACTCGTTCTCACTGACAAAATCCCAGCTGGTAAAGGCTACGATGGTTTTGACACCGCCGAGGATTATTTCGCGGACAAAAATAATGACAAAAAGGAAAAAACTGGAGATCGACCGGGTCATCTCCCTGAACAACGGCTTTTGTTCATACTCTTCGATTTCAGGGTCATAGACATCAATCAGCATCCAGTCGAACATCAGGTGTTTGACTGAATCGTTGATCAGGGAAGGGAGCTTTGAAAATAGCGCGGGCAACCGCCACAAATAGTTGGTTTCTGACGGAGTGATCGAAAAGCACAACAGGAGAAATACCGCCACCAAAACGGCAAACTGCACGATTTTCGGATGTTTGGAATAGTATTGCATGATGGCAGGAGGCAGTCCTAACTTGTATCTTGGGTCCTTCCTCCGAACAATACATTCACCACATGAGACGCGTGCAGGGTCCCGACGACCTGATTGTCCGCATCCACTACCGCAACCGCCTTGTCCTCGTTCAGAATCGATTCCGCAACGTTTTCGATAATCATGTCTTTGGAGACTTTCAGGTCACTCAGTTCTTCTGAATGATCCAGGGGCTCCATCACGGATTCTATCCGGAGCACCTTCTCCCGAGGGACGTCTTCGGTAAACTTGCTGACGTACTCGGTGGCCGGATGAAGAACGATATTGGCAGGGGTGTCGATTTGCTCAATCACCCCCTCTTTCATGATGGCGATGCGGTCAGCAAGGCGAAGCGCTTCATCAAAATCATGCGTCACGAACAGGATCGTCTTGTTCAGAACATCCTGCAGCCGCAGGAATTCATCCTGCATCTCTTTTCGGATTAGCGGGTCCAAAGCGGAGAACGGTTCATCCAGGAACCAGATATCCGGCTCCACAGCCAGGGAACGTGCGATGCCGACCCGTTGTTGCTGACCGCCGGACAATTGTCTCGGGAAATAATTTTCACGTCCGCCGAGGCCGACCAGTTCCACCATTTCCATGGCCCGGTCCATGCTTTCCCGGGTGCCGATACCCTTCACCTGCAAGGGGAAGGCAATGTTCTCCAGGACGTTTTTGTGAGGCAGCAATCCGAAATTCTGGAAAACCATCCCCATTTTATTGCGTCGAAGCTCGACAAGCTGTTTGCTGTTCATCGTCAGGATATCCTGACCTTCAACAAAAATTTTACCGGCGGTTGCTTCCGTTAACCTCGATATGCAGCGAAGCAAGGTTGACTTGCCGGATCCGGACAAGCCCATAATCACGAGCAATTCGCCTTTGCAAATCCGGAAAGAGGCATTGTTGACACCAACAATGCACCCCGCTTCCTGGAATGCCCGGGCATCTACATTGCCGTTCGACTCCTGAAGCAGCTTGTTGGCATGGTCACCGAATATTTTATAAACCGCTTCGCATTCAATGACAACTTGTTCTTTTTTGCCGGCAGGCACTGCTTGGGAAGACATGGTTTATCTCCGGATCGACGCACGGTCGCCCAGTGGACATCCCCGTACGGAGGTCCCCCAGGATTCCGCAGGTTCAGACGATTCCCCCCGGCCGATGCCGTCCGGGGGGAACCCAAAAGAAAAAAGTGGTGGTGGCGCTTTAATTCCCCGCTCCCAGTACGGATACGGTCCAGGGTTTCCACACGTCTCCATTGTCTGCGAGCCACTTTTTGCCGGCATCGGCATGGGTCATTCCGTCCACATCAACCAGTGCCGCCATGGAACCGATTTGTGGCGTGGTAAATGAAAGCTTTGAAAAGGCCGCGTAGGCTTTGGGATGCGTTTTCGGAAACTTGTAGTGTGCTCCCTTTTTCAGCCAACCTGCGGGAGAGCCGCACCCGGTGGTGGTCAGGTCCCCGCCGTCCGCAATTCGGCAACCATCGAAGTAGGGAGGGAATTCGATAAAGGTAAAACCGGAGGCATCGGTGAAGTTCGGAGACCAGTTGAATATGATGGTACCGCGACCTTCTTTTTCAGCGGCTTTCAGTTCCGCCCAGAGCGCATCCGCAGCCCCGGCAAACTTGACCACCCATTTGTCATCAAGACCCAGTCCCTTTACACGATTCGGCATGACGTCACCGTGCCAGCTTTGAGGACCTTCCAGCCAACGACCTTTACCACCGGAATCCGGAGTGGCAAATGCCTCATGGCAATCTTTCAGGGCTTCCCAATTGGGCAAACCCGGGCAGAGGTCTTTCTCGATTACCCAGTTGGGGACCCCCATTTCCTCCAGGGTGGCGGCTTCGTGAGTGCCGGCATCAATCAAGCCCCCGGTTTCCATGGCATTGTAATAGGCGTTTTGCATGGTTGACTGCCATACTTCGTGAACCAGGGTGAGGTCACCCGCACGGACCGCCTCAAAACTGGCCTGATTGTCAACCGGGACGTACTCAACGGTATTGCCCATGCTTTCAAACATTCCGCCAATGACATGGGCCATGACAATCTGGCTGGACCAGTTCTTGATTGGAATTTTTATCGGCAGCTTGCTGTCTTCTGCTGACGCTCCGGAAACTGAAACAAGGGAAACGCAGGCAGCTGCAATCAGGGTCCTGCAAAATTTAGAATAGATTAATTTCATAGTGTCGTGTCTGATAAGTATTCGGAGTGTGGAGCACACTCCGGTTGATGGAAATTGCCTTACCGTGTCCGGATCAAAACGGGCTTCACAGGTCTACACAGCGTGTCCCGGTAAGGTGTTGATAAACTAACATAATCGTTACCATAAGCCAATATCAAATTTCAATTCTGTTAGCCCAAGAAGCATGCAGCACAACGCGAGGCAGTTGAAGGTTTGTTCCAATGATGACGAAGCAGAGTAAGCGCACCTTCTTGCTGCTGATCACCGCTAATGAGTTTTGCTGGACTAACGATTTATATCTTCCATCAAGACAGTTATGCCGATATCGGCATAAGGTTCTTGTGTTACAATAAAAATTCACTCTTTGCTCCAGTACCATCATCATCGTGGTGTAACTGTACTCCCGGTTTGAAGAAATGTATATTCGCGGGTCAGGGTGGTCCGCTGAGTGCATCCGTCCCATCATTGAAATGGTGTTCGGCTACTTGGAACTGGATCATGATTTGTGGGGTTGTATTCAACCGGAAAATCGTAGATAGAACAGCCAATGAACCTTGATCTGAACGCCATGGTACAACTGCGCGAGCCGGGGCTGGGTGATGGCTGGATTGGCAAGGAACGTTATCTGGTTCGCGGTGGGTCCGTCACCGCCGTACCGCTCATGGCCGGAGATGAACTGGAGATCGTGGACCCGGAGGGGAAGCAGCCTGCTCACCTGTTTGCGTTTGATTCATCGAGTACTCACTCCACCTCGCAACTGGGTGTTCGGCCCAATACCAAGGGGGAAACCATGGCAAGGATGCTGCACAATGACAGCCCTGTTGCCGCTAAAATCCGGGACAAGCTCCAATCCTTTTCCATTGACCTGCCGGGGGCCCGGGTCGCCGAAGTCCTTGGCGGCGACAGTGTTGCCGGCTCACACATCAAACTGGTCAGCGGGGGAGAGCTCATTTGCCTGATCTGTGCACCCGGCGAACCGATGTTGCCTTATGAGCAGAACCCCCCCACCGATCTGGTTGTCTATATCACCCGGTTGAATCCTGCACGAGTGGTGGCCAATGAACTTCCGGACCCGCTGGCTGATGAGAACCAGAGTATCCGGGTGGAGGCCGCGACCGCGGCAAGCTATGAAGTGAAAGCCGGGGAATATGTGCAGATTATTGATGTGGATGGGCGACAGTGCTCGGATTTCCAATGTTTCGACAAGCGAAAACTGGACGAGGGAAAAACCAGGTACCTGAGTGCAACCACTACGCGCTCGTTGATGGGCAATGCTTATCCCGGGCCAGGCCTGTACTCGAAGTTTTTCGATATCGACTTTCAACCACTGGTGGAAGTGATCCAGGATACCTGTGGCAGGCATGACAGTTTCGGGGTTGCGTGCACGAGCAAGTACTACGATGAAGCCGGTTATCCGGGACATGTCAATTGCTCCGAAAATTTCAACCGGGCGCTGAAACCGTATCCCATTGAACCCCGGCCTGGATGGCAGGCGATGAATCTGTTTTTTAACACGTTCTTCGATGATGCCTATACCTATGTTTTCGATGATCCCTGGTCACGGCCCGGAGACTATGTTTTGATGCAGGCATTGACCGACCTGGTCTGTGTTTCATCCTCCTGCCCGTGTGACATTGATCCGGCCAATGGCTGGGTCCCGACCGATATCCATGTCAGGACCTATCCGGAAAAAAACCTGTTCAAGCGAGCGATCGCTTTTCGAAAAACGACGGAGGCTGAACCCGAAATGACCAAAGAGACCGGCTTTCATGCCCGAACATCCCGATTGACCCGTAACTTTACCGAATACAACGGATATTGGCTTGCCAACCGGTTCAACAATTATGGGGTCACCGCGGAATACTGGGCGTGCAGGGAAGGCGTTGTGGTGACTGATCTTTCGCCATTGAGAAAGTATGAAGTCACCGGCCCGGATGCCGAGATCTTGATGCAGACCTGCGTGACCCGTGATGTGCGAAAGATGGCGGTAGGGCATGTGGTTTATACGGCGATGTGTTACGAGTCGGGCGGCATGATTGATGACGGTACGGTATTCAAATTGGGCAACAACAACTTCCGCTGGGTCGGCGGGGATGACTCGTCCGGCCTGTGGATACGCCAGCAGGCGGAAGAGCGGAACCTGCGGGCCTGGGTCAAGGACTCCACGCCCCAGTTGCACAACCTGCAGGTCCAGGGACCCCGAAGCCCGGATGTCTTGAAAAAATGCATCTGGTCCCGCCCGGACCAGCCCGATGTGGAAGAACTGGAATGGTTCCGGTTTTCAATTTCACGGATCGGGGATGCCAACGGGGTCCCCATTGTCTGTTCCAGAACGGGTTATACCGGAGAGCGGGGGTATGAAATATTCTGCCACCCCAGGGATGCGGAGACGGTTTGGGATGCCGTCTGGGAGGCGGGCCAGGAATTTGGCATTGTTCCATTGGGTCTGGAGGCACTCGACATGCTGCGCATTGAAGCGGGGCTGATTTTTGCGGGGTATGAGTTTTGTGATCAAACCGACCCCTTTGAGGCAGGAATCGGGTTTACCGTGCCGCTCAAAACGAAACACGATCATTTTATTGGCCGGGAGGAGCTGGTCAACCGCAAGGAAAACCCGCAGGAAAAACTGGTTGGCCTTGAACTGGCGGGAGAGGAACCCGGCGGGAATGGTGAAGGGGTGTTCATCGGCAGAGAACGGGTAGGAAGCATCACCAGTGGAGTGATCTCTCCCGTATTGCGGAAAAATATCGCGTTATGCAGAATCAAGACGATTCATTCTGTTCCGGGAACGGATGTTGAGGTGGGCAAACTGGACGGCCACCAAAAACGGATTCCTGCCAGGGTGGTCCCTTTCCCTCACTATGACCCGAAGAAGGAAAGGGTAAGAGGGATCAAAGCGTGAGTTTCCGCCCTTCCGGGGGGACCCCGCACAGAAGGAGGAGAACTTTCCGGGGGACCTGCCGGGGCGGGCACAACGGGCCGGGCCGACCCCGGTAACGGTGACCCGGCAGGTCAGGGTTCCACGTCCACGGTTCAGGCCTCGGTCTGCAAATAGCTTTCCAGGGAATCATCCAGCGCATCTTTCCAGGGTGTATGGTGCGCAGGGGCCATGGTCCCGGTCAGTGCAGACCGGTATCCATTGTCCCGAAAGGTCATGATATTTTCCTTTTTATGCTTTTTCCACTCGAAGAAGGCCTGGTTGGAATCCGTGACATCAAAATCCGGATAGTCCGTCAAGGACATCAGGTGCAAGGTGTAATTGCCCTGAAAGGTGATCGCGGCATAGTCATCGGGCAGGCTGTCTTCCTCTTCGCGCCATTTGTCAATGTCTGCGAACATTTCCTCTTCCGATGGAACATCCAAACGGCCCATGATGATATCCCGTGCGTACCAGGCCTGTGCATCAAACATGTTGAACGTATACCATTGGTCCTGCATGCCCAGATACATGAGTTTCGGATTTTTCGTCCATACCACGCCATTGTAGAGATTGACGGGATACAACCGGTTGTTGGTTTTCAGCTTGAGCTCTTCCGCCATGAACGGGAAGTGGTGCAGGTAACCGGTGCACAGGATAATCGCATCCACTTCTGTACTGCTGCCGTCCTTGAAAGTAGCGGTATTCCTTTCAACTTTCTGCAGTAACGGGACCTCTTTCCAGTTGTCCGGCCATTTGTACCCCATGGGGGCGGTACGGTGGGAAACCGTCACCGATTTGCAGCCGTACTTCCAGCATTGTGACCCGATATCTTCCGCCGAGTAGGAAGTACCGATAATCAGAATATCCTTGTTCTTGAATTCCATGGCATCGCGAAAGTCATGGGCATGGAGCACACGGCCATTGAAGGTGTCAAATCCGTCGAAATGGGGAACGTTCGGGGTCGAGAAATGGCCGGATGCGACGATGACATAATCATATTCTTCGGCATATTCCCTGTCTTTTTCATGGTCCTGGGCGATGACGGTAAACAGGCCCGTATCCTCGCAGTAGGACACATGGCGCACCGGGGAATTGAACCGGATCCAGTCCCTCACTCCGGCTTTCTTTACGCGTCCTTCAATATAATCGTATAGAACGGCTCGCGGGGGGTAAGAAGCAATCGGCCGCCCGAAATGCTCTTCAAATGAGTAGTCCGCGAACTCGAGCCCTTCCTTGGGCCCATTGGACCAAAGATAACGGTACATGCTTGCGTGCACGGGTTCGCCGTATTCATCAAGGCCGGTTCGCCACGTGTAATTCCACAGCCCTCCCCAATTGGATTGTTTTTCATAACAGACGATTTCCGGGATTTCCGCACCTTTTCCCATGGCCGACTGAAAGGCCCGTAATTGAGCCAGCCCACTGGGTCCGGCACCGATAATGGCAACGCGCTTAGTCATAAATAGTAACCTCCAGATGATAGGTTGTAGCGGGAATCAGGCATCAAAACCGGTTGAATTCCAGGTAGCTGTGAATCCGCCATGGCAAATTCTACTATACAAAAATGGGTTACGGAATAGCGGACGACCCGATAAGAAAACAGGATGTGAACCCATTGCCCCTCTTGCAGGGTTTCCAGTACGGGGGTGTCGCCTGCATTGTTTCGGGACCCTTCCGGTGTGGGGCAGCCGGAAAACCATTCCGAAAACCCCCTAAATTCCGAGGTAGGCCTTCTTGACATGGTCATTGTTGGCCAGGTGTTCGGCATCATTCTCCAGCGCAATCTTGCCGGATTCCAGCACATAGCCGTAGCGGGCAAGTCTCAGGGCAAGGTCCGCATTCTGCTCAACCAGCACGATGGTCACCCCGGCCTGGTTGATGTCGATCAGGGTTTTGCCAATTTCACGGATGATAATGGGCGCCAGACCCAGGGACGGCTCATCCAGCAACAGCAATTTGGGTCTGGACATCAGGGCACGGGCGATCGAAACCATTTGCTGTTCTCCACCGCTGAGTGTGCGGGCGTGCTGGCCCTGCCGTTCCTGTAATTTTGGAAAGATCTGAAACACCCGATGCAAATCCTGGTTGACTTCCGCTTTGTTGTTCCGGGTAAAGGCCCCGAGCCGCAGGTTTTCAATGACCGACAGGTCCTTGAATATCCTCCTTCCCTCGGGGACCTGGGCGATGCCCAATTTGAGAATTTCATCCGCTGCCATGCCGTCAATGCGCTGCCCCTGTGCCGTAACGGTGCCGAGGCTGGGTTTCACCAGACCTGAAATGGTTCGCAGGGTGGTGCTTTTGCCGGCACCATTGGAGCCGATCAGGGTGATGAAATCCCCGGATTTCACCTCAATGCTGATCCCCCTTAACGCCGTGACATGGTTGTACAGGACGTGCAGGTTTTCTATTTTCAGGTCCACGTTACATGGCCTCCGTATTTCCCAGATACGCACGGATCACCTTGGCATCATGGCGGATGGCATCCGGGGTTCCTTCCGCGAGTAACGATCCGAAATTGAGGACGGTCAGATAATCACAGATTCCCATGACCGCTTTCATATCGTGTTCCACCAGCACGATGGTGACTCCCGACTGCCTGACTTTTTCCGTCAGCCCCATCATGTGCCGGGTTTCTTCCGGGTTCATTCCGGCAAACGGTTCGTCCATGAGCAGAACCACCGGTTCCGAAGCCAGGGCGATGGTGATCGCCAGTGCGCGTTGTGACCCAAGCGGCAGTTCCGAAGCCAGCTGGTTTTTCCGCTCCGCCAGTCCCATGAAATCCAGCATGCTCAGGGTCTTTTCCATGCATTCCTGCTGAATATGGCGGTCCAGATTGAAAATAGCGGAAAAAATGTTGGTTTTTGCGCGTTTATGTGCTCCGACCAGTGCATTTTCCAGAACGGTCAGTTCCTGAAACAGGGTGGTTTCCTGAAACGTTCTGGCTACTCCCAAATGGGCAATTTCCGATGGTTTCCGTCCCTTGATGCTGTGGCCGTTAAAAAAAATATCTCCGGAAGTTGGCGTGGAAAATCCCGAGATATTCTTGAACATCGTACTCTTTCCGGCGCCATTCGGGCCGATCAGGCCGTGAATGTTCCCGGATTTGACGTGGAAGCTGACCTCGTTCAAGGCGGTCAACCCGCCGAAGACCTTGGTCACCTGCCGGATCTCCAGCAAATCCATCAGCCCTGGATCCCGGGACCGTTTCTGGCCGCTGCCCGGTTGGACACCCATCCCCGAATTCTTTCGGGAACACTTTCCAGCCCGCTGGGAAGGAACAGGATGGAAGCAATCAGTATCAACCCGTAAATGGCAGGTCGAAGCTCTTCAAATCCCCGGAATGACTCGTCCAGAATTGAAAGTACGACTACCCCGATGATGGCACCGTAGAACGTGGCATATCCTCCAACGATCACCCAGATGAGAATAAAGACCATAAAGCCAATTCCATACTGGTTGGGGGTCACCGTGCCTAGGTAATGAACCTTCAGCGAACCGGCGATGCCCACGAATGCAGAACCGATAATGAAAGCCAAAGAGCGGTATTTCCAGGTATCGACCCCTACCGATTCGGCCAGCGGCGCTTTCCAGTGGACGGCACGGAGAGTCAGGCCGATTCTGGATTTTTCTATTCGATAAAGCAGAACCAGGCAGAGAGTGACAATGACCAGCACCAGATAAAAATAGGGGACCGGTTCGAGAAAATCGATGTTGCCCAGTTCAGGGAAAGGAATTCCGCTGATCCCGCCCGTCCCGCCGAACGGTTGAATGAAGTGGATCCAGCAAAGCCGGATGGCTTCCCCTGCGGCAAATGAGCCGATCAGGAAATAAAACTGGGTCATGCGGAACAGCGGGAAACAAAGTATCGCCGCGACGGCACCCGCCACACACCCTGCCAGGGGTAACGATATCCAGAAAGAGAGCCCGGCAGACTTGGTCAGCAGTGTGCTGGCATACGCACCCACTCCCATCATTACGGCGTGGATCAGCGACCATTCTCCGGTCAGGGTGACCAGTCGATAACTGGAAACGACCAGGACATTGATCGTCAGGAAGATCAGAAAATCCTGGTGATGGTATTTCAGGAAGTGCGGGACAATGACCAGGGCCGCCAGCAATCCCGCCAGCCCTGCACAATTGGTATACTTTTTGGGCATCTCAATCGCTGACCGACCTGCCCATGATCCCGGTGGGTTTGATGATCAGTACCAGGACCATGATCAGCAACCCCGAGATGGTCGCAATCGTCGCGCTGAAGTAAGTGGTGACCATGGTGTGGAACAGCGCATACAGCACGGCTGCCAGAACGGCTCCGGACAGACTGCCAACCCCCCCTACGATGGTCACGATGAATGCCGTAATGATGATATTGTGGCCCATGTGGGGATTGATATTGGTCAGCGGAGCCGTCAATGCACCGGCCAACCCGGCCATGGCGGCACCGATGGAGATCGCAATCATGGAAATTCTGTTGGTATTGATTCCCTGCAGGGAAGAGGCTTCGCGGTCCTGGGCGACTGCCCTCAGTGCCCAGCCCATTTTCGAACGGGTAAGAAACAGCCACAGCGCAACCAGGGCCGCCAGGGAAACCGCGATGCTGAAGACCCGCTGTACCGGTATGCGCAGGGATTCAAACAGGACAAAGGTTCCCTGGTAGGGAGGGGGAACCTGTTTCGATGGTCCATCGCCACCAATGAGGGTTGCGGCGATCTGCAGGATGAACAATACGCCAATGGAGCAAATCAACCCTCCAAGAGGGTCATTGCGTTTCGGCCGGAACAGGAAACGTTCCATCGCCATGCCGATTGCCGTCACAATGACAATGGCAATAAGGATGGTCCACAAAAAGGGGACACCGTGCTGGGCATGCAGAAACCAGACGGTATAGGCCCCGACCATGACCAATTCGCCGTGGGCAAAATTCACCACGCCCATGACGCCAAAGATCAGCACCAGGCCCACTGCGTACAGCGCGAAGAATCCGCTTTGAATGAAACCGTTTACGATGGATTGGACAAGGAGGTCCACAATCAGTACCTTGAAAGATTCCGGCTTAATCCTGATAGTTCATGCGCACTATGCACGGAAAGTCAATGCGGTCCCGGGCTGGTTCCCGCTGAGGGCTGTGCAGGTGGATACCAGTTATTCTGGGTGATATCCGGTGTCCTGGGCCAGTCAGGGATTGGGTTCCGAACGAGGATGAAAGGGGGAGAAGCGGCCGCCTCCCCCCCTGCAGAAAAAATCCGGGAACGGGTTACACCACACGCAATCCCATCTCCTTCATGTGCTTGACCAGTACCTCCGTATTGCTGGACAGCCAGCCAGCGACATCGCCGAATTCCTGAATGCGCGCCTTGCCTTCTTCAATCACGACAACCGGCCATCTGCCCACCAGGGTGTTATCGAGTCCCCAGAGTTGGCTGCCCCACCACTGTCCGCCGCCGAATATGAACTGCTGTTCAGTGCTTTTCATGGCGGCAAGAATGTCGTCGGTATCCAGACTGCCCGCGGTTTGTGCGGCCTCAATCCAGTTGAGCGCGATGGTCGGGTATTCCCAGGATACTGCGGACCAGTCATTGGGATGATCCTTGCGGAATGCCGCATCAAATCCGCCGGGGTCCGGGAACTTGACCCCTTCTTCCGTCAATTTCGGGTCATCAAAGTCAGGGAACTGGTAGATGGTGCCGTTCACAAATTCCTGGCTGGTTTTTGCGATGATTTCATCGTAATAATCCAGGGTGCACGAGATGATCTTTCCCTGGTATCCCTGGTGGTACAGCTGTTCCATCAAGGGGGTCACATAAAAACTGGTGGCCATGCAAAAAACATCCGGATTCTTGGCCAGCACGGAACTTACAATGGGGGCGAAATCGGTAATATCGAAACCATGGAGGTTGACATCAATCACCTCAATGCCGGCCACTTCAAAGGCCGCCTTGTAGGTGGCAGCCGATTGCAGGCCGTATTCCACATCATTGTTGGTAACGATCGCGGCAGTTTTGACATCCGGGTGATTCCGCGCCAGCCATTCAACACCGGTCACATTGTAAAGCGGGTGTGACTCGCAAGTCGCCACCAGGTATTCGGAATCCGGTGTGATGTCACTTGGCAGCAGGGTGGTGGTCAAAACCTTCTTTCTTGTTCCCCAGGGCAGGACGGATGCAACCGTGGAACCTCCGAGCATCATGACCATTTTGGCTTCGTCTTCCAGGACCAGTTTCTTGAAACCCTGTACCGCTTTATCGGTGTCATATCCGTGGTCATAGGCGGCAATATTGATATCATACGTGGTGCCTCCGATGGAAACGCCCCCGGCATCATTGATATTTTTTGCAATGATTTCACATCCATACAGGCCAGGCAATCCCCAGGGTGCATAGTCGCCCGTCATTGGAATGTTCATGCCGAGCGTAATCACATCGTTCGCCGCACTGCTGATACGGGGGAAGACGGTGCCCAGGGCAACCCCCGCGACCCCTGCAGTGGTTTTTCCAATAAACTCTCTTCGGTTCATTTTGCTTGTAGTCAATTTTTTCTCAGTCATTTGGAGCCTCGCATTCAAGTTTTCTTTGGGTTCCACTTTGCAAACCGTCCATGAATACTGTCATCTATCACTGCGTGCATCGTGTGTGAACTTCGGTTGCTTTGTTTCCCCGGTTTTACTACCTGTCCAGAACATCTTTCATATACAACAGGGAAATTATACATTACTTTTCAAGAAAGTACCCAAATTCGCCGGAGTCCGGCCGTTTGCAATGATTTGACCCGGGATGCAGGAGGGATGCGCGGGTTCACGGACCGGGGATAAACTCCGGCTTCCGGGCGCTCGTTGCGGACCGGGTAAAGCGGTGCCAGCCGGGCCGTTGGCCACGATGTCCACGGCTCTTTCGGGTGTGGTATAGTAGGCCGTCCCCAAGGCTCAGGAGTGTTTCCTTCCCGACTGCCAGGGAGGCCTGTATCCATGTGCCGGCAACACTGCATCCTGTCACCCGCTTGACAGGCTTCGTAATTGAAAAACCGGAAACATGCTGTTTGCGTCCAAGTGGTTAAGAAAATGGTCCAATATCAATGAATACCCTGGCAGGTAAAACAAAAATCGGATGGCGTGAGTGGGTCCGGTTACCGGGTCTCGGGATTCCCCGGATCAAAGCAAAAGTTGACACCGGCGCCCATACGTCATCCCTGGACGCCCAGGTGATCGAATATTTTGAGGAAAAGGGTGAAAGCCTGGTTCGGTTTGAAGCCATCTACGGCAGCCAAAAGAATCGGAAATCGAAAATCTGTACAGCCAGGGTGGTGGAGCATCGGAACGTGACCAATTCCGGAGGGCAAATTGAAGAGCGCATCGTGATTTGCACCACCGTTCAAATCGGGCAGGTCAGCAAGGAAATTGAAATTTCCCTGGCCTGTCGAAAGAACATGAAATTCCGGATGTTGCTGGGCCGGACCACAATCAGCCATGACTTTATCATTGATCCGGTTGAATCATATCTCGCGGCCAATCCCTGACCGGAACGGCCATATCAGCGTCAACCCCACATAATCTGCCTATCTAATGAAAATAACCGTTCTTTCACGCAATCGGAATCTATACTCGACACGCAGGCTGGTGGAAGCTGCGGAGGCCCGGGGCCACAGCGTAATGGTGCTGGACCACCTGCGTTGTTTTATGGATATCACCTCTGCGAATCCCACTATCCATTACGGGTCCCGGGAATTTGACCGCAATGATTTTGATGCGGTCATTCCCCGGATTGGCGCGTCCGTGTCCTTCTATGGGACCGCTATCGTTCGCCAGTTCGAAATGATGAACATTTACAGTGTCAACGAGTCGGTCGCCATCGGACGCTCTCGGGACAAGCTCCGCTCTCTCCAGATTTTGTCGCGAAACGGAATCGGCATGCCGACGACCGCCTTTGCACATTCGAGCAAGGACATTGACCAGATTATTGAAGAAGTCGGGGGAGCTCCCCTGGTGATCAAGCTGCTTGAAGGCACCCAGGGCAAGGGCGTTGTCCTGGCGGAAACCAAGAAGGCGGCGGAAAGCGTGATACAGGCTTTTATGAAGCTCAAGGCCAACATCCTGGTTCAGGAATATATCCGGGAAGCCGGGGGGGCGGATTTGCGGTGCCTGGTGGTTGGACAAAAGGTCATCGCAGCGATGGAGCGGCAAGGCCCGGCCGGGGAGTTCAGGTCGAATCTGCATCAGGGGGGGCAGGCCAAGCTCATCAAGCTCACGCCGGCAGAAAGAAGAACGGCGGCCAGGGCCGCACATGTCATGGGTCTGAATGTGGCAGGCGTGGACCTGTTGCGTTCCAAGAAAGGACCACTGGTCATGGAAGTGAACTCATCTCCCGGTTTGCAGGGGATCGAAACCGCAACCGGGAAGGATGTTGCCAGGATGATTATCGAATTTATTGAAGTGAATGCGAAACCCAGGAGAACCCGTACCCGGGGATCAGGTTAGGGGTGCGGGCTGAACCCGGATACAGCCGGGGCGAGGTTCCCGCCGGGTGCAGGAACGGGCCGGATGTTGGTATGAGCAGTCGGCAAGGCCCGGAAAGTTGACCACCAGGGGTACATGTGCGTCGATGGTCGGCAACGGCATCATCCGTCCGTCGGCAAGGCCCGGAAAGTTGACCACCAGGGGTACATGGACCGTTTTGCCAATGGAACAATGTTTCAGGTTGTGGAGAGGGCCAGCCGGGGCAGCGGCTTTTCATTGATAGGCAAATGAATCAGTGCGGCGGCCAGCCCAACCGTGATTCCGGCCCACCACATTCCATCATAGGACCCGGTCTGATCGAAAATGCGGCCACCCAGCCAGACACCCATGAAGCTGCCGATCTGGTGCGAGAGGAAAACAATGCCAAACAGGGTGGCCATGTATCGGACCCCAAACACCTGGGCAACAATGCCGGTCGTCAGCGGGACGGTGGACAACCACAGAATCCCCATCATGCCCGCAAACAGCAGCATGACAGCGGGAGTTTTGGGGGCAAGGAGCAGGGCCAGGATCACCAGGGATCTTGAAAAGTAAATCACGCTCAACCCGTATTTCTTGCTCCATCTCTGGCCGGCCAGGCCAGAGAGAATGGAGCCGACGATATTCATCAACCCGATCAGTGCAATGGAATACGCACCAATGGCCGGGTCCAGCCCCAGGTCCTTGATATAGGCAGGCAAATGAACGGTAATGAAGGCCACATGAAACCCGCAGACAAAGAACCCGATGGTCAGCAGGATATATCCCCGATGCATCATGGCTTCCGACAGGGCCTCTTTCAGTGTCTGGTCTGCCACGAGTGTATCGGATTGTGCTTTCGCTGACTTCGGCAGGCACAATGCCAGCGGGATCATGACCAGGGAAATGGACGCCAGCAGCACCAATGCCGTATGCCACCCGTAGGCACTGATAAACCCTTGGCTTATGGGAGAAAATATTACCTGTCCAAACGATCCCGCCGCCGTGCCGATTCCCAGGACAAAGGATCTTTTTTCAGGTCCGACCACCCGGACCATTGCAGCCATCGCCAGGGTGAAGGCGGAAAATGCCACGCCCAGTCCGGTCAGTATCCCCCCCGTCAATTGGAGGGCAAGGCCGGAGTCCGCACTGGACATTCCCCAGATTCCCAGGGCATACATGATGGCACCCGCCACGATGACTTTTACCGTCCCCTGTTTGTCGGCGATGGCCCCTGCGAAGGGAAGTCCGATTCCCCAAAAAAGGTTCTGCAGTGCCATGGCCAACCCGAAAGTTTCCCGGGTCCACCCCTGGTCGACGGTCATCGGTTCCAGGAACAGCCCGAACGAGGACCGGATCCCGAAACCGGTCATTGAAATCAGGCAACCGGCAATGAGTGCGGCCAGGGGGGTCCGCCAGTGCAGCGTCGTTTGATTCATGGGTTGCAAACAGTTACTGGTGACTCCACCGGGCTTTTCGTTTTTCCACAAACGCGGCCATTCCCTCTTTTTGGTCTTTCGTTGCAAATGCGGACTGGAAAGTCCGGCGTTCGAACAATAGCCCCGCCTGCAGGGTCGTCTCAAGCGCCTGGTTGACACACTCCTTGTTCAGGTTCAGGCCGACACGGGATTTCGACGCCACTTCCTTGGCCACGGCGCGGACATCCTCCATAAATGTTTCCGCCGGAAAGACCCGGGAAGCCAGACCGGCACGTTCCGCTTCCTCTGCGTCCATCATCCGGCCGGTCAGACACATGTCCATGGCCTTGGACTTGCCCACCAGGCGGGTCAGCCGCTGGGTCCCGCCCCAGCCGGGGAGAACGCCAAGGTTGATTTCCGGCTGGCCGAACCTTGCCTTGCTGGATGCGAGGATAAAATCACACATCATGGCAATTTCGCAACCGCCGCCCAGGGCAAAACCATTGACCGCAGCGATCATCGGTGTCCGGATACGGCTGATCAGCGATTCCAGGTGGCTGGTGTTGTCATCCCGGTACATGTCCATGTACGATTTGTCCTGCATCTGGGTAATATCGGCACCCGCGGCAAATGCCTTGCCTTTCCCGGTGATGACAATGCATCCGATCCGGTCGTTCTTCGCAAACTGACACAGTGCCTCCCCCACTTCGGTGCGCAATTCCCGGGACAGGGCATTCAGGACTTCAGGCCGGTTCAGGGTGATGATTCCGATGTGTTCATCCGTCTCGGTTTCAATGTTCTGGTAATTCAAGATTCGGTACCTCTATCCAGTAAATACAGGGTTTGAAGGGCGGGATTGTGGCCGGAATGCAGCGGCCATGCCAGCTGGGTGAACTTTCCTGTTTCGGGTCATTTTCATTTACAATAGCACAATAAAATGGAAAGGGCTGTTCAGGCAAAGGAGCCCTGAACCCGGGAAAATCCTTCATAACACAAAAAATGTCGTATAGCGAAGTTTACCAAAAAGCCTGCCGGAATCCGGAAGAGTTCTGGGCTGAAATCGCGGAAAACGTGCACTGGTACAAAAAGTGGGACAAGGTTCTGGATGATTCGGACAAGCCGTTTTACCGCTGGTTCAGCGGCGGCCGGACCAATGTCTGTTACAACGCGGTTGACCTGCACGTCGAAGAAGGCCGGGGGGAACAGGCGGCCATCATCCATGACAGTGCCATTACAAACCGCCAGCAGACCATCACCTACAACGATTTGAAAGCCGAAACGGCCCGTTTCGCCGGTGTGCTGAAAGCCCATGGTGTCGGGTATGGTGACCGGGTGGTGATCTATATGCCAATGATTCCCGAAGCGGTCATCAGCATGCTTGCGTGCGCTAGGATCGGTGCCGTGCACTGCGTGGTTTTCGGGGGGTTTGCTTCCAATGAGCTGGCCATTCGAATCGACGACTGTGAACCCAAGCTGGTGGTATCCGCGTCCTGTGGCCTGGAGCCGGGCCGTACCGTCGAATACAAGCCGCTTCTGGACCAGGCGATCGGACTGGCCCGCCACAAACCCGATCATTGCATCGTTCTGCAACGCCCCCAGGCGGAAGCCACCATGATTGATGGACGGGACATCGACTGGACCCGTGCCATGCAGGAAGCCGGGCAGGTCGAGTGCGTCCCGGTGCTGGCCACGGACCCGCTGTACATTCTCTATACTTCGGGCACCACCGGCCAACCGAAAGGGGTGGTTCGGGATACGGCAGGCGGGATCGTCTCATTGAAATGGAGCATGAAGAATATCTACAACATGGAGCCGGGTGAGGTGTACTGGGCCGCATCCGATGTGGGATGGGTGGTCGGCCATTCCTATATCGTGTATGCGCCCCTGTTTAACGGCAACACCACCATCGTGTTTGAAGGCAAACCCGTGGGCACGCCTGACCCGGGGGTATTCTGGCGGGTCATATCCGAACACCGGGTGAAGGTGCTGTTCACGGCGCCCACTGCGTTTCGCGCCATCAAGAAGGAGGACCTGCATGGAGACTTTATCAAAAAATATGATATTTCATGCCTGGAATCCCTTTTTCTGGCCGGGGAGCGTACCGACCCGGATACACTGAACTGGGCCAGGGAAAAACTGGGGGTTCCCGTGATTGACCATTGGTGGCAGACCGAAACCGGCTGGGCGATCTGCTCCAACTGCATGGGGATCGAGGCATTGCCCATCAAGGAGGGTTCGCCAACCCGCCCGGTCCCCGGATGGCAACTCGAAGCGTTGGACGAACAGGCCAATGCCGTGAAACCCGGGGATGTCGGCGCGCTGGTGGTCAAGCTTCCCCTGCCTCCCGGCACGTTTCCGACATTGTGGAATGCACGGCAACGGTATATGGATTCTTACATGAACACCTATTGCGGATACTATGAGACCGGGGATGCCGGGTACATTGATGAGGACGGTTATGTATTCGTGATGTCCCGGACGGATGATGTCATCAATGTTGCAGGCCATCGCTTGTCCACGGGCGCCATTGAAGAGGTGCTGGCATCCCATCCGGATGTGGCGGAATGCGCTGTCATGGGTGTGGCCGATGCCCTGAAGGGCGAGCTGCCCCTTGGCTGCCTGGTCCTGAATGCCGGGGTCGAACGGGATGAACGCGAAATTGTCGAGGAATGTATCCGGCTGGTCCGTGAGAAAATTGGTCCGGTTGCGGCATTCAAACTGGCCACGGTCATCAAAAGACTGCCGAAGACCCGTTCTGGAAAGATCTTGCGCGGGACCATGAAAAAAATTGCCGATCATGCCGAGTGGAACATGCCTGCAACCATTGATGACCCGGCGATCCTGGATGAGATTGCGGAATCTCTCCAGAAGCTCGGCTATGCCGGCGCATGAGTTGAATTTGACGCCAACCATTGTCCCTTAATTGAAGCACGCGTTTATCATGGACCCCCTTGAGGGGGTGAAGGCATGGAAGGATACGTCGTATTTTCTGATGCTTGCCTGTATGGAGTACGGGCATCGTGTCTGCCATCTGGATCAGCGTGATCTCTGGCTTGAACACGACCAGGTGTATGGCAGGGTATCCTGGCTGGAGGTCCATGCCGAGGTTGATCACCCCTTCACGGTACTGGAGCAAACCGTCGTGAAGATGGGGGAACTGGATACGGTATGGGTACGTACCGACCCGCCATTTGACCGGCGCTACTTTTACACGACGTTGCTGCTGGACTATTTGCCTGCCGGCACCCGGGTGATTAACCGGCCCTGCGGGATCCGGAACTGGAATGAAAAACTGGCGGCGTTGTATTACCCGCAATACACCCCCAGCACACTGGTGACCAGCGATGTCAATGCCATCCGGTCTTTTGCGGAAAAACAGGGGCGGGTCACGGTGAAGCCGGTGGATGGTTTTGGCGGCAAGGGCATCGTGTTTTACCGGCGTGGCGACAATGTCCGGGAACTCGGCGAAGCGACCCGCCAGGGCCGGCAGTGGGTCATTGTGCAGGAATACCTGCCCGCAGCGGCTGAGGGAGACAAGCGTATTCTGTTGCTCAATGGGAATCCCATGGGAGCGATATTGCGGGTTCACGCGGACGGGTCCGAACTGAATAATATGGATGCCGGGGGGACTGCCCATCCCAGCAGTCTGGATGCCAGGGACCGGGAAATCTGTTCTGCATTGAAGAAAGGTCTGGTTGAGCAGGGTGTTTTTTTCGCTGGAATTGATATTATTGGCGGTATGCTTATCGAGGTGAACGTCACCAGTCCTACCGGTTTGCAGGAAATGAGCCGTTTCGATGGAGTGGACTACCACCTGCGGATGATCTCCGCGCTCGCAGGACCTTCGGAAAACCAGCAATGAAGTCACAGATACTGTCATCGTTGAAGGAATCCAGGACCGCCCTGGAAAAACTCATGGATGACCCCGGAAAAATCGAAGGCATAGCCGCTGCTGCCCGCCTGCTGATCGCGACACTGCAAAACGGCCATGCCATTTACAGTTGCGGGAACGGGGGCTCCATGACCGATGCCATGCACTTTGCAGAAGAACTCACCGGGCGATACCGGGATCATCGAAAAGGTCTTGCAGCCACCGCCATCAGCGACCCTGGCCATCTTTCCTGTGTGGCCAATGATTACGGTTATGAACAGGTGTTTTCCAGGTATCTTGAGGCCAGGGGCAAAGCCGGAGATGCCCTGGTTGCGATCAGTACCAGCGGAAAAAGTGCAAATGTTCTCAATGCGGCCGAATTTGCACGGGAAAACGGCATCCAGGTCATCACCCTGACCGGAAGCCGTGGGTCAAGACTCGGTGCACTGGCGGATGTGGATATCCATACGGTCGAGTATCCCTATGCCGACAAGATCCAGGAGTTGCATATCAAGATTTTGCATATCCTCATCGAACTGATCGAACGGTCATTCTTTCCCGATAATTTCATGGAGTGACGCGGTTCCTGCCGGCCATGCTTTTGCAGGCAATCCCGATCCCTTCCCGGTGCCAACCGGTCTGGGACGCACTTTGCGACGGACCACTGCGGCATGATTTTTGAACCGGATGTTTCGGGGCACGGGTGATTCGGTCGCCGCCCGCAGGCCTTGATATTTGACGAGAACTCTTTACCCTATTCAGTTATTTTTCCAAAGAGCCGGACCATGAAAGACAAATGGGAGTTCTGGATTGACCGCGGCGGCACCTTTACGGATGTCGTTGCCCGTCGGCCGAACGGTGAGGTGGTCATCCACAAGCTGCTGTCGGAAAACCCGGGACAATACCGGGATGCGGCCATCCAGGGAATCAGGGATGTCCTGGGGGTTGGTGTCGGGAATAGGCTGGACACATCCCGGATCTCGGCCATCAAAATGGGTACGACGGTGGCCACCAATGCCCTGCTTGAGCGAAAAGGCGACGATACATTGCTGGTGATCACCCGGGGGTTCAAGGACCAGCTGCGAATCGGCTACCAGACCCGGCCGGACCTTTTTGCCCTGGACATCGAACTTCCGGAAATGCTGTACCGTGAAGTCCTGGAGATCGATGAACGCGTGGATGCACACGGCAATGTCCTGCGTGAACTGGATGCACGGCATGCCCGGGCCCGGTTGCAGCAATACCATGACCGCGGTATCCGGTGTGTGGCCATTGTCCTGATGCATGGATACCGCTACCACCAGCATGAACTCGTTCTGGAATCGATGGCAAAAGAGATTGGTTTCACCCAGATTTCGGTCAGCCACAAGGTCAGTCCGCTGATGAAACTGGTATCCCGTGGAGATACCACTGTGGTGGATGCCTACCTGTCTCCCATTCTTCGCCGATATGTCCACCAGGTGGCCTGTGAACTGGAGGGTTTTGAAGATCATGGTGGTAAATTGATGTTCATGCGCTCCAATGGGGGGTTGACCGATGCCAGGTTTTTCCAGGGAAAGGATGCCATATTGTCCGGCCCGGCAGGCGGTGTGGTGGGGATGGCCAGAGTGAGTGAAATGGCAGGAATCAACCGAGTCATTGGTTTCGATATGGGAGGAACCTCCACGGATGTCAGTCACTACAACGGCGGGTTTGAAAAAGCCTTTGAAACCAATGTGGCGGGGGTCAGATTGCGGGCACCGATGATGCTGATCCATACGGTCGCGGCGGGCGGAGGGTCCATTCTTTCTTTTGATGGGGCCCGTTACCGGGTTGGCCCGGATTCGGCGGGAGCGAACCCGGGTCCATGCGCCTACCGCAACGGTGGACCGTTAACCATCACAGACTGCAATGTGATGGTGGGAAAACTTCAGCCGGATCTGTTTCCCCGGGTTTTCGGGCGCAATGCAGACCAGCCGATTGACGCAGGCAGGGTCCGGGCCGGATTCCAGGCACTGGCCGGCCAGATCCGACACGATACGGGAGATTCGCGCAGTCCAGAAGCCGTTGCAGCGGGTTTTCTGGCCATTGCGGTGGAGAACATGGCCAATGCCATCAAGAAAGTTTCCGTGCAGCGAGGCTATGATGTTTCCGAGTATACGTTGTGCTGTTTTGGGGGGGCAGGCGGCCAGCACGCCTGCCTGGTGGCGGATGCCCTGGCAATGAAGCAAATCCTGATCCATCCATTTGCCGGTGTGCTGTCGGCGTACGGGATGGGACTGGCGGATACCGTGGTGGACCGTCAACAGGCCATCGAATCGACCCTGGATGAAGCCTTGCTCGGGGAATTGGAGGGGTTGCTGGATGACCTGCAACAGGCTGGAATGGCCGGACTGGAACAACAGGGGGCTGCCGGCAATGACCTGTCATTCCGAAGATCGTTGCATATTCGCTACCAGGGTTCGGATACTGCACTGATCGTCCCTTATGCCCCGCTTGCGGAAGTCGTCGATGGTTTTGAAGAACTCCACCAGATGCGGTTTGGTTTTATTTCACCGGACAAGGAGATGATCGTCGAATCCATCCAGATGGAAGTGATCGCCGTGGCCAGGCCCTCCACCATCGTCAACGAACCGGATGCCGGGCGGGCGCACGGGACGGCACCCCGGCCGGAAGTGGTGAGGGACTGCTTTATGGAAGGCCGCTGGACCGCGATACCCTTCTACCGGCGGGGGGCGCTGACCGTCAATCTGCCGGTCAATGGCCCGGCGATCATTCTCGACCCCACGGGCACGATGGTGGTGGAACCGGGATGGCGGGCCATTTTGCGCAAGGACAACCACCTGATCCTGCAGCGTTACCTGGAAAAAAAGGAAACCCGGGCTATCGGGACGGCAGTGGACCCGGTGATGCTGGAAATCTTCAACAATCTGTTTATGTCGATCGCAGAGCAGATGGGGTCCGTTTTGGAAAATACGGCCGCTTCGGTGAATATCAAGGAACGACTGGATTTTTCCTGTGCCATTTTTGATCCCGGCGGAGGCCTGGTTGCCAATGCCCCCCATATGCCGGTGCACCTCGGGTCCATGGGAGAAAGCATCAAGATGGTGATCCGGGAACGAGGTGCGGACATCGTTCCGGGGGATGCGTATATCCTCAATGCTCCCTACAACGGCGGCACGCACCTGCCGGATGTCACCATCATCAAGCCCGTCTTTACCCGGGAGGGTACCATCCTGTTCTATGTCGCGTCTCGGGGCCACCACGCGGATATCGGAGGCAAAACTCCGGGATCGGCACCTGCGGATTCCACCAGCATTGAAGAGGAAGGCGTGCTGATCGACAACCAGAAACTGGTGGAGAATGACCTGTTCAGGGAAAGGGAAATGCTTGAACTGCTGACGGACAATCCGTGGCCGGCCCGGAATCCGCGGATGAACCTGGCGGATTTCAAGGCCCAACTGGCGGCGTGCGAGAAAGGGGCCAGAGAGCTGCTGAAAATGGTTGAACACTACAGCGTGGAAACCGTGCATGCGTACATGCAGCATGTACAGGACAATGCGGAAGAAGCGGTGCGCCGTGTATTGAGCGTGCTGAATGATGGCGCGTTTACCTACACCATGGATGATGGCCACCAGATTTCCGTGTCCATCGCAGTGGACCGGGAGAACCGAAAGGCGGTGGTCGATTTTTCCGGAACGAGTCCCCAGCACCCGGGTAATTTCAATGCGCCGACCGCAGTCGTTCGAGCGGCGGTACTGTATGTGTTCCGTTGCCTGGTGGATGACAATATCCCGCTGAATGAAGGTTGTCTCAAGCCGATGGAAATTGTTATTCCCGAGCATTCCATGATCAGGCCGCAGTATCCTGCCGCTGTGGTCGCCGGCAATGTGGAAACCTCCCAGTACCTGGTGGATACCCTGTTCGGGGCGATCAGGGTGGTGGCTGCAGCCCAGGGAACCATGAACAATTTTATCTGGGGCAACGAGGAACACCAGTACTACGAAACCATCTGCGGAGGGGCTGGTGCGACCGGCAAGAGGCCGGGTGCGGATGCCGTGCATACCCATATGACGAATTCCAGGCTCACCGATCCGGAAGTGCTGGAATGGCGATTTCCGGTCGTGCTCGAATCATTCGAAATCAGGCGGGGTTCCGGAGGGACCGGCAGGAACCCGGGCGGGGACGGGGTGGTCCGGAAAATTCGTTTCAAGGAGGCCATGACGGCGAATATCATATCGGGCCACCGGAAAGTGCCGCCGTATGGACTCTCTGGCGGAGGCGACGGCCAGACCGGTGTCAATCGGGTGATTCATGCCGATGGGTCCGTGACCGAATTGTCCGGGACGGACCACATAGAACTGCGGGAAGGGGACCTGTTCGAGATCAGGACTCCGGGTGGCGGCGGGTACGGTCATGCCAATTGATCCCGCCGTTCCTTTCCGGGAATCGGACCTCGCCCGACCCGGGTGCCCTGGTGAAGGGTTGTGCGCGGCCGCCCCCCGGTGGGACGGCGGTTGGAGGTGCCGGAACGGCAAAGTATCCGGCAACGACCCGGGGACCCCTGAATGGACGGCTCCCGGGGATGGGCCCGGCCCCTGCGCACGAAGAAATCCGCAGACCGGTATGGGGGCTTCCGGAAGCGGGTTCCGGCGTCACGGCAGGGTTGAAAGAAGAGCCGGGCCTTCGATTGTCCTGCCGGCGATGCAGGCAGGCCGGTTAAAATTCCAGGCCGTTCAACGTTGGCAGTGTGCCGCATTCATTCAGTGAAGTCCTGCCTTGCCCTGTATTGCCATTTCCGTGCTTGCCGGTAAGGACAGCAGATTTCCAGTCGTTTTTCTGGTGCTGGCGGCCCTGTTCGTCCAGCCGGGAAAAATTTCCTTTGCGAGCGAGCAGGACCCCGTCGTTTATTTGGCGACGACGACCAGTACGGAAAATTCCGGACTGATCGAATATCTCTTGCCGGTGCTGGAGACGGACACGGGTTACTTCTACCGGGTCATTGCCGTGGGGACCGGAAAAGCCCTGCAGATGGGGCGGGCGGGGGATGTGGATATATTGCTGGTGCATGCCCGGGACAGTGAACTGGAATTTGTGGAAGAGGGATACGGGGTCGACAGGAAGGAGGTGATGTACAACGATTTTGTTGTCGTTGGCCCAAAAGAGGACCCGGCCCGGATTGCGGGATCATCCCGGGTACACGATGCATTTGAAAAAATTGGCGCAGCCGCTGCAATGTTTGTTTCCCGCGGAGACCATTCGGGGACCCATGACAAGGAAATGGAAATCTGGAAGGCAGCCGACCGTGAACCAGAGGGGAACTGGTACAGGGAAGTGGGGCAGGGAATGGGGAAAACCCTTCAAATCGCAAGCGAACTGGGGGCCTATACCATTGCCGACCGGGGCACCTGGATCTTCACCGAGGAAAAACTGGCTCTGAAAATCCTTTTCCAGGACGATGAGAGGCTGTTCAACCAGTACAGCGTCATCACCATCAATCCGGCACTGCATGACGTAAACCATGGCGGAGCCCAAGCGTTTACGCGCTGGATTACATCCGCCGAGGGGCAAAAACGCATCAACGAATACAAGATTAATGAAAAAAAACTCTTTCATGCCAATGCCGAGTAGGCCGGTGGTTTCTGGGACGGGTTCCCATCCGGCCCGTGATCAGATGGGGTGCAGGATGATGCCAGCCGGAATGGCCGGGCCGGACACTACGTGCTGAGGGGCCTGTCCGGGTCTTCGAGGTTGTCTGCTTCGGCCTGATCTGCTTCGGCCTGATCTGCTTCGGCCTGATCTGCTTCCAGTGTCTGTTCAAGTTGTTCTCTTGCACTGTTCGCGATATTGATCAGGGCTTTTTCGTCATGGCGATTGTCCACTTGCTGACGAAGGGTTGCGATATCATGCTGGGTGTAGGTTTTGGACAGCCTGTCAATCTTGTGCTGGTCAAATCCAAGCATCTCCAGCGTTGCCTTTCCCATCTCCAATGCGGAAAAGAATGATTCCCGGGTAACGCTCTCGACACCGTTGTCGATCAGATGCATGGCATGACCCCGATCATAGGCACGGGCAATGATTTTCAAATTGGGAAAATCCTTCTGAATCATTTCCACCGCCTGGTTGATGGATTCCTTTCCATTGCCGGACAGGATAATCAGGCGGGCCTGGTTCGCACCGACCGAATGCAGTACATCCTGCCGCAGAACATCCCCATAGTAGGTTTTGTAACCGAATCGCCTGACCCGTTCAATTTGGTCCGGGTCATTGTCAATGATGGTCGGGTGGATATCGTTGACGTGCAGCATCCGGCCGATCACCTGTCCGAATCGGCCAAACCCGACCAGGATCACATCATTGCCTTCGTCAATCATCTCATTCACGGGTTCGTCGACGGATGTCCGGTAACGAGGTTCGATAAACCGGTCATTGAGAATGACCAGGATTGGAGTCAGCACCATGGACATCGCGATGACCAGGATCATCTGGTCTGCCAGAACCGGATTGATGGCGTTGGCCGTGACCGCAAATCCAAACAGAACAAAACCGAATTCACCGCTTTGGGACAGTAAAAATGAAAACAGTCCCCGCTGGCGGACCGGGATTTTCATCATCAGTGAAATCCCGTACAAAACCAGTGCTTTCACCAGGACCAGGCAAATTGTCAGGGTCAGGATGAGCAGCGGCTGTTCAATGAGCAGGCCGAAGTCGATAGACATGCCAACTGAAATGAAAAACAGTCCAAGCAACAGGCCCTTGAAAGGCTGAATGTCCGACTCCAGGGCATGCCGGTATTCGGAGTCGGCCAGGATGACGCCTGCTACAAACGCGCCGAGTGCCATGGAAACGCCGATGGAACTCATGATGGCGGCGACCCCTCCGACCAGCAAAAGGGAAAGCGCCGTAAAGATTTCCGGAACATGGGTGGCCGCTACAATTCTGAAGATGTGCCGCAATGCATACTTGCCGACCACAAAAATTCCAATGATCACGGCGATGACTACCGGGGCGGACACGCCGCCACCGGCATGCGGAGCGTCCACGGCCCGGTCAGCCAGCAGGGGGATCAGTGCAATGATGGGGATCACGGATATGTCCTGAAACAGCAGGATCGAGAATCCGGTATGGCCAAGAGGAGTGCGCATCAACCAGCGCTCGTTCATCATCTGCAGGGCAATGGCGGTGGAGGAGAGGGACAGTCCGAGACCGATCACGAGGGCAGTATTCCATTCCAGTCCCCATTGCCTTGCCAGCAAGGCGATGATGGCCGCAGTCAGCACCACCTGCAACCCGCCTGCACCCAGGATGGGCCGGCGCATTCCCCACAGCTTTCTCGGTTCGAGTTCCAGCCCGATCAGAAACAGCAGGAGAACGACCCCGATTTCGGAGAAATGCAGGATATCCTGCACATTTCCAATCAATCCCAGGCCCCAGGGGCCGATGCAAACCCCCGCGACCACGTATCCCAGCACTGACCCCAGCCCCAGACGCGCGAACAGGGGCACCGCAATGACTGCAGCAGAAAGATAAACAATGAGATTAAACAGGAAACCGTGACTGTCCATTACTTCGAAATTCAAAATGCATCCGCGGGTATCTTACCATTTTCAGCGGCCGTTGATGACCGATTACGTTGTTTATGTGCTCCCAACACCGACTACGGTGTTTGCGGTTCCGGATGATTTTGACTGATGCCATGGTTCACGACCGAAATTCTCTGTGCAGGGTATTGATTATGCCGACTTGTGCGTTGGAATTGCTGCCGTGTCGATCCGCCTCCCCGCTCGGTGGCTTGTCTCCTGGGTATCCTGCAATATCAGGTCCGAGGCCTTTTCTGCAACCATGATGACCGGAGCATTGGTGTTGCCCGAGACGATCACCGGAAAAACCGATGCATCCACGACGCGCAAACCGTTTGCACCATGCACCTTGAGCGAAGAGTCGACCACAAACGATTGCGGGTCCGGACCCATCCTGCAGGTACTGGTGGGATGGTAGACCGTCTCGCTTCTGTTTCGGATATCCTCAATGATTTCGGTTGCTGAATGGACGGCGGGGCCGGGGGTCATCTCCTCGTCGAGAATCCCCGACAGTGCACGGGTTTGGGACAGGCTGCGCAGGAATTCGAAGCCCTCCACCATTTCCTGGATGTCTTGTTCGGTGGACAGGTAGTTGGGCTGGATGCGGGGGTGGGTGAACGGGTCATTCGATCTGATTTGCAGATGCCCCTTGCTGGTAGGACGGCACTGGCTGAAAGCGTTCTGGAAGGCGGGATACGGGTCCGGCCGCATCAGGGGACGCTCCCCGGGTGGCGAGGTGACATAGGTCAGCGCTGCAAAATATATCTGCAGGTTCGGGCTGGTGCGCCCGGGACTGCTTCGGAAAAACCCCCCCGCCTGGTTGACACTCAAAGACAGGGGCCCCTGTCTGAACAGGAGATATTGCATTCCGGCCCACAACTTCCCCCACCAGGGAGCAAGCTGGTTGTTCAGGGTCGGGACCTTTGAACGGTAATAATGGGTATAGGCCAGGTGGTCCTGCAGGTTCTGACCCACGGCATCGTTTCCACAAAGGACCGGGATCCCGTGCTCCCTGAGCAACTTTTCCGGGCCGATGCCGGAAAGCTGCAGCAGTTGCGGTGAGTTGATGGCTCCGCCGCTCAGGATGACTTCCCGGTATGCAAGCGCACGGACAAACCGGCCTTTTTTCACATACTCTACCCCGATGGCCCGATTGTTTTCAAACAGGATGCGGGTGACATGGGCACCGGTTTCCACCATGCAGTTTTTTCTCTTCGCCGCCGGGCGGAGGTAGGCCCTGGAGGCGGACATGCGCAATCCGTCCTTGGTGGTGATCTGGTACAGCCCGGCGCCTTCCTGGGAAGCGCCGTTAAAATCCGGGTTGCAGGGGAGGCCGTATTCATTGGCTGCGGCAATGAATGTCTTGCACAAGGCATGGTAGTGCTCGCTCGCATCATTGACATACAGCGGACCACTGTCCCCCCGGTAGGCATCCCCGCCCCTGGAATTCGTTTCCGCTTTTTTGAAATAGGGCAGCACATCGTTCCAACCCCAGTCGGGATTTCCCATGTCCCGCCAGGCATTGTAATCTTCCTTTTGGCCACGGATATAGACCATGGCATTGATCGAACTGGACCCGCCGGTAATTTTGCCTCGGGGCCAGTAGCTCACCCGGTTATTCAATCCGGCCTCGGGTTCGGTGAGGTACGCCCAGTTCACTTTTCGGTCGTAGAAGGTCTTTCCATAGCCGATGGGGACCTGGATCCAGAATTTCCGGTCATGGGGCCCGGCTTCCAGTACCAGCACATTGAATTTCCCGTTGCTGCTCAACCGGTTGGCCAGGACACAACCTGCGGAACCGGCGCCCACGACAATGAAATCACAGGTATGGGAGGTTGCCATTTCTGCAGAAGGGGGACGCATCACAATTCCCGGGCCCGCCTGGAAATCCCGAACCCGGAAAAATATTTATTGTCGTATCCCTTCCACGACCAGGTAAATTTCCACGTCTCCCACCCACCCCGGAAATCCATATTCCGCGGAATCAAGGATGGTGGCGCCTTCGAGCCCGCGCCGGTATCCGCCCCATGGGTCGTCGCCATGGCCGATGTGCCGGACATCGATCGTAACGGGTCGGGTGACACCGTGGAGCGATAATTCCCCGGTCAGCTTCCCGGTGCCATCGTCGGCCTGTTCGAAGGAAGTGCTGTCAAACGTAATGCCTGGGTACCGGTCCACGTTGAAAAAGTCTTCGCTGCGAAGATGTTTGTCCCGCTCCGCATGATTGGTATCGATGCTGGTGGCGTCAATGGCGATGTTGACCCGTGCCTGGGACGGGTCGGCTTCATCGTAGCTGAACGTCCCTTCAAATTCGTTGAAGCGCCCCATCACGAAGGAATACCCGAGGTGGGAGGCCTTGAACAGGATGAAAGCGTGGTCTTTTGCGGTATCAATCAGGAAATCCTCGGCAATGGCCTGGTTTTGCAGAAAACCGAGACCGAGCAGGAAAAGGATCAACAGGCGCATTGGTTTCATGGGTCGTTCCGGTGTCGTGTGTTTCATTATATCAATTCCGGTTGTTGTTCTGTTTCACAGGGGCTCCGAAATGGCAGGGGCTGGCTTTACGACACAGTAGCCCTGTCATGCTGACCCTGTCAAGAAAAAAAGAAAACCGGGCCCGTCGGGGAACCGCAGGCTGGTGCCCGGCGGGAATCCGGGTTTACCGCGGATACAGTAGGGGCAGCCCGGGACGGTCCGGGCTGCGATACTCCGACATTTTTTCGGGCAGCCCGGCGAGGATTCGCTCCAGGCGGTTGCCTTGCCATGGTGTCCCTTCCACGCCGCTTCGGGGGTCATGGTACAGGCACCGGTCCAGTCTGGAGAGTTCTTCGGCCAACTCGACGGATCCCATGCGCATCGAGAATTCATCCAGCGAGCGGGGCGGGGAATACGGCCACAACGCCCTGGACCATTGCCGTACCAGCTGTCGTGCCGACGCGGCATCGTTGTCTCGGCATGCCTGCTGCAGGTTGCGTTTCAGGGTTTTGGAGGTTTCCGACACGGCGCTTTTCCCATCCGGGGCCGGGGGAGGCACAACGGGGTTTCTGGTTCTCAACAGGTACACGGTGGTCAGTATCCATCCGACCAGTACGAAGATGCTGATCCAGCGCCATCGGCGACTGTCCGCCTGGTCACCATCCGTTCGCACGGGCTCCAGCAGTGCAGGGGACCCCGTTGCGGACCGTTCCGACGGGAAACGGGGTGGTTCTGCAAGAGCGGTGGAGGTCAGGGCCGGGTCGGGATGGGCCCGAATGGTCTTCGGGGGAAGCACGGCGGTCTCCATCCGGTTGCTTTCCGTGTTCCACCAGTGGACTTCGATCCCGGGCAGTTCGATTTCCCCTTCGTTCAATGCGATGATGGCGATGTTTCTGGACAACGAGCTGACCATGTTCCTGCCATCGTCACGGGAATGGTAAACGGGTCTGTCGGGGTATTGCCGGACCGCCCGGTTTGTCGGGAAAACGATTTCGGGCAGCTGTTCCGCAGTGAGGCCAACGGCATTCATTTCAATTTTCCTGGTGACCGCCTGCCCAACGGTCACGGTCCCGTAATCGCCGGTTTGATCCAGAATCTGGAGGTTTTTGGCCGGCAGCCACTGGGAACCGCTGAAGGCCGGGTCGGGTGGATTGATTTTCAGGGTGACGGGTCGGGATTTTGCCCGGACCCGTTTGCCCTGATTCAGGAACCCGCTGAACAGCGGGTTGGCGTCGGTTCCCGTATCCTGTGCAATGCCCTGGAACCGGATGGGGGAGATTTCAAGCATCCCGCTTCGGGATGGAAAGAGTGCATACTCCCGTTCGATCACCTGGTAGACGCGGTTTCCCCGTTTGCCCTGGTATCGTACATCCTGCCCCAGTCTTTCGACCACCACATCCGCCGCTTCGGGCTCTGACAATGTGCCATCGGCAATATTGATACCGAGAAACAGGCGGATGACAAGGTTGATCTGCTGCTGGACATAATACTCGGCTTCATCGACTTCCAGTTCAACATGGATGTCCCGGTCGGACAGGGTCGGGTCGGCATCCTGTGGCAGGACCGTGACCTCCAGCATCGGGGTCTGGTCCCCGCCGACCGCGATGGGGGCGATGGTAAAGGTCCCTTCCGCTTTCGGTTCAAGCTCGGTGACCCAGCTTTTGATCGAGGTCTGCTGGCCGTTCAGGAAAGTAATCTGCTGGCTGGAGGATGTGCCAAGGACGGTGAAATCCTCGCCAAGGGCGGAATAGTCCGGCTGGACACCGTTGTTTCCGGCCTGATTCGATTCGATGATCAGCCGAACGGTCTGATCCAGATAAATGGTGTCGCGTTCCAGCCTTGCCGTGACTTCTGCCGTGGCACTGAGCGGGGAACATAACATTCCCGCCACCAGGGCTGCAGGCCAGTGCCGGGTTAACAGGGGGTTCAATTTCACCATGGATTGGTCTTCGGCTGTGGCGGCCTTCTCGAATATTGATACGCAAATTTTCGGCGCAGCAATCCCCCCGGGTCATCCGGAATTCGCTGCAGCCACTGGTTCAGCGCCTGTTCCTCTTCACCCATTGGGATTTCCCCCGTTTCCCTTGCAGGTTCATCGGATTGGGCCAGCGGCCCCGGGTCGATTTGCTGTTTTTCCGGATTTTGCCGATCAGGCCTAAACGGGTTCAGCCCGGCCTCCTGGTTTTCTGTATCGGGCTCCCGGCTATTTGGCTCCTCGCCATCGTCAGACTGGCCGGGTTGGTCACTGCCAGCCCTGCCCATCGGGTCCTGGTTGCCGGAATGGGCCCGGGGGTTGGACGGTTCATCGCTCCGGTCTCCCGGGTTGTCCTGTTTTTCCTGGTTGGACAAGAGTGTTTCGATCAATGCCTTGTTGAAGCGGGCATCTTCAAAGTCAGGGTCCAGGTCCAGTGCCGCATTGTAGGCCTCCAGGGACTCTTCCAGGGAATGGTTCTTTGCCAGTGCATTTCCGTGGTTGTAGTACGTCAGGGCATCCTTGTCTTCGATGGATGAATAGGCCTCCAGGGCACCGGGATAATCGCCTCGACGGTACCTGGCCGCCCCGAGCCAGCCGGCCGGGGCATGACCGGGAATTTTGTCGTAGTCCCCGTTTTTGAGATTTCGGGCGTATTGTTGGTCCGCCCGCAGCCAAAGGTCATCCCAGTCCATGGCAACGGCCGGCGGGGGGGAAAGTGGCAGGACCACCAAAAGAACAGCCAGTACCCAGCCGCGTCGAAAGCTCATGGCGCACAGGCACAATAGTGGCAGGATCAGCCAGAAACCATTGTCGATCCAGCGGTCTGTGTGGAGGACATCGGAATGGTTGTCGGGCAGCCATGGCGGGCTGCGGTCCAGGCTGGCCACCGGTCCCCGTGGTGCGGTGAGCAGGTCGATGTCGCGGTTATCGGAGGACAGGGTTGAAAATCTGCCGTTGCCGGATTGCGAGATCCTTTTCAGGTAATCGAGGTCCACGGCCGGTATGACGATGCTGCCCCGGGCGTCCTTGAGCAGTTCGCCACTGGCAAGGACCACGGGCGCGCCTTCCGGTGTTCCGGTTGCCAGCACGGACACCGTATGGCCGTGAGAGGCTATTTTTCGGGCGATTTCCCCGGTATCCGGGTTTGCCCCGTCGGCAACCAGAATGATCTCTCCATGGCGAATGCTGGCATTGACCAGCAGGGATTCGGCGAGACGCAGTCCCAGGTCGGTCCGGCTGCCCTGTACCGGTACGGTGTCGGTGTCCAGGTTCGGGACCAGATTCAGCAAGGTATCCGAATCGTCCGTCAGCGGTGTGACCACGAATGCATCGCCGGCAAATACCACCAGTCCATGCGGGATACCCGGGGCGGCGGTAACCAGGTCCGCGATTTTGTAGCGCGCCCTCTGCAAACGGCTGGGCCTGAGGTCCGTACTGTCCATGGAGCGGGACAGGTCAAAGACCAGGACCTTGCCTCCCGGAGTGTGGTGCAGGGATTGTGGTGCTCTCTCCCAGCTCGGCCCGGCCAGCGCCAGGGAGGCCAGTACCCAGGCACAGGCAAGGCCCAGAATTGGAATTCTGCTCTGTTTCGGTGCCTGACCGACCAGCAGATGTCCCAGCAGGTGGGCATCACAGACCCGGTTCCAGGCCGAAACGGTGGAGAACCGGGTCCACAGCAAAGCGCACAAGGCCAGTCCAACCGGTGCAACGAGAAGATACAGGGGACGCAGGAAATGAAAGTGGTCGATCATGTTCTGGGGCTGCCCCGGGTTTTGAAACTGGAAAACGGCTGCCACAGGATTTCAGGCAGGCCGATGGAAAGGAAGCCCAGCACCAGCGCCACCAGGGAAGCGCAAGCAAGGGGCAGGTGGAATAATTCGGTAACTGGCCTGAGGAATTTCGATTCATCCTGGACCGGTTCAAGCTTGTCGATGATATCGTAGATCTGTTCCAGGGAATCACCATCCCGCGCGCGAAAATATCTCCCGGCGGTTGCCCGGGCCATTGAGACCAGGGTCTCTTCATCCAGGTCCGAGGAAGGATTGAGAAGCCGTTGTCCAAACAGGCGGTTGACCATGGACGGGTCGGCGCCGACTCCGATGGTATAAATCTTCAGGCCGGCCGACTGCGCCAGTTGTGCGGCCTGCAGCGGCTCCATAATGCCTGCGGTATTGGCTCCGTCCGTCAGCAGAATGAGTACGTTGTCAGTATCCGCCCGGTCCGGGTGCGGATCACGCAGGCGTTTGATCGCCAGTCCCACCGCATCGCCAATGGCGGTTTTCCTGCCTGCGATTCCGATCACGGCCTCCTGTAAAAAGGTGTTCACGGTTTTCCGGTCAAAACTGAGCGGTGTCTGCAGATAGGCCTGGGAACCAAACAGGATCAAGCCAATCCGGTCACCGGTACGTCTTTCAATGAACTCCTGTGCGACCAGTTTGACCGCGGTCACCCGGTCCACCAGTTCGTCTTCGATCAGCATATCCCTGGTTTTCATGCTTTCCGAGATATCGACGGCCAGCATCAGGTCCCTGCCACTGACCGTGATGGGCTGGGTTTCTCCCACCCATTGCGGTCTGGCGGCGGCACACAACAGCAAGCACCAAATGAGGGCCATCGTCAGCGTCTTCAGGGCGCCGGGTCCTTTCCGCCGGTTTTCGGACAGCCTGGAAATCGGTTCGTAAAAGGGAACGCGCAGGGCAGCCTGGCCGGTTTTTGCGGCCGGGAAAACCCGGTACACCAGGGCGGGGACCGGCAAAAGCAAAAACATCCAGGGCCAGGCAAACGAAAACATCAGACTTTTTGGACCCAGGCAATGAGAAGCCGCTTCAATGCTTCCAGGTCAACGTCGACCCGGGAAGCATACTGGTCCTGCCCGAATACCCGGCCAGGGCCCTGGGTGAAGGATACCTGGCTGTCCGTTGAGTGATCGAGAAACTGCAGCCAAGCGGTGCCGTGCAGCCCGGATACGGTATCACGGCCGAATTTGTGGATGGCGTATTGGCGCATGAGCCCGGACATTTCACGGACTCTCTCGAGTTTCAACGGCATTTGCTCGGTGTGGGTGTCCAGGCGCATCAAATCCGCCTGGAAGGTACGCTTCGGCAGAGTCCGTTTCCGGATTCTCCTCATGAGCCATGCCAGCCATGCCGCCATCAATATCAACACGATTCCCGCAAGCCACCATCCGGGGGCGGGCGGCCACAGCGCCGGATCAGAGGGAAGGTGGATGTCCCTGAGTTCAGACAGCGGGTTGGCTACCTCTTCCATTGCAGAACCATAAACCGGAAAGTTGCTTTAGTCACCACTTCGTATTTTAGCCTGTCGTGGTACTGATTTCGACCGGCCGTTGGATGGATTGTGGGAGCGGGCAGTCCGGGATGCCTGCATCGTGTTCAGCCATCATCCCGTCCGCACGGCGGAGAAGGGCAGGGACTCTTTTCACGGGTATCGGGCCGTCAGTCATCGTGATGCTTCCGTTTCTCTCCATAGCCCCGGGGGAGAATCGCGTTGACGGTATCGGGCTGAAACGGGTGGCGGCCGGCATGGGAAGGGGTATTCACTGCCAGCGAAATCAGGATACTATCGCTGTGTGGGGAAAGAACCCTGTTGAGTTGAAATCGGCGCGCGGCTGGCGCAGTGTCGCTTCCGGGGGTCGATGAACCCCCCGGACCCATCCAGACTGAGCCAATGAACCGGATTAAATTAAAGCAGGCAGAGACTGATTTCCTGTTGCATTATCCCGGGGGGTTCAATCATCCTGAGCTGGTCGCCCTGCGCAACCGACACAAAATAGGAAAAATGGTGGAAATGACCCGGGACTGCCTCGGCAAACACCGTTTTGAGCGTCCGGATGTGATGATCGAAGACCTGATCCGGATCATCGGCCGGTCCTCCATGGTTTCAAGGTTTGAAAAACCGAAATTCAAGCATTTTCTTCATTCCATGAGTCCGCTGGAAAGGGAGTGGCTGGTCGATGGCGTGCAGGAACACCTGTATGGCAACGAACGGCAGGGATTTGAGCAGGTGACGGAAATCCTGCAAACCGGAAAACTGGCGAAGTGGTCCCTACTCTCGATTTACCCGTTTTATTGCCGGCCTGAATGGGATGTTTTTGTGAAGCCGACAACCGTGAAGGGGATTATTCAACGGCTGGAGCTCAAGGGGTTGCCGTATGCTCCCTTGCCTGCCTGGGAATTTTATGAAACTTTCCGAGACCAGATAAACCGGATGAAGCGGGAAGTGGACCCCAGTCTCTCCCCGAACAATGCGGCTTTTACCGGGTTTTTAATGATGAGCCTGTAGCCGGCACGGCCCTGGCCGGGAAACCCGGGACCCCTCCGTCTACTCCTTCATCTGTTCCCGGACCCAGTCCTGAAATGCCTTGACGTGATGTTCTTCCGGCATCAGCACTCCCTGTTCGAATGGGCGCGAGTGAAGGCCCTGCTGGTTGATCTCCGACACCTCAGCATCTTGTTCCATCACCATCTTTGCAAAATCCGTGATGTCCGCCATGTCAAAATTATCCTGCTCGAGCGCCTCGGGGAGAAACAGCCACTCGACCGATATTTCGGTTTTCTCCGGGCCAAGCGGGAGGATTCTGACTGTGCGCACGTAATCCGCATGGGCGGCAACGAAGACACTGGGAAGACTGACGAAATAGCTTTGTCCGCGCTGGATTTCCTCTTCGCTGAGACCGTTGAACCGACCCGGGGAAGGGTTCCCGCTTTTGGACCAGGTCCGGGCGCCAGGCCGTAATCCACCCACGTACCGGGGGTCGGTCCGGTCTTCAAATTCCTGCCAGTAGGCATGATCCCGGAAGTAGGAAATGCGGCGGCCAAATATCGGGACCAGGTCGCACAGTTCGGGATGGATGTTCGGGCAATGCAGGCATTCATTGAAATTCTCCCAAAAAACCTTCCAGTTGCACTGCAGTACCCGGTTCCAGGTATGACCGACCACCAATTCCTCCATGGGCCAGTTTTCAGTCCGGTCGCTGCCGCGTCCGAAGCCTTCACTCATGTCAGGCGGGGTATCGGACAGAGACGCAAACACCCCCCCTCTCCATTCCCGGACCATGACCGGGAGCAACGCATAATCGGCCTTGTCAAAATCCATGGCTTCCGCATGGGAGGAGGTTTTGACCAGGCGTCCGTCGAGAGAATAAGCCCACTGGTGATACGGGCAAAGAACGAGCCGGTTCGAAAACGTGCCCTGCGGTTCCACACAGAGCACGGAACCCCGGTGCCGGCAGGTGTTGTAAAACCCCCGGAGTTCACCGTCGTCGTCCCGGACAAGAAAAATTCCCTGGTCACCGATGGTGAAGCGGCGGAATGAGCGCGGCGCACTGACCGTGCTGGCATGACACAGGTAGAGCCAGTTCCGGCAGAAGATTTTCTCCAGTTCACGTTGGTACCAGTGGGAATCCACGTACCAGGTCGCAGGAAGGGACTCCTGTACCTGGGTGAGTCCATCGAAGTCCTCGCTGCCGGTAAGCATACGATTCGGGATCGGTGTGATGGGTCGGGCGGACATTTTTAACCTGGCTGCAATGCTTGGCAAGCTTATATCCGCCTTCACCCGGATACAACCCGTTTTGGCACGATGTCGCGGCAAAGTAGAAATGTCCCCTGAATTCGTCTTTGGCCGCAATGTTCTCTCCCCGCCATCCTTCTGTGCGAAAACCGGTGTGACAGCGAAGGTCCGCAAACACACCCTCGCCAACCTGTCGAAATGGTCGTCCGCCCTGATTGGGGGGCCGCGTGTCCTGTGTCCAGGGGACACCACCATGGCCCGCCTGACCGACGGATGCCGGTCCCGGACCTGCGAAAAGGCAAACAGGCTGAACAGGGGAGCAGCCAGGGCACTGGGCAGGAACAGGCCGCGCCCTGGAACCCCATGGCCTGCGAGGCCAGGATGGGTCCGATAACCGCTCCCACGCCGATACACTGGAACCGGTTGCCCCGTGTCTTTCATGAATGGACTGGGGAAAAATGATTCCCGTATGCCGGGAAGCCCGGCGCGGTTCCCGGTCTGGAGCGGTTGCCCGGGCTGTCCCGAAATTGAACCGGTTTACGGGCCAATTGACTTATATCAAGGCGGTTGAATGCTTGGGCCGCTACCTTGCCGTTTGTCTTCCTTTGATGAATCGATATTAGGAGTTGATCATGAATAAGTTCATTTGCTGGGCCAAACTGCCCCTGCTGTGCCTAGTGCTGGCACTGCCTGCCAGCTGGGCGCAAACGTTGCCCGTGGAACAAGCCGTCCTGACGTCTCCGCCACTGGTTCCTCCACCCGTTACCCGTGATCACCCGGCCAGAGTCATTGTCAAAATGGAAGCGGTCGAGCAGGTAATGGAAATGACCGATGGCGTGGAATATATGTATTGGACTTTTGGTGGTTCGGTTCCGGGACAGTTCATACGGGTTCGGGAGAACGATGTGGTCGAATTTCATTTTTCGAATCATCCTTCTTCGAGGATGCCGCACAATATCGACTTGCATGCCGTGACCGGCCCGGGCGGTGGAGCGACGTCATCATTTACGGCGCCAGGCCATACTTCGATATTCCAGTTCCAGGTGTTGAATCCGGGATTGTATATCTATCACTGCGCCACGGCACCGGTTGGAATGCATATTGCCAACGGGATGTACGGGCTCATTCTGGTTGAACCGGAAGAAGGCCTGCCGGAAGTGGACCGTGAATACTATGTCGTGCAAGGTGATTTCTATACGCAAGGTGAATTCGGCGAACTTGGCCTGCAGCCTTTCGACATGGAAAAAGCGATTAACGAAGATGCGGACTATGTTGTTTTCAATGGCTCGGTCGGCAGCATGGTGGGAGACAACGCATTGGCAGCGAATGTCGGGGAAACCGTCCGCTTGTATGTGGGCAACGGAGGGCCCAACCTGGTGTCGTCATTCCACGTGATCGGAGAGATTTTTGACAAGGTTTACATAGAGGGTGGGACGTCCATTAACGAAAATGTTCAAACCACGCTCGTTCCGGCAGGGGGGTCGGCCATTGTCGAATTCAAGATGGATGTTCCCGGCACATTCATCATGGTGGACCATTCCATCTTCCGTGCCTTTAATAAGGGAGCACTTGGGATGATCAAGGCCGATGGTCCGGAACAGCCCGTCATCTATTCAGGCAAGCAGGCGGACACGGTTTATCTGCCGGAAGGGTCCGCGATTCAGGAAATCATTGTCGAAGCGGAATCGGTGGTGGCCAACAACCTGGAAGAACAGGTCCAGTTCGGTCAACGTGTCTATGAAGTCAACTGTGCCGCCTGTCACCAGGCTGACGGGCAGGGGTTGAGAGGGGCTTTTCCACCACTGGCCGGTTCGGATTATTTGAACGCAGACCACGACCGGGCGATCAAGGTTATACTGAAGGGCCTGAGCGGTCCGATCACGGTGAACGGACAGGAGTACAATGGTGTCATGCCTGCGATGCGTCTTTCGGACAATGACATTGCGAATGTATTGACCTATCTGCTCAATTCCTGGAGCAATGACGGTGGCGCAGTGAGTCCGGAGCAGGTTGCCGCCCTGCGTGAGGGACATTAATGTTCCACCGTTGCGGTACGGCCGTCTTCGCGTTCACGGTACTGTTCGGGTCAGGGAATACCAGTTTTGCCAGGATGGCCGAGATTCCCGCTGGGGAATTTCGGCCATTGTACCTGGTGGAAGGCAGTCCGCTGGTTGCCGTCGAGGCGTTTTCCCTGGACCGGGTACCGGTCACCAACCAGGATTATCTGGCATTCGTCTTGCAACATCCCGAATGGCAAAAAGACCAGGTGCCGGCGGTGTTTGCGGACAGCCGGTATCTGCAACATTGGAACAAGAATGCAGCCAGTGATTCCTGGGAGCCGGAAAGGGCCGTGCTGGATTTTCCGGTTGTAAACGTTTCCTGGTTTGCTGCCAACCGCTACTGCAGGGTGCTGAACAAGAAACTGCCGTCGATTGCCCAATGGGAATATGTTGCCAGAGCCAGTGAAATCAGCCCGGAAGGCTGGAGAGAACCCGGCTATCAACAGCGCATACTCAATTGGTATGCCCACCATGGCCGTCCGGAAAAAAATCCGGTCGGCCGCTCTCCCGCGAACTACTGGGGCATTCATGATTTGCACGGGATGGTGTGGGAATGGACCGTGGACTTCAATTCCGCCCTGGTCAGCGGGGAATCGAGAGCTGACAGCAGTATTGACAAGAAACTGTATTGTGCCGCCGGCAGCGTGAATTCGGTCGACCCGAGTGACTATGCCGCGTTTATGCGCTATGCCTTTCGCTCCAGCCTGTCTGCCAGATATGCAATGTCCAATCTTGGTTTTCGGTGTGCCGTTTCTGGAGGAAATTAACGTGAAACTCTTTGGGTTGTTCGGGTTGATTTTCCTGCTCCCCCCGATGATGGCACTGGGGCAATCGGACCTCCCCGGTGACTCGGTCTACCAGGTCGGCGGGCACTGGCAGAATCAGCAAGCGGAAACAGTCGAACTGGCCGGGCTGCGCGGGAAGAAACAGGTCGTCAGCATGATTTATACCCACTGTGAACATGCCTGCCCCGTGATTGTGTCGAGCATGAAATCGATTGCAGCGTCACTGCCCGAGCAGATGAAACACGAAGTGGGATTCGTATTGGTAACCTTCACACCATCGATGGATACCCCCGATGTGCTGGCTGAATTCGCACGACGGCAGAATCTGGGCAAGGACCAATGGTCGTTATTGCGCACTGATGACGACACCATCCGGGACCTGTCCATGGTGTTGGGTGTCAAGTATGAGCGATTGGACAACAATGAAGTCAATCATTCCAATCTGGTCTCCGTGCTCGACGAACAGGGGCGTCTCGTTTTTCAGGAATCCGGCGCATTGGGTGCCTCCCGGTTGATCGTCGAGCGGATTGTGAATCATTGATCGCATTTCAATCCTGGAAACGACCGCCACACTCCGGTTGAATACAAGGCCGCTTTCACTGTCGGGGACTGCGCCCAATTCCGCGGGTCTCCATGATTCCGGTGTGCTCCGTATGGCTTTGCCTGGACAGGGGAGCCGGGCAGGGCACACCGCCGCTTCCGCAAGGATATCAGGCGGAGACACCGTCGTGACCACGGGACCGCGGTCAACCCGGCTCCCTTCCGGATCCTGGGCTACACCCCCAGGAATCTGAGTTTCAGTTTCGGGTTGGAGCGCAAGGCCTCGGAGTTGCCCTCCCAGACGATGGTTCCCTTTTCAATAATATAATGATAGTCCGCGATTCTGCACAGGTCTTCCAGGTTCTTGTCGATGAGCAATATGGATATCCCCGTCTGCCGGATGATGTCCAGCTGGCTCCAGATTTCCTTTCGAACCAGCGGGGCCAGACCTTCGGTCGCTTCGTCGAGTATCAACAGTTGCGGATTCAGCATCAGCGCACGTCCAATGGCCAGCATTTGCTGTTCTCCTCCCGACAGCTGGTTGCCCATGTTATTCAGACGCTTGCCAAGAAGCGGGAACAGGTCCAGCACTTTTGCCAGGGTCCAGGGGTCCCGGGCACCGTTGTAATTGGCCGCCGTGGAAACCAGGTTCTCCCTGACATTCAGGTTGGGAAAAATTCTTCGTCCCTCCGGGACCAGGCCAATCCCTTTGCGGGCAATTCGGAACACGGGCAGTCCGTTGATCCGGTCATGGCCGTACCGGATCTCCCCGTTCTTGATCGGCAGATGTCCCATGATTGAGTTCACGGTGGTCGTTTTCCCCATGCCGTTTCTGCCGAGCAAGGTGGTGACCCGGCCGTCGCGGACTTCCATGTCCAGTCCGAACAGGACCTGGCTGTTCCCGTAGTAGGTGTCGATGGCGTTCACCTGGAGACTCATGCGGTCTCCTCGCCCAGGTATGCCTGCTGCACTTTCGGGTTGGACCGGATCTGCTCGGCAGTCCCCGTGGCGAGGATGCGGCCGTCAACCAGTACCGAAGTGGTGTCCGCCAGCGCAAATACCGCATCCAGGTCATGCTCGATCAGCAGAATGGTTTTTTCCCCCTTCATTTTTTTCAGAAGCCGGACCATTTCGCCCGACTCCTCCTTGCTCATTCCGCTCGTGGGTTCATCCAGCAGGAGCAGGTCGGGTTCCAGTGCAAGAGCCATTGCGATTTCAAGCTGCCGCTGTTCGCCGTGGGAAGATTTTCCGGCAACCGTATCGGCCTGCCGGCCCAACCCCACATTTTCCAGGACGTTCAGGGCGGTTTCGCGCATTCCGGCGTCACCGGAAACCGGTGCCCAGAATTTGTAGGAGTGGCCCTGCAGCGACTGGACAGCCAGCAGGATATTGTCCAGCATGGTCATTGACTGGATGATGCTGGTGATCTGGAACGAACTCGCAAGACCGATATGCACCCGCTTGTGTGTGCTCAGGGGAGTAATATTTCGGTCCTTGAACAGGATTTTTCCGCTATCCGGCTTCGACAGGCCGGAAAGTTGCGCCATCAGGGTGGTTTTGCCTCCGCCATTGGGTCCCACAATGGCATGCACCTCGTGCTCCTCAACCTGCAGGTCGAGATTTCTGGAGGCCAGTATCCCGCCAAACGACTTGTTCAGATTTTCGACCTTAAGAATCATTTTCGGGTTGTGCCTGCGCTGTTTGTCTCGTATCCGCCCAGACAAGCAGTCCATGTACTCCCCCCTTGCCGAAGACGACCAGCAGGATGAGCACCAGCCCGAATATCAGCTGCCAGTACTGGGTCAGGCCGGACAGCATTTCCTCCAGAAGCAAAAAGAAGGCGGTGCCGACGACCGGACCGAAAATCCCGGCGGTGCCGCCGATGACAATCATGAAAATCAATTCACCCGAATGGGTCCAGTCCATCATTTCAGGGCTGATGAAATTCGTGAAATTACCGAGAAAAAATCCGGCGATTCCACAGATGGTCCCGGAGATCACATAGCAGGTCAGTTTGTAACGATAAGTGTCGAAACCCAGTGCCTGCATGCGTTTTTCGTTGTGCTTGCAGCCGATGATCACCCTGCCGAACCGGGCATGCACCAAGCGGTGCATCAGGTACAGCAGCCCCAGCAATGTGACGAGAACGGTGTAGTACAGCGTCGTCGGATTTTCCAGATTGAGCAGTCCGTTGAAATCACTGCGCTGGTAGATGATCAACCCATCATCCGCACCATACTCGTCGAGACTGACGAAGGTGAAATACAGCATTTGGGCGAATGCCAGGGTGATCATGATGAAGTACAGGCCATGGGTGCGCAGGGAAATGGCGCCGGTGATCAGGGCAAATGCGGCACTGCAGGAGATGGCAAGGCCAAGATGTATGAACCCATTGAAAATATCATAGTGTGCCGGAATCCCGACACAATAGGCTCCAATCCCGATAAATGCCGCATGACCCAGGCTGATCATCCCTCCGAAGCCAATGATCAGATTGAGGCTGACGGCCGCGATGGCCAGAATCAGTATCCGGGTCAGCAGGTCAAGATAAAACGGCTGACTGCCAAGGGTAACCAGCAGGGGCGCCACCGCCAACAACGCAGTGACTGCCAGGTAGACCCGGGCCGGCAGGTTTTCCAGGAATTTGAACACTACTTTCTAAGACCGGAAGGTGAAAACAGGCCCTGGGGCCTGAATACCAGTATCGTGGCCATCAGTATGTAGACCATCATCGCAGACAAGGCGGGAGCCGCCGTTTCAGCGGCTTGGTTGGACAGAAACAACCCCAGGAAGTCATCCAGGTAGGAGCGTCCCAACGTGTCCAGAATTCCAATGATGAGGGCACTGTAAAACGCACCCTGAACCGAACCGATGCCCCCCGTGATCACGACGACAAATGCAATAATAATGATTTCATTGCCCATGCCGATACTGGCTTCTGTAATGGGCGCAATCAACAGACCTGCGAACCCCGCCATGGCGGCACCAATGGCAAAGACCACCAGGTAAAGCCGGTCGATGTTGACCCCCAGCGCCGTGACCATGTCGCGGTCTGATGCTCCGGCCCGAATCAACATGCCGAGCCTGGAACGGGTAATCAGGATGTACAGTGCGACGCCAACCATCAGGCCGTTCCCAATGATCACAAGCCGGTAGCTGGGGATGACGAAGCTTCCGACCCGGACCTGCCCGTTCAGTATTTCCGGTAGCGGAATCACCATTCCGGCAGGACCCCAGATGATATGGGCAAGTGTGTCGAACACCAGGATCAGCCCGAAGGTGACCAGGACATGGTCAAGGTGGTCGTTCTGGTACAGTTTCCTCGCAATCAACCATTCAACGGCCGCGCCGATGACCAGCAAGGATGCCAGGGAAAGTACAATACCGGTGAGCAGGGAACCCGTTGCCTGGACCACCGTTGCACAGACAAATGCCCCCACCATGTAAAAGGCGCCATGGGACAGGTTGATGAAATTCATAATCCCGAATATCAACGTCAGTCCCGACGCAAGCAGGAATAAAAGCAATCCCAGCTGCAGGCCGTTGAGCAACTGGGAAACGAGCAGATGCCAGTCCACCGGTCGATTAACCGTCATTGACCGGATCCGGTCACGTGGAATTCACGGTGTGGCCGGATCCGGTTGTCGCTGTGCTGGTGATCGACTAGAGGCTGCACTCTCCTGCGTAGCTGTCCTGGTGGTTTTCGTAAACCGTGCTCACAATGCTGGTTGTCCAGTTTCCGGCCGCATCGGTTACCACTTCACGCAGGTAGAAATTTTGAATGGGCATATGGTTTTTATTGTAGCGGTAGCGGCCCCGAATGGAGTCAAACTCCGCTTTTTCCATTGCGGCACGGAGGCCGTCCTGGTCATCCAGGTCTCCTCCGGTGGCATTGACGGCACTGTTGATCAGCATGATGGTGTCATAGGACTGTGCCGCATAGAACGAGGGATAGTTGCCGTGTTTCGCCTTGAAATCGGCCACGAACCGCTTGTTCGCCGCATTGTCCAGGTCCGGCGCCCAGAACATCGTGCTCTTGGAACCCAGAACGCCCTCGATATTCCCTGCCTGGAGTTTGGGCAGGGAAAGGGAATCCACGGTAAACACGGTATACAGGGGGAGGGAAGCTTTCAGCCCCGCCTGCTGGTATTGTTTCAGAAAGGCGCCTCCGGCACTTCCCGGGTAGAAAATGAACAGGCCATCCGCTCCAGACGCCTTGGCCTTGGCCAGCTCGGCAGAAAAGTCCAATTGCCTGTCTTTTCCCCATTTTGTCAGGTCCTTGCCAACGACATTCCCCTTGAAGGTGCGTTCCACCCCCGCGACCATATTTTTTCCAGCGGCATAGTTCGGCGCGATGATATACACCGAGGCAATGCCCTGTTCATTCAGCACTTCACCCATGGCCATGGGAGTCTGGTCATTTTGCCACGACGTGGAAAAGAAATTCGGATGACACCCTTTTCCGGCCAGTTGGGAGGGACCGGCGTTGGAACTGATCAGGAATTTTCCCGAATCCAGAACGGATTTGCTGGATGCCAGGAGCACATGGGACCAGATAAAGCCGGCAACAAAGTCTGCATCATCCTTTTTAACCAGTTTATCCGTTTTCTGTTTGCCGATTTCCGGCTTGAATCCATCGTCTTCGAAAATCACTTCGATTTCTTTCCCCGCCATCTTGCCACCTAGATGTTCGACAGCGAGATTCACCGCATTCCTCATGTCTTCACCGATTACGCTGGCGGGGGTAGTGAGAGTGGTGACAAATCCAATTTTGACGCTGTCTGCGAACACTGACAGTGGCAGCATGATCATCATGGCTGCCAGGAGCCCTGTCTGGGGCCGTTGCATCTTCAGTTTCATTTCAATTCTCCTTGATCAAGGTTTGCTGTAGTTTACCGGTCAGGTTGATGTGCAGGAACCGATTGCTGCATGGGTTGATTATCCCGCGTTTATACCAAAATTGCAGGCCAATACAACTGTTTTGTCGGGACGGGTTCCGGAATGTCCTGCCGGGCCTGCATTCCGGGTGGTTTCAGGCCGGATGCCCGCTGTCATCTCCGGAACACTGAATGGCGGCTGCCTGCAAAGACAATGGGGTTTGGCCTGGTTGAGCGGGAAAATGCCGGTGTTGGCAGGATGGCCAAATGCGATGCAGCCCATGGTGCATCCATCTGGAATATTCGGGCAGTTGCCCTGATAATCAATGGATATTATGCTGGATGGATGCAATGGTCATTGGCATGGAATCCCTTGAACGAAGAGACCTTCGAGACATTGCAGCGTTCCCGGGTTGGCGGTGTGCACCCGGAATGCTGATTTGACAACTGAATTTTCCGAAAAATCACCCTGCTCAAAATGCACAATCACACAGAAAACAGGATCCGGGCATTGCCGTGCTGGAAACATGACATTGAAATATCGGTACTTTCCGGCGGAATGACCAATATGAACTACCGAATCAGGGATGGCGACCAATGCTGCGTGGTTCGGCTGGGAGATGACGTGCCGGAACACCTGATCCTGAGAGAAAATGAAGGGGTTTCATCCGAGGCCGCCGCCCGGTGTGGTTTCTCCCCGGATGTCCTGTACAGAGAGCCGGGGATCCTGGTGATCCGGTTTGTCGATGGAACGGTTTTCCGTGAAGAGGACATCCGTGACCCGGAGGTTCTGGTTCGCTTGACCCGGTTGCTGAAGCAGTTCCACCGGGACATGCCGCGGGCGCTGAATGGTTATCCGATCCTGTTCTGGGTTTTCCAGGTACTCCGTCATTACCGGAATATGCTTGAGCAGGGCAACAGTCCTTACCGGGACCAAGTGCCCGGGCTGATGGGCATTGCCGACAGGCTGGAGCAGGATGTGGGACCGGTGAACCTGGTTTTCGGGCACAATGACCTGTTGCCGGCAAATTTCATCGACGATGGCAGCAAGATCTGGCTCATTGATTTTGACTATGCGGGGTTCAACAGTCCCTTGTTCGACCTGTCCAACCTGGCTTCCAACAGCCAGCTGGATGTGGAGGCGGAACGCAGGATGCTGGGCCTGTACTTTGACGGGGAACCGGGTGACCGGCTTTGGAAAAGCTACAATGCGATGAAGTGCGCTTCGCTGCTGCGTGAAACCATGTGGTCCATGGTGTCGGAAATTTACTCTGAACTGGATTTCGATTACGCCGGGTATACCCGGGAAAACGACGACCGGTTTCGTCGGGCCTATCAGCGTTACAAGCAGGAGTTCTGGTCGTGATTTCCCGAGTGACAGAGCGGCTTGCTACCGGGATGCCATGGCCGGTTCGCCACTGGCCGGGGTGGAAAGCCTCCGCGGACCATTGTCCGCCACCGGTCCACTGCCGGGTAG
>WTGA01000119.1 GCA_011523765.1 Gammaproteobacteria bacterium
TATCAATCGGTTGCGACCAACGAAAAACCCTCACTGTGCGGGGTATGCAAATGATGGGTTGGGAGGGGTGATGGCGGGTGATTGGAGGGTTTCCGGGGCTTCGGGTCGTCGAACCGGGGTCTGTGGACGGGCCAGGATTGCAGGGAGCTGAGCCGGAACCATGAAAATCGTATTGGGTTCCATGACCTTTTCGGACCAGGCGGATGAAGCGGCGTCCCTGGAAATGCTCCGCCGGTTTTGCGGACAAGGAGGGGAGGAAGTCGATACGGCCTATCAATACAACGGGGGGGATACGGAACGGCTGCTGGGAAAGCTGCTGTCTGCGCACCCGGAGTTGGTCCTGAAGATTGCGACCAAGGTGAATCCCTGGGACGGGAACGGCCTGAAACCCGGTGAAGTGCAAAAGCAGTTTGCCGAGAGCCGGGAGCGTTTGCGGACCGGTTCCGTGGACCTGCTCTACCTTCATTCTCCTGACCTGGATACTCCCGTTGCGGACACGCTTGCTGTGTGCTGGGATTTTTACCGGCAGGGAGCCTTCAGACGGTTCGGTCTCAGCAATTTCGCATCCTGGCAGGTGGCGGAAGTGGTGGAAATCTGCCGGTCGAAAGGGTGGATGGTGCCTGTGGTCTACCAGGGGATGTACAACGCGCTGACCCGGGATGTGGAAAGGGAGCTGTTTCCCTGCCTTCGAAATTATGGAATCCGTTTCTACGCATACAATCCGTTGGCCGGTGGTTTGCTCACCGGGAAACACGGAAATTATGCGGAGACCCCTGAACCCGGCCGATTCACCCTGAATGACCAGTATCCGGCACGGTACTGGAAACCGGAGTATTTCAGGGTGCTCAAATCGTTGACCGCTGTCTGCAAGGAACACGGCATTACACCGGCCGGGGCCGCCTTACGCTGGCTGGTTCACCATTCCAGGTTATCCGGGGAGACGAACGATGCCGTTATCCTGGGGGCAAGCCGGTTGGTACACCTGAAAGAAAATCTCGCGGCATGTGCTCACGGTGGATTGCCCCGGGACATCGTCAATGTCCTGGATGAAGGATGGGAGACCGTGAGGGCGGACTGCTTCCGGTATTTCCGCCCCTGAGACATTGGCCGGGGACGACCGGCGACCTCTCCCGGCCTGTCCCGGAACGGGTCCAACCGGGCAACCATGGGTTATCCGCTGCGGAACCGGTCCGGGTGGAAGGGCTTGAGATTGGCCGAAGGCGGTTCCCCGGCGGCCAATTCGGAGACCAGTTTGCCGGTGATGCCCGCGAGGGTCAGCCCGATGTGCTGGTGCCCGAACGCATGAATGATTTTTTCATCGTTCTTCCCCGGACCAATGACGGGCAGGGCATCGGGCAGCGTCGGGCGATAGCCCAGCCAGGTGGTGGTGGGTTCCATTTCCAGGCCAAGCATGGCGTTGGCTTTCCGGGCAAGGTAATCCAGGTGGCGCGGGTTTTTTTTCGGCGACAATCCGGCGATTTCAACCGTGCCGGCAAAGCGCAGTCCCTCATCCATGGGGGTGGCATAAAACCCGCATTCCGCCCAGGCCACGGGGCGATTCACCAGGTGTTGCCGGCCCGCATACTGAATGTGGTATCCGCGTTCGGTGTCCAGCGGAATGTTCTCAAGTCCGCAGCCGGTGACCTGCTTGGAAAAGGCACCGCTACTGATCACCACTTGGTCCACCGCAATCTCTCCCCCGCCGCAAAGATGCACCTGCAACCCGTTTTCATTGCGCGTGACCCCCTTTGCATGGTCGGGAAGGTATCGGCCATGGTGGCCGGTGAAGTGTTGAAAGAACCGCTGTACCAGGGTTCGGGGATTCAGGACGTGGCGGGCTTGCTGGAACATCAGTCCTTTTGCAAAGGGCCGTTTCAGATTCGGTTCCAGGTCGCGAATGTCCGGTGCGTCCAGTTCGGTGAATGCCGCCCCCTGTTCCGCGCGGGCCTGGTTGCCCCGCCTCGCAAGGTTGAACGCCTGTTCGGATTCGTACACATACATGCATCCATTCGTCTCGAACAGGTCTTCCGTGTGCGTGAGCCGGATCAATGGATCGAGCCCGTCATGGGTCAGCCGGAGGAGATGGCCCAGTGCCCGGATCGTCTTGTTGACCTCGGACCGGGTACAGTGCCGGAGAAACGACAGCATCCAGGGGAAATGGGTCACCGCATACCAGGGATGGATGCTCAATGGACTGTTCCGGCTGAATATCAGTGCGGGCAATCTTCGGATCAGTCCGGGATGATTCACCGGGATACAGGCATAGTCGGCGATGGTGCAGGCATTCCCCGAGGAGGTCATGGACCCGGGTTCATTCCCGTCCGCGAGACTGACCCGGAATCCCTTTTTCTGCAACCAGAGCGCGCAACTGGTGCCGACCAGGCCGGCGCCGATGACCGCAACATGTGGGGGTGGTTTCGGCAAGGATCAGGACAGGTCGATGGCGTGGTCTTTCAGGTCGGTGAAGCGGATGACTTCCAGCGCCTTTTCATGGGTGGCCCGCATCACGACCCTGGGAGCGGAACCGGCTTCCAGTGCCTGGACCCAGCGAAGGGCGCAAAGGCACCACCGGTCCCCGGCTTTCAGTCCTGCGAACCCGGGTCCTGGTGTGCTCAGGTCATTGCCGGCCAATTGGCTGAATTCCAGGAATTCCTCCGTGACCTGGACGCAGACGGTGTGGGACCCGATGTCTTCAGGGCCGGTTTCACAGCAGCCGTTGCGGGTGAACCCGGTCAGGGGGGACAGGGAGCAGGGTTCGAGGGGTTCCTGGAGCACGCTCCTCTGGTTTTTCGGCCAGTTCATGGGCGGTATTGGTATGATGTGGGGGTGCGTCGTTCAACCGCGAAGTTTGACCGTACCAATCATACCCAATTCCCTACAGCTTGTTTAGCGCCATTCACGGGTTGTGAAGGCATGCGCTCCGGTCCGGCCTGCAATTTCCAGCACTTTCCGGGGTGGCCGCCGCTTTGCTGGCACGGCAGGCCGGTTCGGGCAATCCCCGGGGTCAGCAGAGGGGGAGGCGGATTTCCTGGCTCGCCATGATTTCCGCCCGATCGTTGTAGTTGGTTTCGGAGATGAGAATATCCTGCCGGTAAAACATCAGGCAGGTGGTCGTGCGGGTGCCGTACTGGTCACCGCGGATGAAAATGGAAGAGCGGTACGGTTCACTGCCGCGCTCCCGGCCGGTATCGGGCGGTGGATCCGGGTTCATCCCGTTTTCATCGCGCATGATCGCATTCAGTTTTCCGGGGCTGGGGTCGCCGTCACCGACCAGACCCGCCAGCCGCTGGATTCCGGCAGATATTTTAGGCCAGTGCCGGCCAATCGGGCCATTGGACAGGCCATGGTAGCCCGTTCCCAGGGTCCGCAGTGAGCCGTCCTGGCTGCAGAAAGCCCGGATGCCGTCCTGGCTGCCGTAGACCACATTGAACGGGTTGTACCGCCGGGAATCCTTTCGGAGCCCACGGGTGAATTCGGCATCGGTTCCCGTACCGTCTAGGTATCGCCTGACGAGTTCTCCGCGGCTTTCCAGGTCGGGGTTCCTGGGGGCCGCAGTCTTTAAATTGGTCACCGCACAAAATTGCCCGCTGCGGTTGGTGCCCAGCCAGCTCCCGCCCTGTGACAGGTCCCGGCCGGCCAGGATATCGGGATGATCCTCCCAGAAATGCATGGGCCGGGATGGCCGCCGGAAGTATTCGTCCCGGTTCGCTGCAATGATCAGCGGGCATTGCGGATGCACATTGATGGCCAGAAGAAGCAGGCACATAATCGTTTCGCGGGTGTAAGGTTCTGTCCGATTCCCGCCAATGGTAATCTCTGGCAGGTAGAATAGGAATCCTTTTTGAAAGAATCCGCTTTGATGGAACTCAGACCGATCCAGTGGTATCCCGGCCACATGCACAAGGCCAGCAAGGAGGCCAGGGCCGTCTACAAAAAGGTGGATGTCTTCATTGAAATGCTGGATGCCCGGGTCCCGTTCAGCAGCGCCAACCCCATGCTGGCGGCATTGTGCGGGGAAAAACCGCGTTTGAAGGTGTTCGGAAAATCTGACCTGGCGGACCCCGAACTGAATGCCATATGGCAGCGGCAGTATGAATCCGAAAACAGTGCCGTCGTGTTCGCGGATGCCCGCAAACCCGGGCACATTGCGGCAATCCCGACGATGTGCCGCCGGCTTTATGCGGCCCGGGGAGGGAATCGGAACGCGGTGACGGCCATGGTCGTCGGGATTCCGAATGCGGGCAAATCGACACTGATCAACAGCCTGGCAGGAAGAACGGTCGCAAGGACCGGCAATGAGCCCGCTGTGACCAGGCAGCAGCAGACCATTGAGATCAACCGGGGTTTCAGATTGCTGGATACGCCGGGACTGATGTGGCCGAAAGTGGAAAATCCGTGCAGTGGATACCGCTTGGCGGTGACGGGGGCCATTCGCGATACGGCCCTGTCCCACACCGATGTGGCGATTTTTGCCATTGCCTATCTCCGGCAGGCGTACCGGAAACGGTTGCACGAAAGATACCATCTGGAGAGCCCGGATTCGGATGAAACGGGGGTTCTCGGGCAAATCGGCAGGAAAAGAGGCTGCCTGGTGAAGGGAGGTGAGGTGGACCGGGACCGTGCCGCAAAAATCCTGATCGCCGATATCCGGGCAGGTCGTCTGGGCAGGATCACCTGGGAGACGCCCGGAATGCGTGAAAGGGAGACCGGCGAACCGGACCCAGCTCATGAAGAGTCCCCGGTCCCGGAGAACGGAAAAAGTTCCTGAACGGTGATCCCGTCCGCATTCTCCGGACGACGCTCCACACCGGGGTTGATTTGCGATATCATCCCCCGCCGGCCATTCCAGGAAACAGGTGATGCAGTTTGAAGGTATTTATCCGCCCGTGATCACGCCCCATTTCGAAAACGGGGAGATCGACCGTGACGGATTCGCAACTATGGTGAACCATCTTGCCGATTCGGGGGTGCACGGCGTGATCGTCGGTGGAACCACCGGGGAATACTACGCCCAGAGCAGGGAAGAGCGGGTGGAAATGATGGGTCTCGCCGGGGAGGTGCTCCAGGGCCGGTTGCCCCTGATCGTCGGAATCGGGGCCATACGGACCGAAGACTGTATCGAATACGGTTTGCGGGCCCGGGAACATGGTGCGGATGCGGTGCTGATGCCGGCTCCCTACTACGCGGTGCCCACCCAGCGCGAGCTGGCGGATCATGCGCTGGCCGTGGACCGCGAAGTCAACCTCCCGATCATGCTGTACAACTATCCGGGACGGACCGGAACGATCATGCAGGAGGAGTTTTTCAACCGGATCCGCCACCGCCCGAATTTTTGCGGGGTCAAGGAGTCCACCGGGGAGATCAGCCAACTGCATATGCTGGTTCGGGAGTATCCCCGGATCACGTTGCTTTGCGGCATGGATGACCAGGCCCTGGAATTTTTTGCCTGGGGGGCCCGCGGCTGGGTTTGTGCCGGCGGAAACTGCCTGCCCAGGGAGCATATTGCATTGTATGAAGCGGTTGCGCTGGAAAACGACATTGAAAAAGGGAGAAAAATCATGTCCGCGCTGATGCCCTTTATGGATATTCTGGAGCAGGGAGGCAAGCTGATCCAGACCATCAAGCATGCCTGTCACCTGGATGGCCTGCCGTCCGGACCGGTGCGCAGGCCGCTGCAAGGCCTGGACAACGACGAAAAGCAGCAGCTGGAAATCGTCTTGAAAAACCTCAAATCGGTGATGGCAGCCATTCAAAACGAACAGGCATAGACTCCATCCGGCCCGGTTGTGCGGGGATGCGGTCCCCGATTCAATTGCCGGGAGAAACCGGCAGTCGATCTTCCCGCAAGATCAAGGCTGGCTGTACTTCAGTCATCACCACCACGACATGCGGGGCTCCAGGCCGTATTCATCGAATTCGACGCCGAGCGCAAACACACCGGTTGGCTCATCGCCCCGGGTAGCCGGCACGAAAAGGCCTGCTGCCTTGATCCGTCTTCCGCGACGCGCGCGTCTGGCCAGCCGTTCCCTCCGCAATCAGAGCGACCTTCCCATCACTTGAATCGCCGACCGGTCGAGACCGCCAACGGGGGAAACAGTTTCGTTTCGAGTGCTTCCTCGCTCATCGACTCGGGCAACGGCCAACGGAACCCCCGCTTGTCCGGCACGACGGATAATGTTCAATACCGTCCCACGGCTGATTGCACAGCTGCGGGGGATTTGACGTTGGTTTACTCCGCCTGCGTTCAGACGAAAGACTTCTTTGATCTTTCGCATGGACAACCTCTTTGCGGGCATCGTGGACTCCTCCATTCAGTAGTGAAAAGTCCACCATACCGGGTTATGGTTATCCGCGTTGCTTTACTCCGTTACCCCATCATTGAGGGGTGGCAACCTTCCTCTGGAATGGGTGGCCATCTTCCCGTGGAATACACAGGGTGCTGGTTGTCCGCGTTGCTTGCTCCGTTATCCCGTGATTGCAGGGTGGTCACCTGCGCCTGAAATACACAACTGCTTGAGTTCAATTGATTCGACGTGAAATCCTGTCGCGAAGGTCAAGGGGAGATGACGCGGTGAGATAACGCCTGCCATCGGAGGTAAGGCTCCGCCCGCCAGGCCCCACGCTGATCAGATTTAGGCGCGTCAGATATTCTGACAGGATCACGAAATCCGCCCTGTTCGAAATCCCAAGCGCCCGGCGAATCTCCTCTTCTGCCGAAGCACCACGGGTCCGCAGCAGCTTGAGATATTGGATGTGCCCCGCGGACAGGCCGTTTCGATCGGTACCTTGCGTTTCCTCAAACCACTGTGCAACGGCGGTCTCGTTAATCAGTTCCGCCACTTCCTCCCGGGTCGGTACGCGCCCAAGCGTGTGCTCAGCAGTGCCGTAGAAGTTCGCCACCAGGGGCTCAAGGATGTTCACGCTCGGTCTCGGGCTACACTGCATGCGTGCCGCGATTTCAATACAGGTCTCGCGACTAAGTCCCGCCTGGTCGAGTTTCTCTACAGATCGCAACCATACGATTCCAGCCATTTCTTCCAGCGTGTACGACTGCAACATCGTCTTGTCCGGTCGGCTCTGAAACGCCTCCGAAAGCCTGCCCGGATCCGTTGTGGCGAGGAGGAACACGACATCGCCGAAATTGTAGACGACGTTGCCAATCGTCGTATTGCGTTGCTCGTCCAGCGCGCTGAGCAGTACGGTAGACACCTGGTGGGTGACTGCATGGACTTCGTCGATAAAGACTAGACAGGAGTCTACATCGACGGTACCAACCGGATCAGTCGGCAGTTTCCCGGCTTCCAGTAGACGGTCCACGATCATTTCTGGTCGGCGAAGATCGGCGCCGTTGAAGATGATCGGTTCAAGCTGAAGAAGTTGCTTGGCAATCCGGCGGGCGAGCGTCGTCTTGCCGACACCCGCGGGGCCTACTAGCAGTTTGTCGAGGAATCTCTCGTCCCACCCCTTGGCCTTACGCGCCTGATAGACCAATTCCTGAGCGACTTCGTACTGGCCGATCATTCCCAGCGCGTTTACTCGCGGCGGCCAGTTCGGCCCCGTGTCGTTCCCTGCTTCGCTTAATCGGTCGAGTTCCGATGAGGCACCATTTGTGTCGGTCCCGTCCGAATTGTCCGTACCAGATTCTACATCGTCCGACGAAAGACCAGTCTGGTCTCTGCTTCGTTCGGACACCATCCGTCTTGCTCCCCCGCCAGCGGACCGACCCGGTTTTGTTTCGCTAACGTCGTTTGTCATCGATCCGCTCTCTTCCGCCCACAGCCCCGGGCGTTCGTCAACCGGGTCGTCCGACACCTCGTCTTTTTCATCCAGATCGATGCCGAAAAGTTCCTCGGCTGTCTTTTCTGTGATTGTCCTGACCGAGATCGGAATCTTTCTTCCCTTGAGCGGCGTCACCCGTTCCCGCTCGGTCGACCGAAGCATCACAAGAATGATCTCGCCATCCACCCTGACGACTGGCGATTCCACGTCGTCGCTGAACAGGTCCTTGAGCATTTCCCCCCAAATCTTGCGCTGTTCAACGTCTTTCTTCTCCGCACCCCAGCGACTGGATGCCGCCCTGACAAGGACCTCCTTCAACATTTCCGATCGCGGCGCCACAAACGGACCGACATCATCGAACGTGCTCAACAATACCGCCGCCGTCTGCTCAATCTGTTTAGCCGCGTAGTCGACCAGCGAAGCCTTGTTGGGCAACGCCGCACCCGTCGTCGTCTTGACTTCGATGCAGGTTATCCGGAACGACCCGCCTCCCGCCCGGCGAACCGCGATCAGATCGCAGCGCTTGTCGCCGCGCGCCGGTCCCAGCTTGAGCCAGAGGCGGGCGATCTCGCCGTCCACCGATGCAACCAACGCATTCTGATCCCCGCTCCGCACCCGGCGTGCGGCGAGCAACATGCCGACGAACCCGAGCACCGAGGCATTATCGGGTCGTCCGGACTGTTTCCTGATCATTTCGAGCAGTCCTGTACCGATCAGGTTTACACCTTGCCTTAGCCCGACTTCCGCAACTCAACCCGGTTTTCAATTAATTCAGGGGGTTTTTCC
>WTGA01000137.1 GCA_011523765.1 Gammaproteobacteria bacterium
GGCTGTTCCAGTAACTGTAGGCCACCCGCCACGCATGCCCGCATTCTCCCACCACGATCCGCCTGACACCCAGTTCCAGGGCAGCCGTGCGTATCCGTTCGGCCACCTTCTGCATGTGCTCATAGGAACCGGTAAAAATCCCGAAATTTGCCGCTTCGGAAGCATAGGAACTCAAAGTCCAGTCAATCCCAGCCTGGTGAAACACTTTGGCATACCCCATCAGGCCATCCACATGGGGCTCGGCAAAAAAATCGGCACTGGGAGTCACCAACAGCACTTCCGCACCCTGCTGATCGACCGGCAGCCGGACGGCCACCCCGGTCTCGTCTTCGATATCCTCCTCCAGCCCTTCCAGGGTGTCCGCGAGGGCCGGTTTGGGCAATCCAAGATTATTGCCGATGGTATGCACTTTCCCGATGATTTCATTGCTGTATTTTTGCCCGACCCCGATGTGGTCCAGTATCTCGCGGGCCGCCATGGTGACTTCAGCGGTATCAATGCCGATCGGACAGAATCCCGAGCATCTTCGACACTCTGAACACTGGTAGAAATAGCGATACCAGTCCTCAATCACTTCTTCGGTAAGATCCACGGCACCCACCAGCTTCGGGAAGTACTTGCCGGAAAAGGTGAAGTAGCGACGATAGACGGCACGCAACAGGTCCTGTCTGGCGACCGGCATATTCTTGGGGTCGGCGGTCCCCAGAAAATAGTGGCACTTGTCGGTGCAGGCACCACACTTGACACAGGTATCCATAAAAACACGAAGCGAGCGGAACCGGGTCAGCAACTCACCCATTTTTTCAATGGCCCGGTCGTGCCAGTCTTCCACCAGTTCGCCGGGATATCCAAGCGGTTCCTGGTGTTCGGGTTTGGCCACAAAGGGCTGGCTATGCGCCATCGCACCCTTGACGATGACCGGAATCTCCGGAAACGGTTTCAGCTCGGGAACTTCGAAATCAGCTTTCATCGGCAATCCGGTTCAATTGGACGGCCTGTCCGCCCAGGGCGCAACATGCCTTCGCTCTCTCGGATTGTCCACCTGGTACCGGGTCGGGCTGAATACAATCCCCGGCGCATGCAACAGCTTGCTGACGGGGAACACCAGCATCAGCACGATGACCAGGCCCAGGTGAACCAGCAAAATGGCATCCGTCGGGAGGGGTTGCCAGTCCAGTGTCATGAGGCCATAGGTGAATTCCTTGAGCTGCACGATATCGCTGTGCAGAACATGCTTCATCAGCAGGCCGCTGACGCCGATGGCAATGATCAGCCACAACATGAGAAAATCCGAGGGGTCCGAGATATACCGGATCCGGTCAACGAAAAAGCGCCGTGCCAGCAATCCCAGCAAACCAAAGACCATCACCCATCCCATATAAACACCCAGGTCGCCGAACACCGCCGCGATCCCCCATACCGGCTCCGTAAAGTAACGCAAGTGCCGGACCAGGACGATCAGCAATCCAAAGTGAAACAGCCACCCGAAAAGCCAGCTCCATTTGCTGCCCTTGAACAGGCTTTCAAAGAAAACGATTTCCCGGAACAGCCTTCCTGCAACCCCCCACCGGGTTATCGGTGCCGGGGTGGTGGGAATTTTCAGGGGAGCCGGGGTGCGGGAGTACTGGATCACCTTGCCTGCGACACCGATGACCAGCACCGCCGAAGCCAGGTAGAACAGCACGCCATAGATGATGGTGATCGCCGACATTGAAGGGCCGATATCTCCTAGCAACCAACCCGCAACAGCCGTCCTTGGCCGGTGGCGCTGCCTTGCGTCCGGCATCCCCCGTCCCGGGGCAGGCCGAGCCGTTTCCTGCACGGCGTTTCAAACGGCATCATGGCAAGATGGCGGTCACGTGCCGCTTTGCCGTCAATGCGCAAAGGCTTCGTTCGCGGCATGGTTGTACCGGCCCGATGGCCGTGGGACCGGGTCCGAAGCCGGGAGCATCCCTGCACCAATCAATGATGCACACCGAGGCCTAAACGCAACCGGTCGGCTTGGGCAGCCCTGCATACTTGCAGGCCTGCTTGGCGGGACCATACGGAAACAGTTGGTACAGGTACCGGCTGTTCCCCTTGTCCCGGCCCAGTTTCTTGCCGATGGACTTGGTCAAAACACGTACCGCCGGCGCGATCTGGTACTCTTCGTAGTATTCACGCAGAAAGTTGATCACCTCCCAGTGGTGTTCGTCGAGGTCGCAGTCATCCAGCTTCGCCATGTGGTCGGCCACCTCGGGATTCCAGTCGGACAAGTTGGCCAGATAGCCCTCTTCGTCGGTAGGGTAAGTACGACCGTCTAATTGAATCGCCATTGTTGTCTCTCCAGTAAAATAGTAATGTAACGTTTGGTTTCAGCGAATTGTCCCGTGATTCTTGCACTGCGCCGTCCCGCACGAATACCGGCGACCGGGCGCACATCAAGCCCGGGTGCAGGGATCACATGGGGCCATTATTTTACGCCTGTTTGCGGCAAAGTACATTCCGGCCGCCGCCCTTGCCCGGTCTCACAGTCGAATATGGGTGGATGAGTTCAGACTCTTCCTCGAACCCCGCCAATGATCAATATGGTATTTTGTGAACGGCAATCCCGTTCTTTCAAAGAATCTTGGCCAGCCTATGCGGTCAATCCAGTCATTCATCCTTTCCCAGTCCTTCGCGTCTTCCTTGTAGGTCCGCAGAATCTGCTTGACGATCGCGGTCGCCTCGGGCCACCGCGGTGGATTGTTGGGAATTCCCGCGGCGACCAGCTTCTGAAAGGTCGGCTTTGATCTGGCATTGGAATGATTCCCGCCGACCCAGATTGCCAGCTTGGTGTGCTCGGGGTCATTGATCTGCATCGGCGGGCAAGGCGGATAGCAGGCACCACAGCAAATACATTTCTTTTCGTCCACCTCAAGGGTTGGCTTGCCATTGACCACCGCCGGGCGGATGGCGGCAACCGGACAGCGGGCGACCACGGAAGGACGTTCACATACGTTCGACACCAGGTCATGATTGATCTTGGGCGGTTTGGTATGCTGGATATTGATCGCGATATCACCCTGTCCACCACAGTTGATCTGGCAGCAGGACGTTGTCATATGGACCCGGTTGGGCATATCGCAGTTTTTGAACTCATCAATGAGTTCATCCATCATCGCCTTGACCACCCCCGACGCATCCGTACCCGGGATATCACAGTGCAGCCATCCCTGGGTATGGGAAATCATCGCCAGGGAGTTTTTCGTGCCCCCGACCACGAAACCCGCCTTTTCCAGCGCCTGGATCAAGGGCTGGACCTTGGCCCGGTCATCGACAAAATATTCAATGTTCGAACGGATGGTGAAGCGCACATGACCATCCGCATACCGGTCCCCGATGTCGCACAATGTACGGAGGGTATAAACGTCCAGAATTCGCTGGGTACCCGCCTTCACTGTCCAGATTTCATCACCGCTTTTCGCGGCATGCCTCAATACACCGGGACGCGGATGGTCATGCCACTCCCACTGCCCGAAATTCTTGAGCATGACCGGATGCATGTACTGGAAGCCATCCGGGCAGCCGGACTCAATGGGCATGCGCATTTGTTTAGCCATGATCGTTTCCTCCTGTCATCTAAGCCGATTGGGCGGCCCGTTTTTCCGCCCGCTTCTGAAACCATTCCCTGGCCTCATCGTCCCAGCCATCGGTGCGGACATATGAGCTTTCCCGGGGGTGTGCGATCATGTTCGGATCCACATCCACGCCAATCCCTTCAAGGAAGTTCACCAGCCCGATTCGCTCGATCATCTCGCCGCAACGCTCGTGTTCCAGACCGTTCTCCGCCCAGAAATCAATGGTTTCCTCCGCCAGTTCGACAATTTTCTCATAATCCTCTTCGGACTCCATTTTCATGAATGGCACAATGACCGTCCCCATCAGGTCCCCGATCTTCAAAGTCCGCTTGCCGCCAATCAAAACGGTCACGCCCTTGTCGTCGCCCGGGCTCAGTGCCTTGGGCACCACATTCAGGCAATGCATGCACTTCACGCAATCCGCATTGCTGATTTCCAGTGAGTCGTCGTCCTTCAGTGACATGCAGGAGGTGGGACATCGTGTGATGATGTTGTCGATGACATGCTGGCGACCCTTGTCTTCCACGTACTTTTTCCACTCCGGGGCATTGACCTTGATTTCATCCCGCCAGGTACCAATGACGGCGAAGTCCGCCCGTTCGATGGAATTCGTGCAGTCATTGGGACAACCGGAAATTTTGAACTTGAACTTGTAGGGCAATGCCGGCCGGTGAACGTCGTCGGTAAAATTGTTCACCAGGGAACGGTGAAGCTTGTGTTCATTGGCACAGGACTGCTCACACCGTGCCGAACCCACGCAGGACATGGCCGTGCGCACACAGGGGCCCGCCCCGCCCAGATCAAAACCGTACTCGTTGATCTCGTCAAAAAAGTGCTGGGTATTTTTCGTGGTCGCACCGATAAACATGATATTTCCGGTCTGGCCATGGAAGGTGACCAGCCCCGAACCCCATTTTTCCCAGCTGTCGGCGAGCTGGCGAAGAATGTCCGTGGTATAATGGTTGCCCGCAGGCGGTTGCACCCGGATGGTGTGGAATTCTCTGGATTTCGGGAATTGATCCCCGACTTCCGAGAATCGTGGAATAATCCCGCTGCCATAACCGTAGACACTTACCGTACCGCCTTTCCAATACCCTTTGCGGGTTTCATAGGAATGCTCCAGCTGGCCCAACAAATCGTTGGCAACCCCCTGTACACGCTCGTCGTCGTGATCATTCCGGAGTTTCTTGATCCCGGATACGAAGCTCGGCCACGGCCCGGTTTCGAGTTCGTCAAGCATTGGAGTGTCATGAACGGAGACTTCAATGGGCTCTTCGGTTTTTTCAGTCATGCTGGTGGTCCCGTTGATCGCAAACAGCGAGAGAATGGATAAAGTAATTTTGACAGGCCTATTTTAGAAGCGGGCCCACCGATAAAATACTGCCCTGTAGAGTATTGCGCATACCCCATAGGAGATATACCGAATTCCCGCTGTCACAGACAGTGACCCATGTGTCACAATTTCCCCTCTGCCCGATGCCAGAAGAACGAGTATCCATCGCAACCCGAGGACCGGCCGTACATGTTCGATTGCCCCTATTCCCTGGAAACCAACGCCGCGTACGAGAAATGGCGTGATCGGAAACTGAATGCCTATCCAGGAAAAGCGGAGGACCTGCTGACTGAAATCCGGGACCCGGTCAACCTGACCAAACGGGAAATCGATTCGATCAGGAAAACGGTCGGGCTGGCCAACTTTGCCTTGTACCAGAGCCGTGGTGTCATGGACAAGGCAGACCTGGTCTGCTTCGCAGCACAACTCGGGTTAAACCGGATTGTGGCGAACCCGGAGGCGGACCAGTACGGAATCAGTACACTCAGGGTCGATTCCATCGACCCCAGGCCGAGATACATTCCCTATGGCAATCAACCCCTGAACTGGCATACGGACGGCTACTACAACCCGGACAGCGCCAGGATCCGTTCCTTTGTCCTGCACTGCACGAGTCCGGCAGACCAGGGAGGAGGAAACCGCATGCTGGACCATGAAATCGTCTATATCCGGCTGCGCGATGAGAATCCCCGGTTCATCCGGGCCCTGATGCATCCCGAAGCGATGCGGATTCCTGCAAACGTGAGTGAGAAAGGAATCCTCCGCAATGACACGGTCGGTCCGGTTTTTTCGCTGGACCGATGCGGCCATCTGAATATGCGCTACACCGCTCGAACACGGTCGATCCAGTGGAGGGATGAACCGGTTCTCGACCTGGCCCGGCAGAGAATTGCCACCCTTCTTGAAAAATCGGATTGCATCTTCTCCCATACCCTGCAGGCGGGCCAGGGCCTGATATGCAATAATGTGCTCCATGCCAGAACAGGGTTCACCGACTCGGCCAATCAGGCCCGGCTCATTTACCGTGCCCGGTACCATGACCGGGTGGAGACCACACCGCACTCATGATGCCGAGACAAACGTTTGACCTGGGGGCAGAAACCGGCCAGGATGCCGCCCTGTCCCGCGCGGTCTTGCAGTCCCGGCTCGAGACCATTGACCGACAGGTCCGGGAACTCGGACCAGATACCGGTGACAGCCGGATGAGCCGTGCCCGGCTGGAAAAGGAAGCTTCCTGGGTGCTGCTTGATTTGATGCAAAACAAGCCAGCCTGGGAAAGGGCGCGTCCGTGGTTTGACGCGTTCTTTCACACGCGGAGCTGGGAAGATGCCATAGAAATCTGTGAAATCCTGTTCCTGTGCAACCAGCCCGGAAGCCTCCCGGCCCTGGGCCAGGGCGTGTGGCTCTCTGTGACCTTTCCCGTCAACCTGAAAACCACCCTGTCCATGCTGCAGCATGTCATTGACGAAACCCCGCCTGACGCCGATGGTGCCGCAGTGGCTGCAGCGACCGCGGTCCATGTCTACCATCTGCGAAAGAACCCCGGGGAACAGGACGAACTGTATGTGGACGCGATGCAGATGCTGACAACCGTCGGCCGAAGGCATGCCGGAGTGCACGGCCAGGCCGATTTTGATGCCTGGATTGAACGCATGGAACTGGATAACCCGGAAAAATTCCTGGTCCGGCTGCGAAACGTGATTGATGTGCTGGTGCAGGATGATTGGTGGTTTGACCGTGCGCAGGTCCAGTCCACCCTGCCCTGAGAACGTACCAGCCGGATTCCGATGCACTGGATAGAGGATGAACCGGCACACGGGTCCGCGGTTTCACACCGCGTCCAGGACCTGTCTTTTCAGATCCGCGCCAAGACACTCCCGCTTGACCATGCCAGCGTCCTGTCCGAGGCCATCCTTGAACAACTGCCCTGGCTCACCGACGAACCGGGAGCCGGTATTCATCTCATCCACTATCCGCAGTCCGGCAGCGGATGGACACGGCAGGAGGATTCACCGGAAGAAATCTTTTTTGTCTCCGGTCGTGCCCGCCTGAAATTGCGTTTGCCAATCACCCGTCTGCCGGATGCCTTCCCGCTTTCGGGCCGGACACTGGACCTGGGCGGGCACCGGCTGACGGTCGGCCGGTCCAGTGCCTTTCCCCTTCGCAGGTCTGCAACCCTGTTCGCCCGCCGGGTGGTGTTCGACCCGGACGAGACCGAAGACATTTTTGTTGACCGAATCGCCGAGGTCCTGGGCAGGACGGGAATTACGGCAAGAAAAATATTGTGCGGCCAGGGCAAACGGTTGCATCGCGATACCGGACCCCTGTCGGTCCGGAGCGTCCTGCTCGCGGACCTCGGAGCCGAAGAATCCATCCGACTGCAGGAAATGGGGCTGGGACCGGGGCGGCTGTACGGTTGCGGGTTGTTCATCCCTCACAAAAGCATCGCTTCGACCGGCATTCTGGACTGAGGACCGGCCATACAGAACCGGGCTGGCTGCTCAGGCAACCCGGTCCCGGGGTTCACGACCTGCGAAAAAGGCATCGAGATTGTCCAGGGCCCGGAATCCCATGGCATCCCGGGTATCAAATGTCGCACTGCCGATGTGGGGAAGCATGAATATCTTCTCATGGGCTGAAAATGCCGGGTTCCCCCCGGGTTCGGTGGCGAAACAGTCCAACCCGGCCCCGGCTATTTTCCCGGAGGCCACGGCATCCAGCAATGCGGATTCATCAATCAGGGCACCCCGTGCGGTGTTTACCACGATGGCACCGTCCGGCAATTTCGAAATCGTTTCGCCATTCAGTATTCCCGCGGTTTCCGGTGTCGCCGGACAGTGCAACGAGAGAAACCGGGAAACCGCCAGCAAGGAGTCGAGGTCCGCATGGTAGATGGCATCCTGTTCCAGATCGGGGGGCAAGCGTGACCGATTGTGGTAGTGCACTTCCATATTGAATCCCCGGGCGCGTTCCGCCATCACACGGCCGACCTTGCCCAGTCCGATGATGCCCAGTCGCTTGCCGGTCACCTGGTGACCGACCAGAAAGGACGGACTCCAGTTCGACCATTCCCCGTTGCGGACCAGCCGGTCTCCTTCGACCGCCCTTCTCGCCGCACCAATGAGCAACAGCATGGCAATTTCTGCGGTTGCATCAGACAGGACATCGGGCGTGTTGGTGACCACAATGCCTCGGTTCCTGAAAGCCTCCAGATCACAATGGTCCACGCCGACAGAATGATTGGCGACGATTCGGGTACGCTTCCCCATCCTGGATACGACATCGGCATCGAAAATTTCCGAATGACAGGGCAGGATTGCATCGACATGGTGGCTCATGGCAACGATTTTCCCGGACGAGCTCAAGGTGTCTTCAGGATTCAGCAGGACTTCATAATCGCGAGCCGCCCGGGCTTCCGTGTTGGGCGAGAGTTTTCGGGGAATCCACAGAACCGGTTTGTTCGCCATTGTGGACGGGCTGTGTTTTGGGGTGTCCACGTCAGGCCGGCACCCACCGGGTGGCGAGCCGGGCTATTTTTGGTATTTTCGAATACATTCGTCCCAGAAATCATACA
>WTGA01000009.1 GCA_011523765.1 Gammaproteobacteria bacterium
GGATGTCTGATCGTTGAGATTGTGGCCATTTCCGGCAGATTCCGGGTCTGGGAGGTCTTGGTGGGTGTCCGGAGTCGAACCGGATGCATGCTTCCGGTCAATTCGCCGGTCGATAATCGGTTATACTCAATACCAATCCATGATTGCCTTGATCGGGTCGATATATGAGATTGAAGAACAGTGACCGGGTTAGACCGTCTCTGTACCATATTGTTGAATTTGGCCTCCCGCGAAGAGGGGATTATTGTGGCAACCGAGATCATACTTAGACACGAAGCAAGTGGGTTGGTAAAACCTGGATATTACGGTTTCAGTTGGACCTATCTGTTTTTTGGTTTTTTTGTTCCGGCGATTAGAGGAGAAATACTTATTTCACTTCTCCATTTCGTGTTGAATATCGTGACATTCGGTATTTGGTGGATAGCGATGATGTTCCTGTACAACAAACAGTACATGAGGCGCATGCTGGAAAACGGGTGGATACTCGCCGGTAGCGACGCTGAAAACCAACTGGCCGCAGCTTCGATCGGTGTCATGTTGCAGCAACAGGGTCGGGATAAGCCAATGATCGAATAAAAAGGGAACCGAATTCATTTCTGGCCCGTTCCTTAAGACCAAGTCACTGATGGCCATGCCGGTTCAGAATCCTCTCGGTGAGGACCGGAAACGCGGTGGGTATCCAACATCGTCGAGATCAACCCAGTCAGTATGTTGCTTGGGGTTTGCACTGAAGTTCTGCAGGTAAAATAAGGGATTCAGGCTAGAGATTTAAAATGAAACTGACAGTGAAAAACTTCGGGCCTATCGCGAGGCCAAGAACATCGATATCAGTCCACGGACAATTTTTGCCGGTCTGATCAATACCGGAAAATCTTATCTGGGAGTTCTCTTGGCGGGGGGTCCGGGGTTGCAGGAAACGGCGGAGTTGACGAAGGAACTGCATCCGTCCCATTGCGGTGATGGGCCGGGAAAGCGATATCTTGGCTCTGCCCAGGCAACAGTGTCGCCGGGGCAACTTGGACCTGCTGGTGCGGGCGAAACTCGACCGGCGCTGTATGGCGTTGGAGGCCGGTGGCGGTGCTCCCCGTACGGTCCGAATATGACCGTGTGAAAACCGCGGTGCTTACCAGAACCGGAAGACGACATCGTACTCCATGATCCGTCCCCGCAGGATGAAGTTTTCGGTAGGTTTTCCAGATTCCCTAATCGGTTTAGTATGGGATATACTCATGATCGTGACAAGTTGATCATTCTTCAGGATTTTACCCATTCATGTATTGCTTGCCTCCCCATATTGTTCTGTCGTTTCTGGCCGTTTGTATGGTGGTTGGAATTCCTGCTGAAACTCTCCAAGCCGGTTCGTTCCATCCGGAAACCGGCGAGGAACTCTCGGATAACCGGACATTTTCCTACCGCATGCTGGACGAATTCCCCACCCTGGACCCACAGTTGAACCAGGATTCTGAAGGATTCGATGTCATTCGGGATTTGTTTGAAGGCCTGTACAATCAGGGTGAAACCGGCAATCTGGTCCCCGGAGTGGCGGAACGGCATGTCATTTCCAACGCAAACCGAACCTATACCTTTCACCTGCGTGAAATGGCCAAATGGTCGAATGGAGACCCGCTGACAGCGTTTGATTTTGTGTATGCCTGGCGACGGGCGGTCGATCCGGCAACGGCATCACCCTATGCCTGGTACGTTGGGCTCAGCATGATTTCGAATGCCTCGAAAATCATTGCCGGGGAAAAGCCGCCAACGGAACTCGGGGTCACTGCAGTCGATGACTACACACTGGAGGTCCACCTGAAACAGCCATTGCCCTATTTCCCGGAAATGACGACCTATGCCACTTTTTTTCCAACCCATCGTGCCACGATTGAGAAGTACGGGATTGCCTGGACCCGACCTGAAAATATCGTTTCGAACGGCGCTTACATTTTGACCGAACATGTACCGAAGGAGTACCACACCCGTGAACGGAATCCCTATTACTGGAACAACAACGCGACATTCATGGAAAAAGTGACCGGGAAGGTGGTTAATGACGAGAATCTGGCCCTGACCCGCTATTTGGCGGGTGAACTGGATATGACCGGGGTACCGTCCGGGCAGTATCCAAACCTGGTTGCCGACTATCCGGATGAGGCCAAATCGGTGCCGATCCTTTGCAGTTACTATTTTGCAATCAACCATACGGATTCTGCCCATCCTGCTCTGGGAGACCAACGTGTCAGAAAGGCACTGTCCTACGCCATTGATCGCGACGTGATCGTCCAAAGCGTGCTCAAGGGCGGGCAGTATCCCGCCTACAGTTTTACACACTGGGCAACTGCGGGGTTCAGGATGCCGGAGATCGACTATATGAAACTATCCCAGGCAGACCGGGATTCCATCGCGAAAAGCTTGATGCACGAAGCGGGATATGGCAAGGAAAACGATCTCAAGTTCACGTTCATCTACAACACATCAGAAGCACACAAACTGATCGCAACGGTGGTTGCCCAGATGTGGAAACAGAAATTGGGGATCGAAATCGAGTTGGTCAACTACGAATGGAAAACCTATCTGGATATCCGTTCCACCCAACAGTTTGATCTGGCCCGGGCCGGCTGGTGCGGCGATTACAATGAAGCCTCGACATTTCTCGATATCATGACTACTGGCAACACGATCAACAGCGGACGCTTTTCCAATGCTGAAGTGGACCTGTTGATGCAGGAGGCCAAGAAACAGGCCGACCCCCAGTCCCATTACAGTGAAGTGGAAACTATCCTGGCAGACGAAATGGCCATTATTCCGGTCTATCATTATGCCAGCGCGTTCATGCTCAAGCCTGATGTCAAGGGATGGCCGTATGACAATGTCCAGAAACAGTGGTATTCGAAAGATCTTTACCGCGTAAAGGAAATGTAGCCCGATGAACTAGTGCATGGCCTCCTACATCATCCGTCGCATCCTGATCGGTATTCCGACCATTTTGGCCCTGGTCGTCTTTTCTTATCTGCTCATTGTGGTGGCTCCAGGCAGTCCCTTTGCCGGAGAGCGGCCTTTGCCACCCGATGTGCTCGCCAATATTGAAGCCCGGTATGGTTTGGATCGACCGCTTGCCGAACAGATCGCGAGTTATGTCTGGCGGATTGTCATGGACTTTGATTTTGGTCCCTCGTTTGCCTATCAGGACCGCACGGTAACCGACATTGTCCTGCAAGGCTTCCCGGTCACCCTGACTTATGGTTTCCTGGCTTTCCTGGTCAGTGTCCTGGTGGGAGTGACCCTCGGTATCGTCGCCGCCATCCGGAAAAACACCTGGTTGGACTACCTGGCAGTCGGTATCTCGATCGGGGCGCAGGCATTGCCCAATTTTGTGATGGCTCCGATACTGGTTCTGGTATTCACGCTTTGGCTGGGCGTCCTGCCAGGGGGCGGCTGGCAAGGAGGCCAGCTTCCGTACCTGGTGATGCCGGTCATTGCACTGTCCACCAGTTTTATGGCATCCATTGCCCGCATCACCCGGTCCTCAATGCTGGAAGTGCTCAATGCCGACTTTATCCTGACGGCTCGTGCCATGGGCCTGGGATTTGGCCGGATCATATTCTCCCATGCCCTGAAACCGGCCATGCTTCCGGTGGTTTCCTATCTCGGTCCGACATTTGTCGGCATGATTACCGGTTCCGTGGTCATTGACATGTATTTCTCGACAGGGGGAATTGGGCAGTTTTTTGTGAATGCAGCCATCAATCGTGATTATCCGCTCATCATGGGCATCACCATTCTGACCGGCTGCCTGACGGTCACCTTCAACCTCGTTGTGGATGTGCTCTATGCTTGGATAGATCCCAGGATTCGCTATTGAAGGGTATCCAGGGAGTCGAATGATTTTTTCCGTTCAGGCGCGCGTGGACACCGCGAGCAAAGTGGACCCCTCGGATGGTCGATCACTCTGGCAGGATTCCCGTACCAGGTTCCTGCGCAATCATGCCGCTATCGGAAGTGCGGTTCTTCTCCTGCTGATCTGTCTCTACGCACTGCTGGCTCCGGTTGCAAGCGGATGGTCAGGAGAGGCGATCGATTGGAATGTGCTTGGGGATGTTCAATCGAAAGGGCGCCCGTCAATGGAGACGGGGCATCTTTTCGGCACGGATGAACTGGGGAGGGATATTTTTGTTCGTACGGCAATGGGAACCCGTGTTTCATTGATGGTGGGGGTGTTCGGTGCACTGGTGGCCGTGATTGTGGGAACCTTCTATGGTGCGGTATCCGGGTACATTGGTGGGGTCACGGACAGTGTGATGATGCGAATTGTGGACATATTGATGTCCATCCCATTCATGTTTGTACTGATCCTGCTGTTGATGGTTTTTGGCCGGTCGGTGATTCTCCTGTTTGTCGGAATAGGATTGGTTTCATGGCTGGATATGGCCCGTATCGTACGGGGCCAGACTCTGAGCCTCAAGCAGGCGGAGTTCGTGGAGCATGCCGTGGTCACGGGAATTTCACCGCTGATGATCATAGGGCGCCATATCATCCCGAATCTCCTGGGGGTCGTAGTCGTTTATGCGACGCTGTTGGTCCCGAACATGATTTTATATGAAAGTTTCATCAGTTTTCTCGGACTGGGAGTCCAGGAACCGAACACTTCCCTGGGAGCGCTGATCAATAGCGGCGCATCCCAGATGCAGTACGGCACGCTGTGGCAAATCGGTTTTCCGTTGTTCTTCTTCATCAGCACGCTTTTGGGGTTTTTCTTCGTTGGAGACGGTTTGCGTGATGCCCTGGACCCCCGGGACGATCAGTAGATGGCCCTGCTTCAGACCCGAAATCTCTCGGTCACCTTTTCGACTGCAGACGGCCCTGTGCATGCCGTCAACGATATCAGCTTCAATCTGTGCAGGGGGGAAATACTGGCTATCGTCGGCGAAAGCGGTTCTGGCAAGAGCCAGACCGCGTTTGCGATCATGGGGTTGCTTGCCCGAAATGCACACGCCGCGGGTTCAGTCCGGTTTGGCGGAAAAGAAATTCTGGGTCTTCACGAAACCTCAATGGCCCGAATCCGTGCCAGCGATATCGCAATGATCTTCCAGAATCCCATGACCTCTTTGAATCCGTACAAGCGAATTTCGAGCCAGATGACAGAAGTGCTCCGGCTGCATCAGGGACTGTCCAGACGGGAAGCCCGTTTTCAGTGTATTGAAATGTTGAAATCAGTCAACCTGGCGGATGCGGAAATCCGGTTCGAGCAGTTCCCACATGAATGTTCCGGCGGGATGCGTCAACGAATCATGATCGCCATGTCACTGCTTTGTCGACCAAGGATACTGATTGCCGATGAACCGACCACGGCGCTTGATGTGACCATACAGTCGCAAATTGTCGAATTGCTCAAAACCATTCGGCAGGTTTATGGCACGACAATCCTGTTGATTACCCATGATCTTGGTTTGGTGGCCGGATGCAGCGACCGTGTCATGGTGATGTATGGCGGGCGGGTGATGGAAACCGGACCGACCGAGGAGATCTTTGCCGCGCCGGTCCATCCTTATACGGCCACACTCCTGGAAGCGGTGCCCCGCCTGGACCGTGAGGTCTCCGAGTTGCCTTCCATCCCTGGAAACCCGCCGAACATGCTGGGTCCTATCCCTGAAGGCTGCCCTTTCAGTCCCCGCTGCCAGGTCGGAGACCAGACATGCTTCACCCGAATCCCGGAGGTCAGCAGGTCAGGCCAGCGATCATGGGCCTGCCTGAAAAGGGACAAAGGAACCGGTCATGAAACCGTTGCTGGAAATTGAGAATCTCAAGGTTGACTTTACCCTCCCCGGACAGGGATTCTGGCCGTGGTCAGCGCCCCGGGTACTGACCGCCCTGGACGGCGTCTCCTTTCGTCTGAAGGAACGGGAGTCTCTGGGAATTGTCGGTGAAAGTGGTTCGGGAAAGACAACGCTTGCACGGTCGATCGTCGGGACAGTCAGGCCGACCTCCGGAAAGGTCTATTGGAGAGGGAAAGACCTGGCCACCGAAAGCAGACAGTCCCGGTCGGCCATTCGTGGTGACATGACAATGGTGTTTCAGAATCCCCTGGCGGCCCTCGATCCACGGATGACCGTGGGCAGGATCATTGGCGAACCGTTGCAGACCCATCATCCCGACCTGTCTTCGTCAGAAGTCGCGCGCCGGGTGGGTACCATGATGGAGCGGGTCGGATTGCTTCCCAATCTGGTCAATCGTTATCCGCACGAGTTTTCCGGTGGTCAGTGTCAACGGGTCGGAATCGCCCGGGCGCTGATCTTGAAGCCAAAGCTGGTCATCTGTGATGAACCCGTTGCCGCACTGGATGTGTCCGTTCGGGCACAAGTCGTGAACCTGCTGCGTGGTCTGAAGAACGAATTCGGGTTGTCCCTGATCATCATTACGCATGACCTGAGCCTGGTGAAGCATATTGCTGACCGTACCTGCGTCATGTACCTGGGTCACCTGGTGGAAGTTGCGCCATCCAGCCGGTTGATTCACAAACCCCTTCATCCGTATTCCCGGGCACTCATCTCCTCTGTTCCGGTCCCCGATCCCGTCGTAGAACGCCAGCGTCCTCGACCGCTTCTCGAGGGAGAGATCCCTTCTCCGATATCGATTCCCCCGGGTTGTGTGTTTGAGAGCCGTTGTCCGCGGTCCATCCATCGCTGTGCCAGTCACCCCCCCGGAATGAGGGAAATTTCAGCCGATCATGGGGTTGCCTGCCATAATCCGTTGGATGCAGACCTCGACAAGGGTGCGTAAAAGCCAGAGCTGGTCTGGTTCAAGGATGGTGGGCTGGGGCTGATGTGGTGGAACATCCGGATCAGGCAGAAGAAGGGCTCCTGTGCATGGAATGTATCGCCGTTTCCCTGTTGGGCTACAGCGATACCCGTTCAGGCCGGAAAATATTGGGAACGGGGTGCCCTGCCCGGTGCCAGGGAAGTCGCCACACAGAACAGGGCGGCGGGTCGGGTCGCGAGGTGCAGAGATTCCATCGGTTGACAGCCCATCCCGGGGTATCATAAATTTTCTGTCCGGGCAGAGGATTCAAGAGGAAGGTTTTGCCAAATGAGTGATGCAATCAGACAACTGCACATCGTGCTGCTGACGGTTCTCCTGACCGCGTCGGCAAGAGCGGATGCGCCAGGTGGCGTGGTTCAGGTTGGTTCGGGTGAAGCGGTACAGATACGTTCTTTGATGGCCCCTTCGGTGGTCCCGTCAATTACCCGGTGGTTGCAATACGCCACCGAGATGGCGGTACGGGATTTCGGAAGCATTTATGGTCACAGGATCGAGCTCGGTGGGCCAATCGATACCCGGTGTTCTCCGGAGGGAGGGCGCGCCGGTGCCGAGCAGGTTATTGCCGAACCGCGGGTTCTCGGCGTCATCGGGACCTTGTGTTCGGGTTCGGCAGTGGGGGCATCGCCGTTGCTCAGTGTTGCCGGACTGGTCATGGTTTCTCCGGCCAACATATCGCCGGCCCTCACGTCCGACCTCGCCGGCAACGTCGGTGCCCACTACTACCCCGGTTATTTCCGCACAGCGAACAATGGCCTTTATCATGCGCAAGCGGCCGCTGAGTTTGCCTACGCGGAATTGGGGCTGCGGCGCATGGTATCTGTGGATGATGGCGACCCGTACTCTGCCGGCAGTGCCGCCGCGTTTGGCCATGCGTTCCATTCCCTGGGCGGCGAGATTATATCCGCCGCCAGGATTGAAAAGGGTGACACGGACATGACGGAGGTTCTCGCGGAGTTTTCGGCCGTTGCACCAGACGGGATATTCTTCCCGCTTTTCGAATCGGAGGGTTTGGCGTTCATCCGGCAGGTCCGGTCGATTGACCGCCTGCAAGGCGCGATGCTGATCGCGGATTCGGCCCTTTTGGTGTCGGCGTTTCTCGGTACACCATTGTCGGAGGGTATCTATTTTGCGGGGCCGGTAGCGACCCACATTTCGGGCTCCAACATGGCAACCGGGAAAAACGCCGATGCGATTCTCGCCGTGTTCGAGTCTGCGTACGACGGGTCTCCGATCAGTCCGTACTGGGCACACGCGTACGATTCCACAACGCTGCTGCTCCGTGCCATCCGTTCCGTGGCGGTCGTGGACGGCGGGAAGCTGTATGTGGACCGTGCGGTCCTGCGCAAGGAAATCGGAGCGACTTCCGGCTTTCAGGGCATCACCGGGATACTCTCCTGTGATGAATACGGAGACTGCGGCACTGGGCGCGTCAATATCTATCACCACGAAGACTCATCCGTTACCGACCCCGCACAATTGCCCGCGGTGTACCATTTCCTGCCGTGAATGAATGGTGGAGTCCCTGAAAGGCCTGCCGGGGCCAACCCGTTCAGTCGGGGCCGGACCCAATTTCGGTTGGAGGCCCGTGTTCCGGTACGCCAGGCGAACTGGCAAATGGTAGAGGGTGAAAGTCCCTTGGAA
>WTGA01000091.1:0-2968 GCA_011523765.1 Gammaproteobacteria bacterium
CTTACCGGATAGGAGTTCCTGTGTCAAGTAAAAAGATGTGTAGCATGGGCAGGCCAGGGCTTCTGCCGGGAATGATTGGACCATGCTTTCACCCCATGTCCTGGTTTAATATTCCTTCTGCGGGATCAACCCTTTGCGCGACACGGTCGTGCGCCACTCAAAATACAGGATCAACAACCCGCTGGCAATGATCAGCCCCGTCCCCAAAAAGGAGATCCAGTCTGGCCAATCGCCCCAGATATAATAGCCGATCACCAGGGCATATGGCATGGAAGCATATTCGAAGGGAGCGACCACGGATGCCTCGCCCAGCCGGTAGGCCTGGGACAGGAAGTACCCGCCGACCCCGACAATCCCGCCACACAAGGCAAACAGCCCGAACCCGGCCAAATCCGGCACGACCCACGCGCGCAGCAGGAAATCCAGTGTCGGGTTTTCGAAATGGTTGAACTGCCCATTGCCGAGCACGAGACCGCTTGCCGTGCAGACAAGGAGAAAGGCGACCTGGATGTAAAACGCCAGCGTACCGGCCTTGTCCTGGACGCCGAGTTTCCGGGTGACAATTTGCATCCCCGCATAGGTCAGGGCCGCCAGGATGGGCAACAGGCTCGCCATTTTGAATACATCGGTTCCCGGCCGGAGCATCACCACCACCCCGGCCAATCCAACCCCGATGGCGACCCACCCGGATGCGCCCACCTTTTCCCCCAGAATCCATTGGGATAACAGGCAGATGAACAGGGGGGCCACAAAGAACAACGCCACGGTTTCAGCCAAAGACAGGGTGGCCAGCCCGAGAAAGAAGAACATGTTGGCCAGGACCAGCAACCCGCCGCGCAACAGATGAAGACGTGGCCGCCGGGTCTTCAACAAGTGGAATCCGCCTTCCAGCTTGACTATACTCAGCACAACCACCAGCGCAAACAACGCACGATACAGCATGATTTGATGCAATGCATAGTGCGGGCTCAACCACTTGACGATGGAATCGCTGATGGTCAGGAATACCAGCGCGCAGAGCAAACACAGGATACCCTGGGTATTGGCACTGATACCGTGTCTGGTCATGAACGGTCGGACCTGAATTTCAAAGCGCGCATAGTGACACAAATGCATATCGAAAAACAGGCAATCACACCCCGGCAAAGCAAATGACAGAGCCGCTCATCGCGAAATCAGAATTCATCGGCCTGGAAAACACCGTGAACCTCACGGCCGGTGGTGAAACCCCCATGCTGGTCTCGCACCAGCAGGCGGTCCGGCAGTTCATGGAAGACAAGGCGGGAGGGGAAAACGCCCGGTGCCTGCTGGATCAAATGATTGAGGTCACCCGGAACCAGTGCGCACAGCTTTTTTCAGTCAGCCCGGATGACATCGCTTTCCTGTCCAGTGTTTCGGAAGGCGTCAACAATGTCGCCTACGGCCTGAACTGGAAAGAAGGCGACAATGTGATTGTGACAGACATTGAATTTCCATCCGGCATATTGCCCTGGACCCGCCTGGAAGACCAGGGGGTCGAGATACGCATCGTCCGGAACAGGAACTGGTTTATCCATATCGAGGATATCGCCGATTTGATGGATGAACGGACCCGGATCGTCGCAATCAGCCATGTCAGCATGTTTACCGGCCAGCGAATGGAGCTTGAAAGACTGTCGAGAACCGTCCGGGCATCCAACGCACTGCTGCTGCTCGATGCCACCCATTCGGCCGGTGTGGTACCGGTTGACGGAAGCTATGCCGATATCCTGGTCTGCAGCTGTTATAAATGGTTGTTGGGCATTCATGGCACCGCGGTCTTTTACATCAACCGGAATCGATTGCCCGATTTTGAACCCCCGTTTCTCGGCTGGAACAGTACCCAACGCCACGGGGGCTGGCCGCAACCCACCGATTTCCAGTTGCAGGACTCCGCCCTGGGCTTTCAGCCGGGAAATGCCAGTTTCATCAGTATCTATATCCTGAACAATGCCCTGGACCGGTTATCCGAAATCGGGACCGGGCGGATCCAGGACCATGTCCTGCTTCTTAGCGGTCAACTCCGGGAAGAAATCCAACGCCTTGGCTTCGAACTCATGACCCCGAAGGAGGACCTTCATCGTGCGGGGAATGTCTGTTTCATGGCGGACCGACTGGAGTCGATCCGGCGTTCCCTGGAACAGGAAAATATACTGATCTGGGGAGCCTATGGCGGTTTCGGCAGGCTGCGCATATCCACCCATCTGTACAATGATTCCCGCGACATCGAGCAGTGCATCGCAGCACTGGAGAAGGTGGTCCCATAACCGCTTTCAGGCCACCGGGAAACCCGTCTTTCACGGCCCCGGTTCACAAGGGGCAACCCCGGGACTTCAAACAGGCCATCGGCCGCATCAATCCCTGATCCGGATGTAGATCTCCCCCTCCACCACCTGGACCGGGTAGGTTTGCAAATCGATACAAACCGGTGCGCTTCTCGCTTCTCCGGTCGGGATGTGGAACAGTCCCTGATGCAACGGGCATTCAATGAGATCGTCCATGACCAGTCCTTCCGAAAGATGCTGGTCTTCGTGGGTACACAATCCGTCCGTGGCAAAAAACCCTTCCTCGGTATGGTAGACCGCAAAGGTTTTTTCTCCGAAGTCAAACCGCATGACATCTTCTTCGTCTATCTCTTCTGCCGGGCCCACCTTCTGCCAGCTCTCTCCGATGATTGCATTCATATTCAACTCGCTACATTAAGATGTTGGAACCGATTGTACACACCCCCCAACCTGTTTGGCCTTCCCCGGCCCGATGACCCCTTGTGCACGGGAACCGTCTTCCCGGGACCACGGGTCCGTTCGGAATCCGGTGCACAGGGGAAAGTGGCCATATCGCTTGCAGGGGTTTGTTTCGAGGCGGTTGTGGCTACTGCCGGTAATCGGGTTCTTCCCGGTCCAGGATTTCCCTGATTTCACGCAAGTGGGCATCGGCCAGTTCCTGGACA
>WTGA01000091.1:3068-8294 GCA_011523765.1 Gammaproteobacteria bacterium
TACCCTTGCCATTGTTCAGACGTTTTCTGGGCCACTTCGTCGGTGGCGATACGCACGCAAGTGGGCATCGGCCAGTTCCTGGACATACCCTTGCCATTGTTCAGACGTTTTCTGGGCCACTTCGTCGGTGGCGATACGCAGTCGCTTCCCGGTCTGCAGGGCAAGAATATAGTTTTCACAGGCCCGTTCAAAATAATAGAGGTCATCGAATGCCAGGGCAATGTTCTGTGCCAGGGCAATGTTCTGTGCCACCGCCATCACCCCGTGATTGCCCATGATGATGATCGGACAGTCCTGCACCTGCCTCGTCAGTCTTTCCGCTTCGTCTCCCAGACCCAGGCCGTCGAAACCGTCGTCAACGACGGTCCGTCCATAGAACCGCATGGTGTTCTGGTCTATCGGAGGCAGTGTACTGTCCGCCAGCGAGGCCAGAACCGTGGCATACCGGGGATGGAGGTGCAAAATACAACGGGCATGGGAAACATTGCGGTGCATGGCACCGTGGATGTACCAGGCGGTGGGTTCCGGGGCGTCCGCCCGGCTCAGGGTCTCGTCGTCATTGGCATCCACCAGCAGCAACTCACTTGCCCGGATGCGGGAAAAATGCCGGCCATTGGGATTCACCAGGAATTGACTTCCGTCGTCCGACACCGCATAGCTGAAATGGTTGACAACCGCTTCATGCATGTCCATGCGCGCGGTCCACCGGAAAACTGCCGCCAGATCGCACCGGGCCTCGAAATGCGGATCGTTTTCAATTCCGGAACCTGTGTTTTTCATGATTGCAACCGACATCTGCCAGTCCCTGTATTGGGGAGAATTTCCCGACTATACTGGAATGCGATCAAGGATGGCAATGTTCCCAATCCGGACACAGCCATTCCCGCCAGGAAGTTGCATACCGTTGAACCGGGCCGGAATTGGTTCAATGCAGTGAACACAACGGGACACGAAAGGCACAACCGATTGGCACCCGGTGATTTCCGGTATTTCCCGGCCAGGAACTGTGCGAAAGATTTTTCTTTGAAATTATTCAATCTCATTGTTTTTGCATGAAAAACAAACCTGACCGGAATGGCTGGTCCGGACTCATCCCTGCCGTGCCCGGGAATGGAGACAGGTTCATGATCCCCGCTGGCCTTTGCGGTTCCCGGGTTGACCGGTACGGGATTGGTCTGCCTGTCGGGTATCCGGCCACTATGGTTCCTTCGGGAACCGGTTGACACCATATTGGGAAACCCGGATAACCGTCTTATAATTGCGTAATCGCGGTTGAATTTCAGGGCAGGCATTACCGGCCCGCAAGCGGACCCGGCAGCGGGGAAATTCCTGTCAATGCAGTATAATCGGGAGGTACCCGTATACCTTTGTATCAATCCCAACCAGATGAATGGGCAAAATAATGACTTACCAACATATCCAGCTCCCTGAAAACGGCAAGAAAATCTCGATTTCCGGCAACCGGCTTGTCGTTCCCGATCACCCGATATTGGGGTATGTGGAAGGCGACGGCATTGGCCCGGATATCACGTCCGCCTCGTTGCGGGTGTGGGATGCCGCCATCGAGAAAGCCTATCATGGCAAGCGGAAGGTACACTGGTGCGAACTGTACATGGGGGAAAAAGCGGCTGGAATCTACAGCGGTGTTTATTTTCCCCAGGAGACCATCGAGGCCATCCGGGAACTCGTCGTATCCATTAAAGGACCGCTGACGACACCCATTGGAGGCGGGTTTCGCTCATTGAACGTTTCCCTGCGACAGGAAATGGACCTTTACGCCTGTGTCCGTCCGGTCCGTTATTATCGTGGAGTGCCGTCGCCACTGCAAAAACCCGAAGAGGTGGACGTGGTGATTTTCCGGGAGAACACCGAGGATGTCTACGCTGGAATCGAATATGAAAGCGGGACCGATGCCAACAAAAAACTGGCGAAATTCCTTCGTGAAGAACTGGGAGCGGAATTTTTCGAGGACGCGGGGCTTGGTGTCAAACCCATCAGTGCCTTCGGAAGCAAGCGACTGGTCAGAAAAGCCATCCAATACGCCATCGACCACCAAAAACCGAGCGTCACCCTGGTGCACAAGGGAAATATCATGAAATATACGGAAGGCGCATTTCGCAACTGGGGATACGAAGTGGCCAAGGAGGAATTCCGGCCGTATATTGTCACGGAGGAAGAGTTGTGGGAGGAGCACCAGGGGGAAATGCCCGACGGGAAAATCCTGATCAAGGACCGGATTGCGGATATCATGTTCCAGCTGCTGCAGCTCCGGCCTGCAGAATTTGACGTGATTGCGACCATGAACCTGAATGGCGACTACCTTTCCGATGCACTGGCCGCAGAAGTCGGAGGGGTCGGTATCGCCCCCGGGGCGAATATGGAAGATCATGTTGCCGTTTTCGAGGCCACCCATGGAACCGCGCCCAAATATGCCAACCAGAACAAGGTCAACCCCTCCTCGTTGCTGTTTTCCGGCGTGATGATGCTGGAATACATCGGATGGACGGAGGCCGCCCAATTGATCAATGATGCGTTTCCCGCGGTGATGGCGGACAGAACGGTTACCTACGATTTTGCCCGGCTCATGGACAATTCCACCACGCTGTCCACCAGTGCATTTGCCGACGCAATCATCCGGAAGATCAATGGGGGAGCCTGACCGTCCGGACTGCCGGCAAGTGCTGCACATGCGGGTCGCGGGCCTTCCTGCGAATCTGGCGGCGCAACGGGCCAAGTCACCCGTCCATTGCCGTCACGGATCGCCTGGACCCGGTTTCATGATGTGCCCGCCGGGTGGATTCCCCATGATCCCACTGCGGATTGCAACTTTCCGGGATCCGGGAAGTCCCTGACCCTTACCTTCAAACAGGCAGGCAGTCGTGTCCAAGGGGAAAATCATTCTGGTCGGTGCAATCGTGCTCATCGGTGGCATTTTGTTGTACATCGGACCCGAAAAATACCTGAACCTGGCATTCATCCAGTCTCAACTGAATGGGTTCAAAGCCTACAAGGCCGCTAATCCCCTGCTCACCGCGCTGATCTTTTCCGGCACCTACATTGTGGTGACGGCCGCCTCGATCCCGGGTGCGCTGGTACTGACCCTGTGCAGCGGAGCCATCTTCGGGTTTGTCACGGGTACCGCCATCGCGCTCGTATCCGCCACCATCGGCGCCACCCTTTCATTTTTGGTTGCCCGCTATCTATTCGATGACCTGGTGCGGAAAAAAGCCGGGGACCGCGTTACCCGGATTCGGGAAAACTTCAGGAAAGAGGGTGCGCTGTACCTGTTTTCCGTTCGTCTCGTCCCGGTGATCCCGTTTTTCCTGATCAACCTGGTGATGGGCCTGACCTCGATCAAGACGGCGACCTTTTTTTTCGCTTCCCTGGTCGGCATGGCCCCGGGAACGATGGTTTTCGTCAACGCCGGCACCCAGCTGGGACGCCTGGATTCCATCAAGGGCCTGCTCTCCCCCGCCCTGATCGGATCATTCCTGCTGCTCGCAGTGTTTCCCTATGTCGCAAAATACCTGTTGGGAATGATCAAAAGAAAGGAGCATTGACATGGCTAGGCAATACGACGCAAACCTGATTGTCATCGGCGCCGGCAGTGGCGGGCTGGTCACGGCCTATATCGCAGCGGCTGTCAAGGCCAGGGTGATTTTGATTGAAAAGGGAACCATGGGGGGGGATTGCCTCAATACCGGTTGCGTTCCCTCCAAATCACTGATCGCATCCGCCAAATTCATCCACGACCTGCAGAACTCCCGGAATTACGGGATCGGCAAAACCAGCGTCGAATTCGACTTCGCGGAGATCATGGAACGGGTTCAGAAGGTGATCCGGTCCATCGCCCCGCACGATTCGGTGGAGCGCTATACGTCCCTGGGGGTTGAGGTCATCCAGGGCGAGGCGGAAATCCGGTCCCCCCACTGTGTCCGGGTCAACGGTTTCGAATTGACGGCCCGCAGCATTGTCATTGCTGCCGGAGCCGAACCGTTTGTCCCGCCCATCCCGGGAATCGATCAAGTGGACTACCTGACCTCGGACACCATCTGGGAACTCCGGGAACTCCCCGGGAAACTGGTGGTCCTTGGCGGCGGACCCATCGGCTGCGAACTGGCTCAGTGTTTCGCACGGTTCGGCAGCGAGGTCACGCTGGTGGAAATGCTGCCCCGGGTCCTGATCAACGAGGATGCCGAGTTTTCCGACAAAATGCGCGAAGTGTTCGAACTCGAAGGCATTGCTGTCCTCACCGGGCACCGTGCGGAAAAAATCACCACGGATGGCGGCATCCGGCGATTGCATTGTGACCGGGAGGGGACACCGGTTGAAATTGAATTTGACCAGATCCTGGTCGCGGTGGGCCGGGCGGCGCGCATGGAAGGATACGGACTGGACCAGATCAATGTTCCCGTCAGCCGGCGCAGGACCATTGATGCGAATGAGTACTTGCAGGCGGGACATCCCAATGTCTACGCGGTCGGGGATGTGGTCGGCCCGTACCAGTTCACGCATGCCGCCGCACACCAGGCCTGGTATGCCGCAGTCAATGCACTCTTTGGCACCTTCCGGAAATTCAAGGTGGATTACAGCGTACTGCCGTGGGCCACCTATACGGACCCGGAAGTGGCCCGCGTGGGACTGAATGAACAGGAAGCCAATGAAAAAGGGATTGCCTACGAAGTCACCGAGTATGACCTCAGCCAGCTGGACCGTGCATTGGCCGATGGCCATCCCTACGGGAAGATCAAGGTCCTGACGGCACCCGGCAAGGACCGGATCCTGGGGGTGACCATCATCAGTCGGCATGCGGGGGACCTGATTGCCGAGTTTGTGCTGGCCATGCGCCACGGACTGGGGCTGAATAAAATCCTCGGAACCATTCATGCCTATCCGACCTGGATGGAAGCTAACAAATTTGCAGCGGGCAACTGGAAGAAGGCCCATGCCCCCCAGTGGGCACTCGGACTGCTGGAGAAATACCACCGCTGGAGACGCCGTTGACCCCCTGATCGCCCAACCCTGCCCGCCTGATCGGGACGGTTGGACACACAAAGGGGGCAATGGTTTCAATCGGGCTGGTGAGGAGTGCGCACCGCCGCGCGCCTGCCACAGCCGACGGGCCCACCATCGGCCAGCGTTGGAGACCGGCCCTGCTGCGCAGGGTGCAGGCTAACCCGACTTCCGCGATTCGACCCGGTTTTCAATTAATTCAGGGGGGTTTTC